>DASTCC010000247.1:0-13871 GCA_035711465.1 Vicinamibacterales bacterium
TCCATCTCTTTCAACAGGTCGGGAATCCGGAGCTCGGCCAGGCCTCTCGTCAGGTTGATGGCCTCGCCGCTGCCGAAGACGGAGTCCGCCGGAATGGACAGCCGCAGCGGCGCGTCGTCGGCGGGCTCGGACGCCTGGTAGGTATCGGAGTCCTTGCCGGCCGTGTACTGGTAGGCCTCGGTCAGGAACAGGTTGACCGAGCGTGACGCCTTGTCGGCGACCAGTTTGCCTCGGGAGGCCAGGTAGACGGTCGGCGCCGGCGACTCGGGCTCGCTGGTGTCGGCGAGCATCACGCCCGCCCAGCCGCCTTCGGGATGCGTGCCCGAGGCGTAGAGGACCTTGCCCGGGAAGTTCTCGTAGAACTGGCCCGGCTTGATGTCGGCCTCGCTCTGCTCGGCCATGAACCGGAACGTGATGTTGCGGAACGCCTGGTTCGAGTCGGCGATCAGGCTGGTCATCACGTAGAGGTCGGCGCCGGCGACGACCAGGGCCATCGCAAAGATGGGCGCGAAGATGCGCATCGGGCTGACGCCGCAGGCCAGGAGCGCGACGCCTTCACGGTCGCCGGAGACCCGGCCGAGCGCCATCAGGACGGCGGTCAGAAACGCCATCGGGATGGTCACGCCGAGGGCCTGGGGCAACAGCAGCGTCAGGAGCAGGCCCACGGTCGGCAGCGGCACGTGCTTGGCGAGCAGCTGCTCGGCGCGGTCGAGCATGGGCGGCGCCAGGAGCGCAAACGTGAAGAGCCCCAGCGCGATGAAGAACGGCGTCAGGGTTTCCCGAATCAGGTAGCGGTCGAGCGTTTTCAGAAGGCGCTCCGAACGCGAAGATAACACGTCGAGGCGGCCGTGGCGGCCGGGCGCGATTCGGCGGAAGAGGCCGTCCGCAGGTTTTCCACAGGCCGTTTTGTTCCGGATTGGCCCAACGTCTGATAAGACATGTTATGTTGACTTAACCCTTGCCTGGACCAGAGCTCCGGCTGCGGGCGGCGGGCTCCAGCCGGTCGCCCGCCGTCTCCAGCCCGCAGCGGCATACGACTTCCTCCCCCGACCCCTGCCGGCTCTTTGAAGCCCGGTGATATCAGCCTGCCGCCGACGAGCGCACCGTATACGCATCGCCGGCTGTTTATGCAGTTACTGCGACCGCAATGAGGCGGGCGCCGTGAGCGCAAGATCCCATGCGCCGTCCTGGCCTGTTCATGGCCATCGCGGCAGTGCGCTCGCGGCGGGATCGAGATTGATCTGGTGCGACAGCGCTCGCGGCCGTTCACATCGGCTCGGATTACGCTGGCGAATCGCGAACCCGGAATCTAGTTCTTCCGAAGGTCGTCGATGATGGCCTCGAGCGCTTCGATGACTTCCTCGCGCGGGACGTCGCTGCGCTTGAACTGCAGGCGCAAGTTGAACGCCTTCGTCGGCGGCCGGTACTGGAAGACGAAGGCCTTGGGACGACCGACCTTGGGCTTCGCGACCGCCTTTCGGGCCTGTTCGCGGGTCACCGAGCCGCCCTCGCGGGTCAATTGTTCGATGAGGACGATCATTTTCTGGGGGGTCTGCTGTCTAACTATCTGTAAGAGCAGAGACTTAGAGGAAATGTCGGCCAGCCGACAAAGATTTCGAACGTCGGCGGGCATCGCCGCGAGCGCCAGCGACTCCGTAATCGACGTCCGCGACTTCCCCAGACGCTTTGCCAGGTCCTCGTGCGTGTAGCCACAGCGGTCGGTCAGGCTGGCCATCGCCTCCGCCTCTTCGAACGGGCCAAGGTCCTTGCGCTGGATGTTCTCGACGAGGGCGACCTCGATGATCTCGTTGTCGTCCACCTCGCGAATCACGACCGGCAGCTCGCGAAGCCCGACCTGGACCGCGGCCTGATACCGCCGCTCGCCCGCGATGATTTGATACCGGGTGCCGCGCTGCCGGACGATCAGCGGCTCGATGATCCCCTTCTCGGAAATCGACGCCATGAGCTCCGACAGGTCGCCCATCACCTGGCGCGGCTGATCCGGGTTCGGATCGACCTTGTCGATCGGCACCAGCCGGCCAATGGGCGCGCCCGCCGAGTTGGCCAGCGCGTCGACGTAATGTTCGTC
This sequence comes from Vicinamibacterales bacterium, assembly GCA_035711465.1. GTDB lineage: Bacteria > Acidobacteriota > Vicinamibacteria > Vicinamibacterales > SCN-69-37 > DASTCC01. The sequence continues at coordinate 2,090 of DASTCC010000247.1, forward strand.
GTGTCGCATCTTCAGCGAAATTGGGAGTCCGCGCTTAGACACGATCGATGACCTCCTCGCAAAGCCGGTAGTACTCGCTCGCGCCCGACGACTCCGGGGCGAACTGGAAAATCGATTCCTTGTAGGCCGGGCTCTCCTCGAGCCGTACGCTCTTGGTAATCACCGTGCGGAACACTTTCTTGCCGAACACCTTGTCGATCTGCGTCCGGATGTCCCGCGCCAGCGCCGTCCGCTTGTCGTGCATGGTGATCACGACGCCCAGAATCCGCAGCGTCGGGTTGGCCCGCGCGCGGACCTTCTCGATCGTCTCGAGGAGGTCGTCCGTGCCCTCGAGCGCGAAATAGGAGGACTGAATCGGAATCAGCAGGTGCGTCGACGCGACGAGCGCGTTCACCGTCAGCAGCCCGAGCGCCGGCGGGCAGTCGATGACCACCGTCTCGAACTCGTCGCCAAGCGACGCCAGCCGGTCCTTGAGCTTGAAATGCGAATCCAGCTCCCCCACCAGCCGCGCCTCGAGCTTCGCCAGCGAGATGCGCGACGGCGCGACGAACAGGTTCGGCTGCGCTGTCGGCTTGATCACCGAGCGCATGTCCAGCGCGCTGTCCACGAAGACGTCGTACATCGAGCGCTCGACACCGGCGATGTCGGTGTACGACATCGTGCTGTTGGCTTGAGGATCCAGGTCGATCAGGAGGGTCTTCTTGTTTCGCAGTGCTAAGGCCGCGGCAAGGTTGATCGCCGTCGTCGTCTTGCCAACTCCGCCTTTCTGGTTGGCGATAGCAATGACCATCGTATTGGGAGCCGGCGCCATGCCGGCTGGCCCATTCTAGGGAGGGGTGTGGGGGGTGTCAACGAAAAGGATGCTACATCTTGTAGCCGAGGTCATCGGGATCCAAACTCTCGAGCCACCGCTGCAGCCGTTCGCGGTCGTTCTGCTCGCTCGATGCGTCGACGGACTTGGCGACGTCGAGCACCCGCGACTCCACGAAGACCGGCGCCCGCATCCGCAACGACAGCGCGATCGCGTCGCTCGGCCGCGCGTCGACGAAGAGCTTCTCGTCGCCGCGCTTCAGCTCCAGATACGCGTAGAAGGTGCTGTCGCGGAGGTCGCAGATGATGACCCGCTCGAGCGTGGCGCCGAACTCCTGAATCAGGTTGCGCAGCAGATCGTGGGTCATCGGCCGGGGCGGCGCCGCGTTCTCCACCTGGAGAGCGATGGCGTTCGCTTCGACCGGCCCGACCCAGATTGGTAGCACCCGCAGGTTGTCATCGTCGCGCAACAGGACGATGGGCATGTTGGTGACCGGATCCACCATCAGGCCCTTGATGGCCATCTCAATGAGCATGGACTGCCTCCCTTGTGTCAACCAGTTCGCCGCGCAAGCTGTTCGGCGCCGCTTCGGTGATCCGGACGGCGGCCAGAGCGCCGACGAGCGACGCGGGCCCGGCGAAGTTCACCACCGTGTTGCCCGACGTGCGACCGGAGACCTCGGTGCCGCGACGCCGCGACACCGAATCGACCAGCACCTCTTCGACCGTGCCGACGGCGGACTCGAACCACTGGCCCTGGATCTCTTTCTGAAGCGCCTGCAGCGTCATGATGCGCGTCGTCTTCTCCGCCTCGGTCACGTCGTCGGCCAGCCGCTTGATGGCGAGCGTGTTCGGCCGCGGCGAGTACTTGAACGAGTACATCGAGTGATACCGCGCCCGGCGAACCAGGTCCAGTGTCTCTTCGAAGTCGGCCGCGGTCTCGCCCGGAAAGCCGACGATCATATCCGTCGAGATGGCGATGCCCGGGACCTCGGCACGCAGGCGAGCGACGAGGTCGAGATACGACTCGCGCGTGTACCGCCGCCGCATCGCTTTGAGGATGCGGTTCGATCCCGACTGCACCGGCATGTGAAGGTGCTTGCAGACCTTCGGAAGATCGCGAAGCGCCGCGACCAGCCGGTCCGAAACGTGGCGCGGATGGGGACTCGCGAACCGGACCCGGGCGATGCCGTCGACCTCCGAGACGCGCTCGAGCAGCGCGGCGAAATCGCACGACGGATCGTCCGGCGCCTGATAGTGGTTGACGATCTGTCCGAGGAGCTGCACTTCCCTGCGCCCCTGACGCGCCGCCTCCCGCACCTCCGCGACGATGTCGGCGGCCGGCCGCATGCGCTCGTGGCCGCGCGTGTACGGGACCACGCAGAAGGAACAGAACTCGTTGCAGCCTTCGATGATCGTGACCCAGGCGCGGACCGGATCCGCGTGCCGCGCGACGCCGAGCGGGAACGACACGTCCTCGTGGGGGTCGATGTCGATCTGACGGCGACGCGACTCGGCGGCGGCGCGAGCGAGCGCCGGCAGCTGCTTCGCGCTCTGCGTGCCGACGACGATGTCGATCGTCGGATCTTCCTTGAAGAGCCGCTCACCTTCCTGCTGCGCAACGCAACCAGCAACCGCAACCAGCGTTCGCGTCGCGCGCCCCGCGGTCCGTTCCCGAATCTCGCCGAGCCGCGTGTAGAGCTTCTCCTGCGCGCGCTCGCGCACGCTGCAGGTGTTGACGACGACGAGATCGGCGTCGGCATCGGAGGCTGCGGGCTCGAAGCCGTCTTCCTCGAGCAAGCCGGCCATCCGCTCGGCGTCGTGGTAGTTCATCTGACAGCCGAACGTATCGATCAAGTACTTACGTGCCACGACGAGCGCCTTTCGATTTCATGGTCTGAGCAGGTTTCTGCTCTTTCGTTTTTGTTTCGCCTCTGCGCTGCAACAGGTCGCGCGCCGAAGCCAGCACGCGATCGGTGATCTCCGCGCCGGCGATCATGCGCGCGATCTCCGCTTCACGGCCGGCGCGATCGAGACGCACCAGGGTCGTGAGCGTTCGGCCGGCGCGCACGTGCTTGGCAATCTGAAAATGCGTCCCCGCACGCGCCGCGATCTGCGGCAGATGGGTAATGCAGACCACCTGGTCGCGCGCCGCGAGCGCCTGAAGCCGCGCGCCGACGGCATCCGCGGCCGCGCCGCCGATGCCGGCGTCGACCTCGTCGAAGACGAGCGTGCGGCCGGGCGCATCCGGCGACGCGAGCGTGCGCATCGCCAGCATGATGCGCGACAACTCGCCTCCCGACGCGATTCGCGACAGCGCCCGCGGCTCTTCGCCGGGATTGGGCGACAGCAGGAACTCGACGGCATCGAGGCCGCGGCTCGTCCACGTCTCCGGCGCTTCGTTCGGCGCGACGCGAATGGCAACGCGCGACTGCGCCATGGCGAGCTCGGCGAGCGCCTTCTCGAGCGCTCGCGAAAACTCGCTGGCGACGCGCTGCCGATCGGCCGAGAGCGCGCGTCCGGCGTCGAGAAACGCGGCGCGGGCGTCCTGCTCGGCGCGCTCGAGCCGCGCCTGATCCTCTTCGCTCGCGCCGAGCGCGGCCAGTTCTTGCTGGAGGTCGGCGCGCCGCTGCATTACGTCGGCGAGCGTCGGCCCGTGCTTCTTCTTCAGCCGCTCGAGCGCGGCGAGTCGATCTTCGACCGCCTGCAGCCGGTCCGGCGACGCGTCCAGGCCGGCCGCGTAGCCGCGGAGGAAGAACGCGAGGTCGTCGAGCGCCGGCTGCACGGTGTCGCGCTGCTCGAGGTACGGTCGAAAGCGCGGGTCGATCGCGGCCAGGTCGCCGATGCGCCGCCAGACCGTCGCCAGCGTCGAGAGCGCCGCCGCTTCGCCGTCGTAGAGCGCGGCGTAGGCTTCGGTGCTGAGGCGGCTCAGCCGATCCGCGTTGGCCAGCACCGCCCGCTCGTCGGCGAGCGTCGCGTCTTCGTCCGCGGCCGGCGCGACCTTGTCGATCTCCTGCAGCTGAAACGACGCGATCTCGATGCGCGCGCGCTTCTCGCGGTCGTCGAGGCGGACGCGGTCCAGCGCGCCGGCCGCCGCGCGCCAGCGTTCGAAGACCGTGGCGACCGTCTGCCGGACGTCAGCGAGCCTGCCGAACGTGTCGAGCAGCTCGAGATGGCTGGCCTCGTCGAGCAGCGTCTGGTGCTCGTGCTGGCCGTGCAGATCGACGAGCGTCGTCCCCAGCTCCTTCAGCGCCGCGGTCGTCGCCAGCGCGTCGTCGATGAACGCGCGGCTGCGGCCCGACGCGGAGATCTCGCGCCGGACGATGGTCTCGCGGCCGTCGGGCCTTTCGAAGATGGCCTGGATCGTCGCCAGCTCCTCGCCGGTGCGGACGAGATCGGCACTGGCGCGGGCGCCGGTCAGCAGGTCGACGGCTTCGACGAGCACCGATTTGCCGGCGCCGGTTTCCCCGGTCAGCAGGTTCAGGCCCGGTTCGAACTCGACCTCGAGCTGATCGATGACCGCCAGGTGACGCACGGCGAGGAAGCGAAGCATGGCGGGACCGGAACTGCAATGATATCAAACCTTTGACAGCACTCCGGCCGCGTGTTACGCTTTTGGCTCCGCGCTGTTCCCAGCGGCGCATTGCCACGATCGTCTGTGGAGGTATTGGTGCGCTCGCTCGGATCGCTGATCCTGGCCTTCCAGGATTCCGGCCGTGCCCCAGGTGCAAGTGAGCCGGGTCTCGGCAATTCGACAGACATCACCACGCTGATTCTCAATGCGGACCCGGTTGTCAAACTGGTGCTGATCACGCTCGTGCTCTTCTCCGCGGTGTCGTGGGGCGTCATTCTCTTCAAGCAGTCGCAGCTGCGGCGCGCCGCGAAACAGACGGCGACGTTTCTCGACGTGTTCCGCAAGAGCAGCCGCTTCTCCGAAGTGCAGGCCGTGTGCACGAACCTCGGCGCCAGTCCGCTGGTCGCGCTCTTTCAGGCGGGCTATGCCGAGCTCAACACGCAGCTGCGCAGCACGACGGGCGAAGCCAAGCCGGCGACCGGAACCGCACGTCCTACGTTGAGGAGCCTGGACGCGGTGGATCGAGCCTTGTTGCGTGCGTCGACGAGCGAAGTCGCGAAGCTGGAGCATCGCGTCCCGTTTCTGGCGACGACCGCGTCGCTCACGCCGTACATCGGACTGTTTGGCACGGTGTGGGGCATCATGGCGGCGTTCCAGGGCATCGCCAGCGCCGGCTCGACGAGCCTCGGCGTGGTCGCGCCGCCGATCGCCGAAGCGCTGGTCGCGACCGCGGCCGGTCTTTTCGCCGCCATCCCGGCGGTGTACTTCTACAATGATCTGACGAGCCAGATTAAGAAGGTCGCCGGCGACATGGAGGACTTCTCGATGGAGTTCCTCACGATCGCGGAGCGGAACTTCACGTAATGCCCAAGCTCGAACCGATTCCAAGCGCACCGACGCGCGGCGCCGGACGCCGTGGTCGGGCCATCCGTGTCTCCAGCTCCCTCGCCGAGATCAACGTCGTCCCGCTCGTCGACGTGATGCTGGTGCTGCTCGTGATCTTCATGGTCGCGGCGCCGATGATGACGCAGGGCTTCCCCGTCGATCTGCCGCAGTCGCGGAAGTCGCCGGCGATCAACCCGGAGCCGGTCACGGTGACCGTGCCGGCGACCTTCCGGCGCGATCAACGGCTGCGTCTCGGCACCGAGCTGATTCCGTTGTCCGTGCTCTCCGAGCGCGTCAAGCAGGCGCTCGACAACGAGAACAAGAAGAACGTCATCCTCGCGCCTGATGGCGCGGTGACGATGCAGGATGTCTTCCTGGTCTTCGACGCCTTGCAGGAGGCCGGCGTGCACGGCCTGAGCATCCAGAGCCAGCCGCCGGCGACGAGGAGAGCGCGATGAGCGAAGCCCTCGCGGCCGCGGCGCCGATCGACGATCAGCGCGCGTTCTCGCGCATGCTGCGCTGGTCGTTCATCGTCCACGCGATCGCGCTGGTGCTCGTGTTCGTCGTCCCGTCGAGCTGGTGGCGCGGCAACAAGCCGGAGCCGATCTACATGCACGTCAGTCTCGCCGGCGCGCTCGGCCCGGAGACGACGGGGATGACGTCGATCGGCGGGCGGACCGTCGAGCAGGTCGTGCCGCCGACCAAGCGGCCCGATCCGGTGCCGGTGACGCCGCCGAAGCCGGCGCCGGCCAGCCCCAACAAGGTCGTCAAGCCGCCGGAGAAGCCGGTGGAGACCACGCGGCCGCCGACGCCGGGCCGCCCGGTGCCGTCGACCGGCCAGCAGATTCAGACCGGCACCGCGCGCGTCGAGACCGGCGCCCGCGGCAACGCGCCCGGGCTCGCGCAGGGCGGCGGCCAGGGCGGCGTCGACGCCGAGATCGCGCCGGACTTCTGCTGTCCCGAGTACATCGTCATGATGAAGGTGCTGCTCGAGCGCGAGTGGAACAAGGCGCTGCCGGGCCGCGGGACGACCATCATGCTGTTCACGATTCAGCGTGACGGCACCATCACCGACGTGCAGGTGCAGACCTCGAGCGGCGATCCCAATCTCGATTTCGAAGCCAAGCGCGCGGTGACCAGCGTCAAGCTGCAGCCGCTGCCGGCCGCGTACACGGACAAGTCGTTGACGGTCCGGCTCAGATTCCCTTATGGAGGTGCGTGACGTGCGTTACCCGTCATTGATCGTGGCCCTCATCGTCGCCGCGGGCAGTCTGACCGCCGCCTGGCGGCCGGACGAGGCGCCACTCGTGCCGCTCTCGGTCCAGGAGCCGCAGCGGCAGGTCATCATCGACGAGAGCCTGACCAGCGCCGAATCGCATCCGCGCGTGGCGATTCCGGACTTCACCACCTCCGGCGACGCGGAACTGCAGGCGGCGGCGAAGGTCGTCGCGGACGTCCTGTGGGACGACCTCGACTTCGAGCGCGAGTTCTACATGATCGAGCGCGCCAAGACCGCCTCGATTCCGATCGCGGCCACGATCGACGCGCTGCCGCTGCAGCGCTGGACCGAGATCGGCGCCGACTACGTGATCATGGCGAGCGCGATCCGTCAGGAGAAGCAGTTCGAAGTGCAGCTGCAGCTGGTCCGCGTCCGCGGCGTCGATCAGGGGCAGCGCCGATTCGGACAGAAGTACTCCGGCTGCACCTTCGACAACCCGCGCGCCTGCGCGCACTACATCGCCGACAACATCCACAAGGACGTGCGCCTGCTCGATGGCGTCGCCCAGACCAAGCTCGCGTTCGTCTCCGATCGCGAAGGCACGCGCGTCGTCGGCCGGCCGATCGCCGATGCCGGCGCGGCCAAGGAGTTGTTCATCGCCGACTACGACGGCTTCAACGCCCGTCAGGTCACCGCGAACCGCTCGACCGTGGTCGGTCCGTCGTGGTCGCCCGATGCGCGAACGCTCGCCTACACGCTCTGGCTGCCTGGCCGGGCGCCGAACGTGTTCGTCAACTCACTCGACGGCCGTCCCGTGCGAGCGCTCGTGAACGCGCAGGGCGACGATCACAACTCGTACCCGGCGTGGTCGCCGGACGGCAACAAGGTCGCGTTCTCGTCGAACCGATCCGGCAACTGGGACATCTGGGTCGTCAACAAGGACGGCTCGGGGCTGCGCAACCTGACCCCGAACACGCCGCAGTGGATCGAGAACGCGCCGACCTGGTCGCCCGACGGCAACAAGATCGCGTTCACGTCCAACCGCTCCGGCAACAACCAGATCTACGTGATGAACGCCGACGGCCTCGCGGTCGATCGATTGACCAGCGGCGCGGAGAGCGACCGGCCGACCTGGTCGTCGCGCAACTTCATCGCCTACACGTCGGGGCCGGCGTTCGGCCACGGCATCGCCATCTACGACTTCACGACCGGGACGCCGACGATGATCACCGACACGGTCGGCGACAACGGCTCGCCGTCGGTGGCGCCCAACGGCCGCCACATCGCATTCTTCACCACCCGGTGGGGCAAGACGCAGATCGCGACCATCGATCGCCGCGGCGAACGGCTGCGGCAGATCACGAAAACGGGCAACAACACCAATCCGAGCTGGTCGCAGACGCGCGGCCGCTGAAACGATTCGCAGAGTGAGGGTACGCCTATGAGACGTCAGAGCATCCTCGCCAGCCTCGTGCTGACGGCCTTCGTCGGGGTCGCCGCCTGCGGCCCGAAGCCGAATCCCCAGACGCCGATCACGCCGGGGCCGTTCCCGGGCGCGGCCGCCCCCGGGTCCGGCGGAGCGCCGGCGCCGCCTCCGGAAGTGCCGCCGCCCCCGCCGTCGATTCCGACGGAGCCGAACATCACGACCGGCGGCGATCCCTACGCGAAGAAGACCGCCGAGGAGATCAACGCCGATTCGCCGCTGCGCCCGGTCTACTTCGAGTACGACAGCGATCAGCTGAGCGACGAGGCGCGAAAGATCCTCGAAGCCAACGCCGGCATCATGAAGCAGTACCGGACCTGGACGATCACCATCGAAGGCCACTGCGACGAGCGCGGCACCTCCGAGTACAATCTGGCTCTGGGCGATCGACGCGCCCTGGCGGCAAAGAACTACCTGCAGACGCTCGGCATCAGCGCCGACCGGCTCAAGACGGTGAGCTACGGCAAGGAGTTCCCCTTCGATCCGGCCCACAACGAGAGCGCCTGGATCAAGAACCGGCGGGCCCATTTCATGGTGACGGCGACCAAGTAGCCCGGCCGCCCGCACCGACGAGAGCAGCACGATGACGCGAACAGCGACGATGGCGGCGGTGGTGATGATCGGCGCGCTCGCCGTGGCGGGACCCGCCGCGGCGCAGAACCGGACCGACATGCAGATCTTCGCCGACCTGCGCATGCTGCACGAAGAGCTGCAGCAGATGCAGCTGATGATGAACGCGCTCGCCGAGCAGCTGAAGGCGACCAACGCCCGCCTCGACAGACAGCAGGCCGATCAGCTGAAGGGGTTTGCCGATCAGCGGGTCGAGCTCGACGCCCTCACCAACACGCTCAGCCGCCTGTCGGAGAAAGTGAGCGACAACTCGGTGCGCGTCGGCCAGGTCGGCAGCGAGCTGGCCTCGATTCGCGGCGGCATCGGCATCCTCAACACGATGCTCAATCAGGTGCTGTCGCTGCTCCAGCCGCCGGGTACGAGCCCCCTGCTGGATCCGACCGCGCCCCAACCGAGCGGCTCGGGCGCCGTGCCGCTGCCCGGCAGCCCCACGCCTCCGGGTGGCATCACCCCGGCGCCCGGCGCGACGCCGCAGTCGCCCATCGCCGCCTACTCCCAGGCCCAGGGGCTCTACATGCAGGGCAAGTACGACCTCGCGGTCGAGCGCTTTCAGCTGTTCGTCAAGGACTTCCCCGAAGACGTGAAGGCGCCCGACGCCATGCACCTCATGGCCGAGTCGTACTACATGATGCAGCGCTGCAAGGAAGTGATCGACACATCCGCGCAGCTGATCCAGAAGTATCCGCAGTCGAGCCGCATTCCCGAGGCGTACTACCGCCAGGGCCTCTGCTACGAAGCGCTCAAGCAGATCCCGAACGCCCGCAAGGCGTACGAGACGCTGATCAAGCTCTATCCCGACAGCGCGGCGGCAATTCAGGCGCAGCCGCGGCTCAAGGCGATCGGGAAAGAGTGAGCTCGAGGCTTGGAGGCTTGGGGCCTGCAAGCCTTCCTAAAACGGAATATCGTCGTCGTTCGGCGCGTCGACGGCCACCGCCTCGCCGGCCGGCTCGTGGCTCTCGTAGCGCTCGCGTGAGGCGCCGGCGCGGGCCATGCCGCCGCCCCCGCCTCCCCCGCCGAGCAGGACGATACGATCGGCGCGGATCTCGGTCGTCTTCTGCGGCTTGCCTTCCTTGTCGGTCCACTCGCGCGTCTGGATTTTGCCCTCGACGTAGATCTGCTTGCCCTTGGTCAGATATTCGTGGAGCGACTCCGCGGTCTTGCCCCAGATGACGATGCGATGCCACTGCGTGTCTTCGCGCTTCTGGCCGTCGCGATCGGTGAACCTCTCGGTGGTCGCGAGGCTGACGGTCGCGACCGGCGTCCCGCCGGCCGTGAAGCGCATCTCCGCGTCGCGGCCGAGATTGCCTACGAGAATCGCCTTGTTGACGCTGCCCATGTCTTCGGTCCTTGTCCGCGCCCCGGAACAGGCGCACGCATCGACAGTCTAGTGCACTTCCGGCGTCTCATCGAAAGTCGCTGACAACCAGCGTTTACGTTCCGATCTCGCCGATCGCCGCCTTGTGCATCGCCTCGACCACCGGCTCGAGCAGCGCGTGAACGGCATCGGCGCTCGCCGCGCGCAGCGCGCGGCGGGCGACGCGGGCGGCGAGCTTCGCGTCGAGCGTCGCGAGCGATCGCTTGACGACGGGGATCGCGGCCGGCGTCATGCTGAAAGTGCGGAATCCGAGCCCGACGAGCAGCGCCACCAGCAGCGGATCGGCCGCCATCTCGCCGCACACCGCGAGGTCGGCGCCCGCCCGCCGTCCGGCGCCGGCGACGACGCGCAGCAGCCGCAGCACCGCCGGCGCCATCGGCTCGTAGTGCCCCGCCAGGCGCTCGTCGGTGCGATCGATCGCCAGCGTGTACTGAATCAGATCGTTGGTGCCGACAGAGAGAAAGTCGGCGTGCCGGGCGAGATGATCGACGGTCAGCGCCGCCGCCGGAACCTCGATCATCGCGCCTACCGGGATCGGCACGGTGACGTCGAGCGCCTGCCGCATCTGCGCGATCATCTGCCGCGCCAGCCGCAGCTCCTCGCCCGAGGTCACGAACGGCAGCAGGATGCGGAGCGATCCGGCGTCGGCCGAGCGCAGCAGCGCGCGGATCTGCTGGCGGAATCGATCGTCGTTGTGGAACGCGGTGCGGATGCCGCGCAGGCCGAAGCGATCGCGATGCCCCGTGGTGCGCGGCGTGATCGCCGAGCGCTCCTCGCCGGCGTCAAAGGTGCGAATCGTGACCGGGCGCGGGCTCATCGCCGAGAGCAGCGCGCGATAGGTCTCGACCTGCGCTTCCTCGCTCGCCGCCTCCGGCTGCGCGGCGTCGAGCAGGAACTCCGATCGATAGAGGCCGATGCCTTCGGCGCCGGCGTCGATGACGCGGCTGACCTCGTCGGCGATCTCGAGGTTGGCCTCGAGCCGGATGCGCACCCCATCCGCCGTCGTCGCCGGGCGATCGCGCAGCTCGGCGAGCGCGCGCACGCCGGCGGCCGCGATCTCGGCCTTCTGACGCCAGCGTTCGATCGCCTCGTCCGCCGGCTCGACCACGACCTCGCCGGTGGTGCCGTCGAGCGCGACCGTCTGCCCGGGCGAGATCACCTGCGTCGCGCCGCCGAGACCGACGACGGCCGGCACGCCGAGCGACCGGACGAGGATGACGGTGTGATGGGTCGGACTGCCGATGTCGCAGACCAGGCCGCGGATACGCGTCCAGTCGAGCTGCGCGGCGAGCGACGGCGGCAGCTCGTCGGCGACCAGCACCAGCGGCGCCTCGAGCTCGAGCACGAGATCGACGAGCGGATCGCGGGCCGGCCGCAGGTTGCGCTGCAGCCGTCCGCCGACATCGGCGAGGTCGCTGATCCGCTCGCGCAGCCAGCTGTCGCCTTCCCGCGCGAACACCGCGTGCAGCTCGCCGATGGCGCGCTCGAGCGCCCAGTCGCCGTTCAGCCGCTCGGTGCGGATGAGCTCGTCGGCGCGCCGGACCAGCAGCGGATCGTCGAGCATCAGCAGCTGCGCGGCGAAGATCGCCGCCTGCGCCGGACCGACCGTCCGCGAGACCCGCGACGAGATCTCCTCGAGCTCGACGCGGGTGCGATCGCGCGCGGCGCGGAGCCGCTGGCGCTCGCGGTCGACGCCGCTGGCGGCCAGCCGGTAGCGGACCTGACGGGCGTCGCGCACGGCGACGACCGCGCGGCCGAGCGCGATGCCGGCTGCCACGCCGCGTCCGGTCAACCGCGTCATGTGTC
>DASTCC010000248.1:0-5592 GCA_035711465.1 Vicinamibacterales bacterium
CGGGTGCCGGAGATGACGTCGGCGACGAGGCCGATGAGCACCACCTGGAAGCCGACGATCATCAGGACCGCGGACAGGATCAACGACTGGACGTGTCCGACCGAGTCGCCGGTGAAGAAGTAGAAATAGAGAAACCGCAGCGAGAATCCGAAACCGACGAGGAACACCGTCAGCCCGATGTAGGTGAACACCTTCAGCGGCTCGTACATCGTGTAGATCCGCACGATCGTCGCCGCCGAGCGCTTGATGTACGAGTAGAGGCTGTCGAAGAGCCGCGACGGCCGGGTGCGGCGGTTCGTGCCCACCGGGACGTGGGCGATCGCCATGCGGTTCTTGCCGGCCTGGATGATCGACTCGAGCGTGTACGAGAAGTCGGAGACGATCGTCATGCGCAGCGCCGCTTCGCGCGTGTAGGCGCGGAAGCCGCTGGTCGTGTCCGGCACTTCGGTGTTGGAGACGCGGCGCACGGTCCAGCTGCCGAGCCGCTGCAGCAGCTTCTTGCCCATCGACATGTCGTCGACGTCTTTGATGTTGCGATCGCCGATGACGATGTCGGCGCGGCCCTGGAGCAGCGGCGCGACCAGCGTCGCGACGTCACGGCCCGCGTACTGATTGTCGGCGTCGGTGTTGACGATGATGTCGGCGCCGAGCTTCAGGCACGCGTCGATGCCGGCGCGGAACGCCGCCGCCAGGCCCTTGCGGCGGCGGAAGCTGACGACGTGCCGCACGCCGTGCGCGCGCGCGACCAAGACCGTCTCGTCCGTCGATCCGTCGTCGATCACCAGGACCTCGATGGTGTCGACGCCGGGAATGTGCTTCGGCAGATCGGCGAGCGTGGCCGGCAGGGTGTCGGCTTCGTTGAGGCAGGGAATCTGGATGAGCAGCTTCATCCGACCAGCCTCTCGATCACCCCGGACCAGGTGATCGCGCGCGCGCGCGTCAGCCCGGCGTCGCCGAACGACGCGGCGCGCGGGCGATTGCCATCGAGCCGCGCGATCGCGTCGCCGAGCGCGGCCGCCGCGGCGGCGACGACGAAGCCGTTGACGCCGTCGACGACGAACTCGTTCGGGCCGCCGGCATCGGTCGTGGTGATCACCGGCTTGCCCGACAGGAACGCTTCGAGCGTCACGTAGCCGAAGTCCTCATCGTACGGCGGAAAGATTACCGCGAGCGCGCCCGCGTAGAGCTCGATCAGCTCGTCGTCGGCGACGGCGCCGAGGAAGCGCACCCGGCCGGCGACGCCCAGCGACGCCGCCAGCGATTCGAGCGCGTCACGCTGCGTGCCGGTGCCGGCGACGAGCAGCGAGACGCCCGCGGGAGCATGCGCCAGGGCGGCGACCGCAAGGTCGATCCGCTTGACCGATTCGAGGCGGCCGACCGACAGCACGTACGACCCGAGGGGGCCGCCATGGAGCCGCGCCGCCAGACGCGGGGGGTGATAGAGCGTCTCCGCGCGCAGGCCGTTGTAGCGCTCGACCCGGCCGGCCGTGTTGGCGGCATTGGCGAACAGCCGCCGGCACTCGCCGAGCATCGCCGTGTCGAGCGCGATCAGCCGTTCGCGCAGCGCGACGTCGTCCGGATCGTGATCGAAGTCGCTGAACGCGGTGCCGGCGAGCTCGTAGGCGGCGCGGTACTGGTGGATCAGCCACGCGACCTTGTTGGCATGCCGCACGAAGTAGGTGGGGAACTTCGTCGCGATCACCAGGTCGATCGGCCGGCCGTTGCTTTCGCTGAGATCGAGCAGACGCCACGCTGCGGCGTGGGCGAGGATTTCCCGCTTCGGATACCACTTGAAGGGAACGCTGACGAGCTCGGTGTCGAAGCCGTGACGACGGAGCTGGGTGACGAGCTCCCGAACGTGATACTCGGCGCCGCCCTGCACGAATGGCACCTGCGCCTCGCAGACGAGAACGGAGCGGATCATGCTGGCGGCGGCGCGGCCGTGAGCGCCGCAGGGCGCGGACGTCGGCGCATCCTATCACGTGGCATGACGGAAGTTGATCACGTCGCCGTCGGCCACGAGATAGTCCTTGCCTTCGAGGCGCAGCTCGCCGTGATCGCGGCACGCCGCGAGCGATCCGCGCGCCAGCAGCGCGTCGCAGGCGACGACTTCCGCGCGGATGAAGCCGCGCTGGATGTCGGAGTGAATGGCGCCCGCCGCTTCCTGCGCCGGCGTGTTCCGCGGGATCGACCAGGCGCGGCATTCGTCTTCGCCGACCGTGAAGAACGACATGTAACCGAGCAGGTCGTAGGCGGCGCGGATGATCCGATCGAGGCCCGACTGCTTCAGCCCGAGATCGGCCATGAACGCCGCCGCGTCGGCCGGATCCAGCGCCGCGATCTCGAGCTCGATCTTCGCGCACACGCCGGCCGCGGCCATGCCCGACGCCGCCAGATCCGGCAAGCCGAAGGCGCCCGCGACGTCGTCGGTCTTGGCCGCGTCCGCTTCGTCGACGTTGAGGACGACGAGCAGCGGCTTGGCCGAGAGAAACTGGAAGCCGCGCAGACGCTTCGCGTCGTCGCCGGTGAGCCCGAGCGTCCGCAGCGCCCGGCCGGCTTCGAGCGCCGGCTTGCCGCGCAGCAGAATCTCCTGTTCCTTCTTCAGATCCGGCGACGGGTTCTTCTTCAGATCCTTCTCGAGTCGCTCGAGCCGCTTCTCGACGACGCCAAGGTCGGCGAGAATGAGCTCCTCTTCGATCATCTGGATGTCGCGCGCCGGGTCCACCGTCTCGCGCGGATGCGGCACGGCGGGATCGTGGAAGGCGCGAACGACGTGCAGAAGCGCGTCGGCGTTCCGGAAAGCGGCGACGTCGAGCAGCGACTTCGCGTCGCCGCGCCCGGCCGCCATGTCGGCGAACTCCACCGTCGCGGGCACGCGGCGCTGGGGGTTGAAAAGAGCCGTCAGCCGGTCGAGCCGGTCGTCGGGGACCCGGGAAACGCCGACGTTGGCTTCGGCTTTCCCGTGGGTTCTGGGCGCTTCGCGGACGCTCGTGAGCAGTTGGAAGAGGGTGGTCTTACCGGACGATAGCAACCCAAGGAGACCCGCGCGGAGCATGGTGGACCGGCATGCTAACACGCGTACCGTCGGAAATTTGACCTTCGCCTTTGTTTCGTGCATTTATTGCACGTAACTTCAATCTTTTCATGACTTTGCGATTGACAGGGGGGATCGGTACCTCTACCATCCCGGTGGAGTTAAGTGGATGTGAGTGGCGATCTTGTGCTCCGTGGGAGCTATTCCGCCAAGATTGACGCGAAAGGACGGCTCAAGATCCCCACCGCCTTTCGACCGTTGATCGAGGTGAAGCCGGGCGGAGCGCTGTTCATCACGAGCGTCGACGCGAAGTGCGTGCGCGTCTACGCGCTGGCGGCCTGGCAGGCCGTCGAGGAGCGCCTGGCGCGCGTGCCGCCCGAGCATCCTTCACGAAAGAAGTATCTGAACCGCGTGAACTACTTCGGTCAGATGGCGGAGCTCGACGCGCAGGGGCGCGTGTCGATCCCGCAGCGTCTGCGCGAAGCGGCGGGCATCGTCGGCGAGGTCGACGTGCTCGGCGTGACGACGCACCTCGAGGTCTGGAACCACGAACGCTTCGTGTCGAAGCTCGACGCCGAGCCGTTCACGGAAGCCGATGCGCGAGACCTCGCGGAGTTCGGAATCTGAGGCCCGGCACGCGCCGGTCCTCGTGGCGGAGGTGGTCGCGATGATCGCGCCGGTCGCCGAGGGCGTCTACGTCGACTGCACGCTGGGCCTCGGCGGCCATACCGCGGCGCTCGTCGCTGCCGGCGCCGGCCGCGTGATCGCGATCGATCGCGACGCCGGCGCGCTGGCGCTGGCCGGCGAACGGCTTGGGGAGCAGGCGACGAAGGTGACGCGCGTCCATGCCGACTACCGCGATCTGTCGCGCGTCCTCGCCGCGCAGGGCCTCGATCGCGTCAACGGCGTGGTCGCGGACTTCGGGGTGTCGTCGTGGCAGCTCGACGACGCCTCGCGCGGCTTCAGTTTCCGGGCGGCGGGGCCGCTCGACATGCGGATGGATCGATCGCGCGGCCGCACGCTCGCCGAGGCGCTGGCCGCGATCGACGAAGCGGAACTGGCCGACGTGATCTGGACGTACGGCGAGGAGCGTCATTCCCGGCGGATCGCGCGCGCCATCGTCCGCGCCCGCGATCGCGGCGATCTCGCGGACACGGCGGCGCTGGCAGCGGTGGTGCGATCGGGCGCCGGCGTCCGGCACTGGCAGCGGATCGATCCCGCCACGCGCACGTTCCAGGCGCTGCGGATCTGGGTCAACGAGGAGCTCGCCGGGCTCGAGGCGTTTCTCGAGCAGGCGGCGGCGGCGCTGGCGCCGGGCGGCCGGCTGGTGGTCATCGCCTTCCACTCGCTCGAGGATCGGATCGTCAAGCAGACGTTCCGCCGGCTCGCCGGGGAGCCCGGTGCGGCCGCGCGGCTGCTGACGCGCAAGCCGGTGTCGCCGTCCGAGGCGGAGATCGCGGACAACGCGCGCGCGCGCAGCGCCAAGCTGCGGGCTCTGGAGAAGGTGGCATGAGCATCGACGTCGAATACGCCATCAAGAAAGACATCCGCAACAACCCCGTCGTTCGCGAAATCGATCGCGATCAGAAACGCGAGTTCGTCCGCACCCTCGGCGTCTGGACGCTGATCGTCGCGATGCTGGTGTTCTCCGCGATGCAGAGCTTCACGAACGTCCGTCACGGCATGGAGGTCGAGCGCCTCCGCCAGGCGCTCGACGACGCCCGGGAACAGCAGCGCAAGCTGCAGCTCGACCTCGAGGTCTGGCGTGCGCCGCGGGAGATCGAGGCGCGCGCCGAGCGCGAGCTCGGCATGGCGCCGGCGATGTCGAAGGACACGATCATCATCGAACGGGCGACGACGTCGCAGGCGTCGCACGCGATCGTGGCGTCGGCGCGTTCGGGAGTCGCGCGGTGATCCGCCGGCTGTTCGGTCTCATCGGGCCGGCGCCGGACCCGTCCGATCCGGGCGAGCGCGCGGTGCGCGCCAGTTCGCCGGCGGCGCCGATCGTGGTCGCTCCTGGCGCCCCGGTCGATCAGGCCTGGCGCGATCTCGTCAAGCGTCGCGCCCTCGTCGTCGTCGCCCTGCTTTCGGTGTGGGTGGTGGCGATCGAGGCGCGGTTGTTCCATCTGCAGGTGGTGCAGCACGCCGATCTGGCCGCGCGCGCGGCGCGACAGCAGCACGACGTCATCAAGTCGCCGGCGATCCGCGGCGACATCGTCGATCGCCACGGCGTGCCGTTCGCCTACTCGGTGCAGGGCTACTCGGTGACCGCCGATCCGAGCGTCATCGCCAACCCGGCGAAGACGGTGGGCGAGCTCTGCGCGGTGATTCAGTGCGCCGCCGACGAGCGCCGCGAGCTGCTCAAGCGGCTCTCGGACAGGGAATCGCGCTACGCCCCGGTGCGGCACGTCACCGCGATCTCGCCGGCGCAGACCGATCGTCTGCGCGCCCAGCCGATTCAGGGCATCCTGCTGATCGAGGAGACGCGTCGCTACTACCCGCAATCCGAGCTGGGCGCTCAGGTCGTCGGCTTCGTCGGCCGCGAACACGTCGGGCTC
>DASTCC010000249.1:0-2244 GCA_035711465.1 Vicinamibacterales bacterium
TGTCGCCGGCCGCGATGTGCTCCTTGATCGTGCGGACGCCAGCCTCGAACGTGTCCCGCGACAGGTTCGATCGCACTTCGGGGGCCGGTCGGTCGACGTGTTCCGGCTGCGACAGGCCGCGTTCGAGCTCGCGCTCCAGGAACTGGATCTTGGCGCAGGCGAACTGATAGAGCGCTTCCAGGTCTTCGTCGGCGGTGATCCTGGCGTTCGCGATGATCAGGATCCGGTGCTTGACGTGATCGAATGCCAGCACCGTGTCGAACAGCATGAACCCCGCGTCATCGTCTACCGGCCGTTCGCGCGACCAGCGCGCCGACGACCACGCCTGCTGCAGGACCGGCTCGAACGCGGGGGCCGCGTCGTAGCTGATGACGCCCACCGCGCCGCCGGTGAAGCGCGGCAGCCCGGGCACGTAGGGGGATCGAAATTCCGCCATCAGCCGGCGGAGCGCTTCCATGAACGGCTGGTCGGATTCCGACGTGACGCCGCTTCGATCGATGACGGTCTTTCCCTCTCGCGCTTTCAGGACGAGGAACGGATCCTTACCCAGGAACGAGTACCGCGCCACGCGTTCGCCGCCTTCGACGCTCTCGAACAGGAAGGCGTAATCCGAGTGCTCGGCGATCTTCAGGAATGCCGAGACGGGCGTCAGCAGGTCCGCGATGACCTCCTTCACGATCGGCACGAACGTGCCGCGCCGGGACAGCTCCACGAACTCTTCGAACGTCGTCTGTTTCATCGCTGCCTGTCTGTCGAGACTCCAGGACCTCTTCCGCCTAAAGGCGGAAGCTTCGAGATTGAGTCCCGAGCTCCAGCCGATCCCCCGTGGCTGCGCTCAGGAACAGCCCCGCCGGCGGCCGGACGCCGGTCCACAGCTCGAACTGTCGCTCGGCCTGCGCGACGAGCATCTCCATGCCGCCGATCGTCAGGCAGCCGGCGGCGCGTGCGTCGGCGAGCAGCATCGTCTCGGGCGGGCTGTACACGAGATCGAAAACCATCTCGCCATCGAGCGCCGCCCCCGGGATCGGGTTCTCCCCGCCCGGGCCGGTGCCCGCGGGCGTGGCGTTGATGAGCACGTCCCAGCTTCCCGCTCGCGGTGGGAAGCTGCCGACGTGACCTCCCACGTGATCCGCGATCTCGCGCGCGGCCTCGGGCCGCCGCGCGCACACGGTGACCGCGGCGCCTTGGTCGGCAAGCGCGATCGCCACGCCGCGCGCCGCCCCGCCGGCGCCGAGGATCGACGCACGCGTGCCCTTGACGGCGATCCGTCCCTGCAGCGGCGCGAGAAAGCCGTGAACGTCGGTGTTGGCGCCGATCCAGCGTCCGTCGCGAACGACGATCGTATTGATGGCCCCAACGCGGCGCGCGAGCGGGTCGAGCTCGTCGACGTGCGCCATCAGTGCCACCTTATAGGGGGCGGTGATGCTGGCGCCGGAGAGGCCCATCGCGCGCGCAAAGCGGACGAAGTCGCCGGCGTCGGCCGCCTCGAGCGGCACATAGACGGCATTGAGCCCGATCTCGGCGAACCCGGCGTTGTGCATCGCGGGGGATCGCGAATGGCCCACGGGTCTGCCGACAACGCCGTAGAGCGCCGCGTCGGCGGCGATGCGTCGGTAGTGAAACTCGCGCAGGAGGCGGGCGGCCGGCAGCTGCCCGGGCGCGACGCCATCACCGGCATACGTCCATCGGTTTCCGAGCCGCGCCGCGAGGATTCGCGACGGCGCCCCCGGTGCGCCCATGGCGATGAGCACGTGTCCCCCGGGGCCATCGTTCCTGGAGTCCTGCGCCAGATCGACGAGCGGCAGCATGTCCCCCAGACCGCGCGCTTCGATCGCGATCTTGATGACTTCCGCGCCAGTCGACCGCATCGAGGCGGCGCGATCCCGGAGGTCGCGGGGCACGTCGCCATAGATGTGCGTCGAGAGCACGACGCCGCGGCCACGCCGCAGTCGCATGATGTCGGCAGCAAACGCAGCGCCCACCTCGATGTCGACGAACTCGGCACCCGCCGCGACGGCCGACTCGAGAATTCGCCGGCGTTCGTCCTCGCTGCCCTGAAAGCGCCCGCCCTCCCAGGTTGGCCGGCAGGTGACGACGACGGGACGGCGACGTCCTTCGATCGCTCCCGCCGCGTCGACACGGTCCAGGTAATCCAGGCGCAGCTCGACCAGGTCGGCGCCGTCGGCCGCGTCGCGTCTTCGACGCAGCTCGTCGACGGTCTGCCCTGTAACCGACACGCACACG
>DASTCC010000250.1:0-7044 GCA_035711465.1 Vicinamibacterales bacterium
CGCATGGTGCTCGCCGCCGACGCCGACTTCAGCGACGGCTGGCTCGATGCGGTGCTCGTCGACGGCGGCCGCGCCTGGCGTCAGGTCTGGCGCGCGCGGCGGCTGGCCTTCGCGACGCGGCGTCCCGCGCAGGGCATTCACCGCACGCGCGTGCGATCCGCGACGATTGCCGCGGCGCGGCTCGTCTGCCACGTGGACGGCGAACCGTTCGAGGTCGATGGGACCGCCGAAGTCCGGATCGCGCCCCGAGCGCTCCGCGTCGCGGGCGTAGCGACGTGAGATCGCGGCGACACTTCTGTCTCTGCGAGCGCCGCGTCATCGGCTGTACGCTGAGCCTGTGCCCTACCGCGTGGATCTTGCGCGTGTTCCCAACGATGCGGCGATCGACCGGCTGATCGATCTCGGCGCGATTGACGTCGAGTACACGGCGGATGGCGTCGCCGCGCTGATGCCGGACGCCGTCGGCGTCGGCGAGATCTCGAGCTCGTTCGGCGGCGCGGCTGTACGCGTGACGCCCGCCGTGGGCCGAGACGATGGCTCGACCTGGATCCTGAGACCTCGGGCCGTGATCGCCGGCGGTATCGCGCTCGTGCCGGCGGGATCGGCCGCGGCTGAAGACGCGCTGCTGCTGCATGACAGCAGCGCCTTCGGAACGGGCCGACATCCGACGACGATGCTGTGTCTCGAGGCCATTCGTGAGGCGGTCACGGCGATGCCCGTGCCGCGGGTGCTGGACGTTGGTACCGGATCGGGTGTGCTCGCGCTCGCGGCGTTGAAGATGGGCGTGGCGCGCGCGGTCGGCGTCGATCTCGATGGCGGCGCGATCGCGGCCGCGGCGGCCAATGCGGATCTCAACGGGCTCGGCGCCCGGCTGCGTTTCGTGCGCGGCGACGTCCGCTGTCTCCGCGGGTCGTGGCCACTGGTCGTCGCCAATATCCTCGCCGCGCCGCTCGTCGAGATGTCGTCGGACCTGGCGCCCCGCGTCGCGCGCGGCGGCCGGCTGGTGTTGTCGGGCATCACGGCCGGTCTGGCCTCCGAGGTCGAGCGCGCCTACCTTCGCGCCGGCTTGCGCCGCGACGACATCCAGGAACGCAACGGGTGGGCAGCGATGGTGCTGCGGCCGACCTGGTAGACGCGATCTCGCTGCCGGTTGCGCCCCCGAGCGCCAAGTCGGACTATGATTCGGACTACCGGAGATCCCATGCGCAAACAGATCGTCCTCGGCGTCGTCGCTCTCGCGGCCTTCGGCCTGTCGGCCGGGGCGCAGTCCCGTCCTCACCTGAATCCGATGGTCGATTTGCTGGCCGCCAAGCAGGCGGTGTTCGGGCTGGGTCTGCCATCTGCGCGCGGCGGCGGTCCGGGACGCCGCGGCGGTAGCGCGGGCGGCGACGCCCAGCCAGCGCAGCCGCCGGCGCCGCCGAAGACGCCGCTCGAACTGGCGAAGGACGCGATCGCGCATCCGGAAGCCGACTACTTCTTCTTCGGCGGCATGGAGCGCGGCGTCGACAACGCGCTGCCCAATTTCACGGCGATGATGGACGCGATCGTCGAAGCCGGCGGCGTGTCGAAGCAGCCGCCGCGGCTGCTGGTGCCGGTCAACGTCAAGGCGCCGAATATCTCCGCCGCCGATCGGCCCGCCGATCCGGCGAAGTACGTGAGCGACATCAGCAAGCAGTTGAACGCCGGCGTCTCGTCGATTTCGTTCGTGGAAGTCGACTCGGCCGAAGAACTGCGTCAGGGCATCGCCGCGATGCGCTTCAAGTCGAAGGGCGGGACGCGCCCGGAAGAGATCGGCAGCGCCGCCAAGTATTGGGGCCTCACGGACGCGGAGTACCGCCGCCGCGCGGATGTCTGGCCGCTGAATCCGGAAGGCGAGCTCGTCGTGTGGGCGATCATCGAGACCAAGGAAGGCCTCGAGAACGTCCGCGAGATCGCGCAGGTGCCCGGCCTCGGCGTCCTCGTTCCCGGCGCCGGCACGCTCGGCGGCATCTTCTCGACCACCGGTCCGGACGGCCGACGCGTGCGCGACGACGCGGCGTGGGAAGCGGCGATTCAGAAAGTGCTGTCCGCCTGCAAGGAGTTCAAGGTGCCGTGCGGCTATCCGGTCAACGAGAACGACATCGAGACGCGGATGCAGCAGGGCTTCACCGTCGCGATCCTGCAGGCGTTCAACGACCCGGCGTTTCGCGCCGTCGAAAAGGGACGGGTGCTGAGCGGCAGGGCGAAGAAGTAGTCACGTTCTTCAGCGTGGGCGGCGCGGCCTCATCGCCGCGGCAGGGCGAGTCGATCCGGCCCGCGATCGCTCGGCTCGCCGCTCGACCGCGTCCGCAGCCGCGATCCCAACCTCAGCGCGAATCCATAGACCGCGAGCGAGACGAAGAGCTGCATCGTCGACGCATGACGCAGGTCGTCAGCGAGAATTCGAAGGCCCGCAACCGCGAGTACGGGTACCACGAGCGAGCCGAGCGGCCGGCCGCGCGGAGCCCGTCGGCCGAGTGCCAGCAGCACCACCGCAACGGCCAGCACGACACCGCGGACCACCGCCAGTCGGCCGGGATCGGGCGGCGATCCGGCCACGACCTGAGCGGTGAAATGCACGACCAGCGTGCAGACGCCAACGGTCACGACTGCGGCGGCCGCCAGCCGCGACGCCGCCGTGAGGCGGCTCTCGGGGGATCCGGTCGGCAGTCGAGGTCCGAACAGCACGAACGCGGCGCAGACGAGGACGACCAGGATCTCGGGCGCGAGAACCGTCCATCTCGCCGGCGTGACGAGCCAGGTCTGAACGAAGAGATCCCGCAATGCGCCCAGGAGCGCTGCGGCGACCACGAACACAGCCCCATGCGCGAGGAGCCACGGCTCCAATCGCCGGCCTCCAGTCCACGCGAGCATCGCGCCGACGAGGCCGAGCCAGATCGTCCGGGCCGGTCCATCGAATACTGCCAGCGTGCCGACGAAGGCGGCGAGAAGCGACTGATGGAACAGCAGCCGCGCCGCTGCGTGCTGCGGGCGCTCCTCCGCAATCGCCAGCGCCAGCGCGTAACCGCCAGCCGCGGTGAGCAGCACCAGCGCGCCCAGCCCGAAGTCGAGGCCCGCCGCCGCTCGCGACGACACCGAGAGCGCCCCGCCAAGGCCGACGACGATCGCCAGCGAGGTCTGAACCGGATCGAAGGCCGTTGGTCGCCGTTGCTGTCGCAGCAGCCGGACTTGTCCCGCCGTGAGCCCCACGCCCGCATAGAGCAGGGCGAGAAACACCACGGCCGCGGGCGAGGCGAGCGGCAGATGACCGCCCGATCGCGCCAGGAGCGCCAGGAGGATCAGCGTCGTCACCGCCGCCGCCGGCCATCGCAGACCGCTCCAGGCGTCGTCAGCTGGGAGCGACGTCGTCGCGACGAAGATCGCGAGCGCGGTGATCAGCCAGGGAATCGGCGATGACGTCGCCACGGCGAGACCGGCGAGCGTCGCCAGCGCGCCGGCGACGATGAGTATCGCCAGCGCAACCAGGTGTCGATGGCGCGCGACGGCGAGGCCGAGGAGCGCCAGCAGTCCGAGCGCGGCCGCGGCCGTCCACGGATCGACGGCACCGAATCGCGCCGTGGCTTCCCAGAGAATGGCCACCGTGATCAGCAGCGCGGTGAGGCCGTGGAAGAGTGCGCTGAACCGATCGCGTGTGGCGGCTCGATCGGCTGCCAGGAACCAGGCAAGTCCGTAGACGAAGCCGATCGTCAGGCCTGCCGACCGCGACAGCGATCCGGACTCGGTGATGGCGCGAAGCAGGAAGGCGCCGCCGAGCACCATGATCGTTCGTCCCGCGAGCGACGCCGCGCCGGTAGTGGGCAGCCGCTGCGCCGGTGCCGCCGCAACCGCAGGCGTCTCGGTTTCAGCAGAGCCCGCTTCGCCCGCTGCATCGCCGTCGTCCCTTCGCGGTGATGCCTCGAGGCGGCTGAGACGTCGAGTGACGTCGGCCAGCGCGTCTTCGATGGCGCGCAGCCGCTCATCCCAGTCCGGGGTCTGGCGCAACAGGGACGTCTTAGCCATTAGCGTCGGCCGCCGGCGCATGGTGCCACGGCGGCAGGATTCTGATCAGGACGGCGAGGATCGCGAACGGCAGCAGCATGATCAGGATCGCCGGCAGCAGCCCTTCGCGGGTGGCGAACCCCAGCTTGTAGGTCGTGTAGCCGAGAAAGCTCTTCGAGAACAGCTGCCCGCCGATGACGACGTTCCAGCGCATCGCGAAGATGCCGACCAGAGCCGCCGCCGCGGCCGTCGCATACGCGCGGCGGCGGGCGCGGTCGCTCAGCCGGACGAGCTGGGTGAGCGCGAGCAGGCCGATCGGCAGGAAGGTGCCGACGCCGAACTGCATCACGATCTGCGACGTGAACAGCCGCGTCTTGACCATGAAGTCGAGCGCCCGGAGCGACTCGTCCGCTTCGTACAGCCGGTGGATGAGGTCGAGCGCTTCGAGCGAGACGTCGACGAGGAACGCGTAGAAGAGATAGCGGGCGATGGTATCGAGGCAGGCCATGTCCATCGCCACGCGGCGCAGCGCCGAGGTGGCCATGTAGATCAGCAGCACCGCGGCGATGCCGGAGACGATGGCCGAGAACAGGAACACGACCGGCATCAGCGGCGTGGACCACCACGGGTTGGCCTTGACCGAGCCGAAGATGAAGCCGACATAGCCGTGCAGCAGAAACGCCGACGGGATGCCGATGATCGTCACGGCGCGGCCGATCCGGTCGTCGAGCGCGAGCGCCGCGGGGCTGATGTCGTCGGACCAGAGCGTCAGCGCGCCGTAGAGGCGACGCTTCCAGCCGGTGCTCGCCCGCCACGTCAGCACCAGATCCCGCCGGTAATCGAACCAGATCTCGAGCACCAGCACCGCCATCAGGTACCAGAGATAGACGAAGCCGAACATGGCCATCGCCGATTCGCGGTGCGGCGTCAGGTACATGTTGTACGACCGCTCCGGATGGCCGAGGTGCATCTGCAGCGGCAGCGGCGCGACCACCAGGAACGCCAGTGCCGTGAGCAGCGCCAGCCGGTACGTCGGCTTGACCGCGACGACGTTGAACACGCGCTCGAGCGACGACAGGATGAAGGCGCCGGCGACCAGGCCGGTGATGTACGGGTAGAGCACGATCAGGATGCTCCACTGCAGCTCGACCTCGTTCGGATAGATGTAGCCTTCGACGCCGGGCATCCCGCGCCTCCTTCAGCGAACCGAGCCGTCGAGACCGTGGTAGAACGCCTTGGCCCCCGTCGCCAACTGCGGCTTGAGCACGTGCACCGTGTGGGTGCGCAGGAACTCGTGCACCGGGTCGGCGGGATTCTTCAGATCGACGAGCTGGCGCGCGCCCGTCGGACACGCCTCGCAGCAGGCCGTGGTCAGGCCCTTGGTGATCCGGTGGTAGCAGAGCGTGCACTTGTCGGCGGTGTGCGTCCGCGGATCGATGTACCGGCATCCGTACGGGCACGCCTGCACGCAGTAGCGGCAGCCGAGGCAGCGGTCCTTGTCCACGAGCACGACGCCGTCGGGGCTCTCGAACGTCGCGCCGACCGGACAGACCTGCACGCACGGTGAGCTGACGCAGTGGTTGCAGAGCTTCGGGACGAAGAACACCTTCTTGCCGCTCCCGTCCTGGTCGATCGCCGGGAAGCCGTCGTAGCCGCCGTTCGGGCTGTCGACGATGGGGTGATCCATGTCGGCGGGATCGACCTGGTAGCGCTCGACCCAGGTCCGGAACACGCCCGGCTCGTTCGGCACGTCGTTCTCCGCCTTGCAGGCGCGCACGCAGTTGCCGCAGCCGATGCACTTGTCGATGTCGATGAGCATGCCCCACCAGTGCGCGGCGGCGTCGTAGTTGGGGGCCTGCGCCGGCGTGCCGGCCAGAACGTAGTCCCAGGCCAGCGATGCGGCACCCGTCAGCGCGATGAAGCGGCCGGTGTCGGCGAGAAAGCGGCGGCGGTCGGTGTCCATGCGAGCGCGCTCCTCAGGGACGCTGCGGATCGAATCCCGGTCGATGCGGGCGGTGGCATCCGCTGCACGGGCCGCTCTCGCTGTGATCGGCAGGCAGAATCTGCGGAAACGCCGCTGGCGTGCCCGGCTGCTTCAGGTGACAGCCGAGGCAGAGCGTGCGCGGGTTCAGCGCGCGGGGGCGGATGTCGAACTCGCCCGACGCGTGTCGCGCGAGCGGGCCGTGACAGGCCTCGCACCGGACCTGCGCATGGGCGCCGGCCTTGCGCAGGTCGCCGACGTCGCTGTGGCACTCGACGCACGGGGCCTCGCCCGAATAGAGGAGAGGCCGGTTCCGGTTGTCGTCCAGCGCGCCGGCGCGATAGAAGCCGTGGACACCGAAGTCGGAGGGAATGAGGGCGGACCGCAGGATCAGGAAGGCCAGAAAGCCCGCGGCGAACAACCCCGCGACCCTGATGACGTGATTGGCGTGGCCGACGCGGAACCCCATGAGGTCCACCTCTGGCGTGAAGCTGTCTGCGACCGAGTGTGCAAGGCGCACGCCATCGCGGGCAGGCTCGCGGCAGCCTGAGCCCGTCGCCGGTGATTCCTGCTGGTGCGGAAAAGTTCGCGCGCGTCAGGAAGAACGCGCGTCGCGGCGCGCGCGTGGCGTGAACGCCTGCGTCGCATTCTGAATCACGTTAAGCTGTCGGATTGAACCTGGGCCGGGGTGGCGGAACTGGCAGACGCACAGGACTTAAAATCCTGAGTCGCGCAAGCGACGTGAGAGTTCGATCCTCTCCCCCGGCACTAATACAGGCGGAAGTCAGCGCGACCGAGTGCGCCACACGGACGCGCACCCTCAGCGCTAACCATTCCACCTTTGCGAGCCTCGCTTGATCTGCTTCCGAGAGCTCGGCAAACCAGCGCTCGACGAGATTCAACCACGAGGCGCTCGTGGGTGTGAAGTGCAGGTGGAAGCGCCGATGGTGCGACTCAACGGCCCGCGCCACGCCGCCCAAGCTCCGCATCGCCGCACGGCGAGCCTCATCGGGAGGGAGACCTTGCCGGCGGAATTCCTCGGCCGC
>DASTCC010000251.1:0-10896 GCA_035711465.1 Vicinamibacterales bacterium
CAACCGGCAGCGAAGCTTCAATAGCGTCCAGGCCAGGCTGCGCCCGGCCATCGTCCGGGCGACGTGCGTCGCGTAGTACGTGTAGGCGCTCTGATGGAACGCGGTGATCGCGAGGGCCCGCGCGCCGCTCGTCGACACGCCGCCGGAATGCACGACCGTGCACGAGGGGACGTAGCGCGTGGAGTGGCCTTGATTGCGGAGCCGGCGGCACAAATCGGCGTCCTCCCAGTACAGGAAGTAGCGTTCGTCGAACCCGCCGACGCCGATGAGCGCTTCGCGCCGCGCCAGCATGCAGGCGCCGGAGACCCAGTCCACCTCGAAGCTCCCGCCGTTCGGCCCATGCTCGTTCGTCGTCCGCACCGCGCGCCGCGCCAGCCTGGCATTGGGGAAGAGGCGCGTGAGCAGCGTCGACCGCCCGAAGATGCCTGTCACCAGCGATGGATCGCCGCGCGCGCTGCCCTGCACGCTGCCGTCGTCGTTCAGGATCCTGGGGCCGGCGATGGCGCACTCCGGATGTCTGCGGAGTTCCTCTTCCAGGCCCTCGACGGCGCCGGCGAGCAGGTAGGAGTCCGGATTGAGCAACATGACCAGATCGCCGGTCGCCGCCATCAGACCTTGATTCACCGCGCGCGCGAATCCGACGTTCTGCCGATTGGCCAGCAGCGTCACGCGATCGCGCCGGAGCGCCGGACTGTCCGTGCAGCCGTCGGTCGACGCGTTGTCGACGACGATGGCGTGGGCCGCTGGCACGTGCTGCGCGATCGAGTCCAGACACCGCGCCAGGCTCGGCCCGCTGTTGAAGCTGACGATGACGATCGATCCGCTGAAGCTCATGCGGAAGGCCTGAGACCGAGGTCGAATCGCTTCTCGCGAACCTTCAGCGCGATCCAGCCGCCGTCCATGAGCTTCCATAGCCGGCGCAGCGACGTCCGCCGCCGCCGCTGGATCTCGCGCCGCTGACGCCACACGCGCGGCAGCGCCCTGAACGCGTGCCACTTGGCCGACAGAAACGTGCGCAGGTGGCCGGCTCGCCCGAAATAGAGCGACGCCGCGATGTTGTAGAGCACGTGGCCCGGAAGCGTGACGAGCAGCAGCGGCCACGGCGTGTTCTTCACGTAGGTCCACTCGAGATTGCGCTGTCCCCAGAACACGGCGCGCGGGCTCAGATGCCCCATCGTGGCCGAGCCCGCATGATGCACGATCGCATGAGGGCAGTACAGGCAGCGGTAGCCCAGCAGCTGCGAACGGTACGAGAGGTCGACGTCTTCGTGCACGGCGAAGTAGGCCTCGTCGAAGCCGCCGATCTCGTCGAACAGACCGCGACGGATCACGCAGGCCGCTCCGCAGGCGCCGAACACCTCGCGCGGCTCGCGCGCCTCGGCCAGCGGATGTCCGTGCCCGCGTTTGAACGCGCCGCCGTATCGCGTGATGCCGTCGCCGGCGCTATCGATGGTGGCGGGGTCGTGCAGGTAGACGATGCAGGACGCCGCCAGACCCGCGGTTGGATCGGCATCGAGGGCGGATCGCACGGCGGCCAGCCATCCGGGCTGCGGCGCCGCGTCGTTGTTCAGGAACGCGAGATACCGTCCCCGGGCGGCACGGGCGCCGGCGTTGTTGCCCGCCGCGAAGCCGATGTTGGATGCGAGCGGCACGACCCGAACACCCGGACGGAAGGTCTGCAGCAGATCGAGCGAGCCGTCGGACGATCCGTTGTCGACGACGATCAGCTCGCAATCGGATGCGGTTTCGGCGATCGCTGCCGGCAGGCATCGCTCCAGCCAGGCCCTGCCGTTGTAATTGAGGATGATGATCGATACGGCCACGGACCCGTCGGCCGCCGCGGCCGGTCCCACGGCGTCGGTCACGCGCGAAGGCGCGGCTGCGAAACTGAATGCCGGGAATCGCACCAACAGGTGGCCATCTTGGGGAGTCGTCCTACCCGATAGTACCATCGCGACGGAGCGATCGATAGACGTCGATCGTCTGCGTGGCGGTCCGCTGCCAGGTGAATTGCGCCGCGCGCGCGAGGCCCGCCGCCCGCAACTGCGCGGATCGCTCGCGCGATCCGAGAATCGCGACCAAGCCCTCGATCCAGCCGCGCACGTCACGAGGATCGACGACCAGTCCGGCATCTCCGACCACTTCAGGTATCGACGCGGCCGAGGACGCGATCACCGGCGTGCCGCACGCCATCGCCTCGAGTGGCGGCAGGCCGAAGCCTTCGTAGAGCGACGGATACGTAAACGCCGACGCACGACGCATCAGCGCGACGACCTCATCGTCGCTCGCGGTGCTGACGAAGCGCACGGCGCCGGTAAGGCCCAGCTTCGCCGCGTGTTTCGCGATCGCCGCCGCCGACCCACGGTCGGCGCCCGCCAGCACGAGCACGGTGTCCTTGAGCTCGTCGCTCCTGGCCCTGAGCTGGCCGAGCGCCTCGATCAGCACGCCGACGTTGCGCCGCGGATGGAGATCGCCGACGTGGAGGATGACGCGCTCGTCCACAGCTGGCGGCGATGGCGCGGGAGCGAACGCGGCGCTGACGCCGAGCGGGACGACGCGAATCCGATCCTGTCCGATCCCGTACGCCGCCTCGATCTCTTGCCGCGAGAACTCGGAGTCGGTGATGACGACGTCCGCGCTGCAGGCGCTGCGCCGGTAGAACCATCGCCGGATCCGATCGTCGCGATGCGGATACCACTCCGGCCGCCGCTCGAAGCTGACATCGTGACTGGTGACGACGAGCGGATGCCCGCCCCAGAGCGGAGCAGTGTAGGCGGGGGCGTGGAAGACGTCCACCGCGGCGCGCCGGATCGCCCGCGGCAGTCCGTCGAGAGACCATCCGAGGTTCGTCGGCAGCCACGAGCGCGCCGGCACGCCGGTTACCGTGTTCGGCAACGAGCCGGCACTGGCGCCGATGGCAAGGAATGCGACGTCTGGCGCGACGTCCTTGCAGGCGCTGGTGAGCTCGTGGACGTAGCGACGCACTCCGCCCGCCGGCGAACTGAAGGCGCGTCCGTCGATGCCGACGCGGAAGGACGTGCTCTGCAATCTGTACCCGGAGCGATTCGCCGGCGAGCGTGATCGCTCGCGCGCGCTCAGCCCGGCTCAGTCTAGCAGCGCGGCGGGTCGGCCGGGTCAGCGCCACTTGGCGACGTGACGAGAATGAAAGTCATGCTGACCGCGGGCGAACCCGCGTGGCTGATCCATCGGCTTCGCGACCGCCGCGCGCGCCGACGCGCAGGCGCCGGCCGACGCGTAGCCGGGCGCCGTACTGCATGAGATATCATGCGATCCGGCCGACGCGCTGCCGCTCTCAGCACAACCCCACCGCGGCTGGTTCCCCGGGGTCGCGTCCGGAGGTTCAGGTTTGAACCAGTTTTCCGATCGCCGGCTCGCCTGGCAGCCCGACATCTACCAACGCTATTCCTTTCTCGGTCGCCTCACGGACATCCTGTCTGCTGAAGGCAGCGGCCCGCTCACGCTGCTCGACGTCGGCAGCGGTCCCGTGCCGCTCACCGCGGCGTTCGTGTCGCCGCGCTTCGAGATCGTTCGCGCAGACGTCGATCGCTTCGACGATCCGTCCATCATTCCGCTGAAACCGGGCGAGCCGCTGCCGTTCGCCGACGGCGCCTTCGACGTCGCCGTGGCCATCGAGGTCCTCGAACACCTTCCGGCCGCCGAGCGGCCCGGTCTGATTCGCGAACTGCAGCGGGTGTCGCGACAGGGCGCGATCGTGTGCTGTCCGGTCGGCACCCCGGAAGTCGTGGACGCCGAGCGTCAGTTCTCGGAGTACGCGAAGGCCGTCACCGGCCTCGACGTCGAGTTCCTCGTGGAGCATCGCGAGCGTGGACTGCCGGGCGCCGCGGAGGTCGTCTCGTGGTTCAGCGAGCCCGGCGCGGTGGTGGTCGCCGACAACGCGCCGCTGAATGAATGGCTCGCCTTCAACGCCCTCGATTTCATCTACGCCTGTGACCTGGGCGACGCCGACGCCAAGGCGCGGTTCGCCGCCGCGATCAATGCGCGAGCGCCGCTGGCGCGCGCGGGCGCGGCGCACTATCGGCGCTTCTTCTGCGCGTTCACCTCGCCGCGTCATGCGGCGATCGCCGTTCGCGTCGCCGAGGCGGCCAAATCAACGGAGCCGGTCGCACCGATGGACCTCGTCCGCGATCTGCTGGCCGGCGTGCTCGGCTGGCGCCAGGAAGTGCGCGCGCGGATCAACGCGCTCGACGCTGCGCGTGCGACCGTGACCGAGGCGGTCGCCGCGAAGGACGCTCACATCGAGAAGCAGGATCATCGGCTGATCGCGGCCATTCAGGATCTTCAGGAGGCGCAGGCAACGCTCGCCCGGAAGGACGCGCGCATCGCCGAGCTCGAGGCCGGCCCGCGGCGAACGGCGGCGCTCGAACGGGAGCTGGAGATCGTGCTGGCGTCCCGGTCCTGGCGGCTGACAGCCCCGCTACGACAGATCGGAAACACGCTCCGGCCGCGCAGCTTCATCGCATCCCATTCGTGGCGAGTGACGACGCCAATGCGCCGGCTCAAGCGGGCGATCCAGCAGCGAACGTTGATTCCGGGACTGCGCCGCCGGGTGAGGCAGCGCCTCACGAGACTTCGCCATTACGCGCGGGCTGCGGAGCATGGCGCCGCTACGAGCGCGGTATCGGTTGAAGCGACGGCCCCTGACACGGCCGCAGCCGCAAGGCCCGCTGGATACGTTCCGCCGCAGGGCCGCCTGCCCTGGTTCAACCCGCTCAGCCTCGTCGTCGCGCCGCAGCTGGCCAACGAACCGCGTCTGAACGTGCTCGTGCCCAGCCTGGCGATGCGCAGCATGTCGGGCGGCCCCAACACCGCGCTCGAGATCGCAGGCCGCCTCGCCTTGTCGGGCATCCGCGTCCGGCTGATCAGCGCCGACCTGCCGTTCGACGCCGACCTCGCGCCGTTCAGGGCGCACATGCGGCGTCTGCTCGGCGCCGACCTGCCGGCCGACGTCGAGCTCGTGTCGGCGAGCGATCGCGCCATTCCGCTCGCGATTGGCGCACGCGATCTGTTCATGGCGACGGCGTGGTGGACGGCTCAGCAGGCCAAGTACGCCGTCCGTCAGACGCAGCACGCGCGCTTCGTCTATCTGATCCAGGACTACGAGCCGCTGCTGCACCCGGCCTCGACGCAGCAGGCGCTGGCCGAAGAAACCTACGCGCTCGATCACCTGCCGGTCGTCAACTCGCAATCGCTGCACGAGTTCTTCGAGCGCGAGCGCATCGGGCGCTTCGCCGATCCGGCGTTCGTCGAGCGCAGCCTGGTCTTCCAGCCGGCGATCGATCGCACGCTCTTCTTCCCGGAGCTCGACCGCGCGCCCGGAGCCCGCCGGCGTCTGTTGTTCTACGCCCGGCCGACACACGGGCTGCGAAACCTGTTCGAGATGGGCGTCGCCGCGCTCGAAAAGGCCGTGAGCGACGGCACGTTCGATCCGCAGCGCTGGGAGTTCGTCGGCATGGGCGAGTCCTTCCGTCCGGTGCCGCTCGGCCGCGGCGCGACGCTCGTGCCCGCGCCCTGGCTCGACCTCGCCGGCTACGCGAAGCAGA
The DNA here is from genome assembly GCA_035711465.1 of Vicinamibacterales bacterium. Classification (GTDB taxonomy): domain Bacteria; phylum Acidobacteriota; class Vicinamibacteria; order Vicinamibacterales; family SCN-69-37; genus DASTCC01. Next base: position 5,583 of record DASTCC010000251.1, read on the forward strand.
TGCGCGGCAGCGACATCCTGCTGTCGCCGATGCTGTCGCCGCATCCGAGTTATCCACCGCTCGAAATGGCCGCCTGCGGCGGGTTGGCGGTGACGACGGTGTTCGCGAACAAGACGCCGGAAGCGCTCGCCGCGCTCTCGGCCAATCTCATCGGCGTGGCGGCGACAGTCGAGGGCCTCGCGGATGGACTCGCCGCGGCCATCGCCCGCGTCGACGATCTGGACGGGCGCCGCGCCGCGGCCGCGATCAACCTGCCGGAGAGCTGGCGCAGCAGCCTGGCCCGGATCATCCCCCGGCTGTTCGACGAGCTCGCGGTGCTGCAGGGAAGCCCGGTGCGCGAAGGCGGTCGAAGCCTCGCTGACGGCACCACCTTGCTCGCGCCAGGTTTCCGGAACTGGCCTCGCGACGAGTACGAAGTGCATCGGCTGCAGGCGTTCGCGCGACGCAGCCGGCAATATCCGTTGCGCCAGGAGCCCGCGCTCTTCAGCCTGCTGACGACCGTCTGGAACACACCGCCGGCGCTGTTCGAGGCGCTGGCGGAGAGCGTGCTCGCTCAGGATGCCGATGGAACGTTCGAATGGGTGCTGCTCGACAACGGCTCCAGCGATCCGGACACGCGCCGATCGGTCGAGCGGCTCGCCGGCGAGCGTGGCGTCAACGTCCTTCGCGTCGAAGAGAACCTCGGCATCGTCGGCGGCATGCGCTTCTGTCTCGAGCGCGCGACGCACCGCTACGTCCTGCCGGTTGATTCTGACGATTTGCTGACGCCCGATTGCCTGCGGGTGCTCGCTCACGCCTTGCGGCAGGCCGGCTATCCGGCGCTTGCCTACACCGACGAAGATCATCTGGAGGGGAATCACTTCAGCCAGCCCTATTTCAAGCCGGCATTCGATCCCGTGCTCTACGCCAACTCGTGCTACACCGCGCATCTTGGCGTCATCGATCGCACGCTGGCGCTCGAGCTCGGCGCCTACACGGATCCGCGGGCCGAGGGCAGCCACGACTGGGACACGTTCACGCGGTTCCTTGCCGCCGGGCATACGCCGCACCACATCGCCGAGGTGCTCTACAGCTGGCGGATTCACGCGACCTCCACGTCAGGCAACATCCACTCGAAGCCGTTCGTGTACGACTCGCAACGCTGCGTCCTGACGAAACTGCTCGACACGCTGGCGCCGGGCGGACGGTTTCGTCTCGAGCCCTCTCCGCTCTTCAGCGGCATGCCGGACTGGTGGATGCGGCGCGACGCGACGGATCCGCGCCCGATGACCACGGTGGTCCTCGGATCGTCCCGCGATCGCCTCCCGCGCCTCAGCGTGCCGAACGAGGTTCCACACGAGGTCGTGCATCTCGATCCGGCAGAAGGCGCGGCCGGACTCGCCCGGCTGGCGGCGCGAATCGCCGAAAGCGGCCGCCTTCTGCACGTCGTGTGGCACGACACGCGCATCGTCGACAACGCGTGGGCGCTCGAAGCGATAGGCCTGTTCGAGCTAGTTCCTGACACGGCCATCGTCGGCGGCCGCCTGCACCAACGCGGCCACGTCGTCGATGCCGGCCGCTACTTCGGATTCGGCCGCGGCTGCGACGCGCCCGATCGCGGCCGGCCGCTCGAGGATCCCGGCTATCACGCCCAGGCGTGGAAACAGCACTCGGTCAGCGCGGTCGCGCTCGATCACGTCGTCCTCGACTCCGAGTTCGCCAGAGCCGCGCTGGCCGATCTGGCGCGTGCGAAGCTCTCGCTGGCTCATCTCGGCGCGTGGCTCGGCGCCGCATGCCGGCGACAGGATCGCCGTGTCGTCTACAGTCCATTCCTCTCGGCCGAGCCGACCACCGATCGAACGGCGCAGATCTCCGACGTCGAGCACGACGCCTTCAGACGCGCCAACGCCGATCTGATGCCCGATCCGCGTTATTGGTCGCCGCACGTCGCGCTGCGCGCGCCCGCGTACCGACCGGCCTCGATCGAGGGGCGCCGTCGGCCGATGGGCGATCCGGGTCCGTCGCTCACGGACGCGGACATGCTCGACGCGGATCGAATCGTGCGCGCCCTGCTGCCGCCTCCGTCGTCCGGTGTGTCGTTTTCGATCCTGACGAGCGTCTACGCCCGCACGCCGGCGCAGTTCTTCGATCGCGCCGCGCGCTCCGTGCTCGAGCAGCGCGATGCCGACTTCGAGTGGATCGTGCTCGAGAACGGCCCGGTGCCTGACGACGTCAGGCGCGTGCTCGATCGCATCGCGGCCGATCCCAGGGTCCGGCGCGTTGCCTGCGCCGAGAACGTCGGCATCCAGGGCGCGATGCGCCAGTGCCTCGCGCGTGCGTCGCAAGCATTCGTCGTCCCGCTCGACGCCGACGACGCGCTCGAGCCGGATGCGCTGCAGGTGCTCGCCGGCGCGATCGACCGCGAGCACGCCGATTTCGTCTTCTCGGACGAGGATCACGTCACCGGCGATCGCGTGCACACGCCGTACGCGAGACCTGGGTTCGATCCCGTGCTCAACCTGGAGTCGTCATACATCTGGCATCTCTGCGCGTTCAATCGCGAACGGGCGATGGAGGTCGGGGTCTATTCGAACGACGGCGCCGAGTACTGCCACGACTGGGACACGGTCGTGCGGTTCAGCGAAGCGGGCCTGCGGATCGCGCACGTGCCGCACGTGCTCTACCACTGGCGCACGCACGCGGCATCGCAGAGCAACACCGAGACGCAGAATCCCGGCTCGCTGGCCTCGATGCGGGCCGTGGTCGAGGGCGTTCTGGCCCGCCGCGGCGGCGCTGAACGCTACGAGATTGCCGAGTTCCCGTTGTTCCGCGGCGCGGTCGAATGGTGGATTCGCCGCCGGCCCGTCGGCGACCCGGGGTTGGCCGTAGTGGTGCTGGGGGCGGATCAAAGCGACGTCGATGCACTCAAAGGCGTGCCAGGGTTTGCAGTCGCCAGCCGCATCCTGCCGTTTCGTCGGCGTCTGGACACGCTCGCGGACTGGCGTGCCCTCGCCGACGTCCTTCCGCGCGACGCCGAACGCATCGCGCTGGCCGACGTCCGCTGCCGGCCGGCGACGCCGGAGTGGGTGTGGGAGGCGACGAAGTGGTTCGAGCTCCAGCCGGACACGGCGATCGTCAGCGGCCGCATCCTGGACGACCGTGACGTCGTCGTCGATGCCGGCTCTCGCGTCATCGCGGGTGAGACCGTGGCGCTGTACCAGGGGCTCCGTCGCGGCGATGCCGGTCCGTTTGCGCTTGCATTGAAGCCGCAGACGATCGAGACGCCGGCAGATGGCCTGCTCGTCGTCGAGCGCCGCTTCCTGGAGGCGGCGATCGCGCGCGTCTCGGGTGAGGGCTGTGCGAAACGGATCGGCGAGACGCTCGGCGCGTCCGCGAAGATGGAGCGCCGGCGCGTCCTCTACTCGCCGCTCGTCGAGGCGCGGCGGATGCACGGCCGCGACGATGCGGCGCGGATCGATGATGCCGTTGCCGCCGGCGAGAATGCGCCGCCCGCGCCGCGCGCCGCCGGCATGGCCACGAGCAACGCCGATTCGGCCGGAGCCGCGCTGCGCCTGATCGCGCCGAGCGACTGGCAGCAGGTCGGCACGCGACCGGAGTTTTCGGCCACCGGGGGGCACGACGTCAGGGCCGAGGTGCTGCTGTTCGGGCGTGACGACTATCTCGGCAAGGGGCCCGAGCGAGCCAGATGCCTCGCGTCGGTACGTCTCGAACCCGACGGCGACGCCGGGGCGCTGGCCGGCAGACCTGCGGCTTCATTGCCCGAGGGCGACTACATCGCGGCCTTGAAAGATTCGACAGGTACGATCGTTTCCGTCTCCGGTGTCTGTCTCAGAGACGCCAGGGAACGCTGGCCGCTGCGGTTCGAGGCGATGCTGGAGGATCAGGCGCGGTTCGGGAACGGCCATGTCGCGCCCGTGCCGCGCCGGGAAGGCGAGCCGCTCTTCTCGATCACGACGGCGGTATATGACGTCGATCCGCCGTTCGTCACGGCGCTGGCCGACTCGATCCTCGCTCAACGTTTCGATGATTTCGAGTGGGTACTCCTCGACAACGGGTCGCTTCGGGCGGACGTGCAGCAGGTCTGCCGCGACGTCGCGGCTCGCGATCCGCGCGTGCACTTCTGGCGCGTGGACGACAACCTCCACATCATCGGCGGCAACCGCTTCCTGCTGGAGCGCGCCAGGGGGACGTACGTGGTCCCCGTCGATGGCGACGACGTGCTGTACCCGGACGCGCTGCGGATTCTGAGCATCTTCATCGGCGAACATCAGGCGCCGGATCTGCTCTATTCGGACGAACAGAAGATCACGTCGAAGGGCAAGGCCGACGAGATCGTCTGGCGGCCCGGCTGGTCGAACCTGGCGGCGCTGTCCACCTGTCCGGCGGCGCATCTCATGGTGTTCAAGCGGACGCTGGCGCTCGACGCGGGCTTCTACAGCGACGACTACGCGCGCGGCAGCCACGACTGGGACTCGGCGCTCCGGCTCGCGACCCGGACCTCGCACATCGTGCACGTGCCGTTCGTGCTCTACGGCTGGCGCATGCATTCGGGATCGTCCGCGCTCAACGTCGCGTCGAAGAACTACCTGGCCGAATCGCAGAAGTCGGTCGTGCGCCATGCGCTCGAGCGGCTCGATCTCGCGGATCGCTTCGAGGTCGACAGCGCCTCCGACGTGCTGGGCTACTACCACGCCGTCCGCCGCAAACAGGATGGGCCTCGCGTCGTACTGCACGCCGTGATTCCCGAAGACGGGGCGCATGACGCGCTGAAGCAGCTTCGCGCCAGTCTCGCGCGCACGCGCTACGACGACATCGCGCTGCGGATCTACGTGCCGGCCGATCCGCGCGTCGGCGCGGCGGCGCGGAAGATCCGCATCGGCAGCGTCGCGCCGGACGTCATGACATATCGGGACCAGACCGAGCTCCGTGCCCTCATGTTCGCCAGCGACGTCATCGACAGCGGCGGAGTCCACGTCTTTTTGAATCCCTTCCTTGCCGTCGCGAATCCAGATTGGATTTGGGAGGCCATTGCGACGTTCGAGCTGGACCCGTCCACCGGCATCGCCGGCGGCTGCATCGTCCAGCCCGACGGCAGCGTCTCCCACATCGGCTACGTCTCCGGTCTCGGGGGCTTCTTCGCGACGCCCGGATACAACCAGGACATGCGCGTTGTGCACGGCCACATCGGCTTCATCCGCCGGAACGTGACCGCGGTGTACGGTTCGTTCATGGCGGTCAAGCAGGAGGTGCTGCGCAAGGTGGGCGGCCTCGCCGGCATCGACTGGACCGACGGGCTCCACGGGATCGAGTTCTG
>DASTCC010000252.1:0-5007 GCA_035711465.1 Vicinamibacterales bacterium
TATCCCCCACAATGTGGTTTAGACGTAGATCCCCAGTTCTCGGCGATTTCGAACAGCTCGTCCTGCTGGGCGTCATGCGCCTCGACGATCAGGCCTACGGCGCGGCGATCCGGCAGGAGATCCACGCACGGTCGCGGCGCAACGTCTCGATCAACGCCGTCTACACGACGCTGGACCGGCTCGAGCAGAAGGGCCTGCTGCGGTCGTGGGTCGGCGATCCGACGCCGGAACGCGGCGGGCGCAGGCGCAAGTTCTATGCGTTGAAGCCGGCCGGCATCGCCGCGCTCCGCCAGGCCTACCGGGCGTTCACCGGCATGGCCGACGGCTTCGAAGATCGGCTGGGGGCGAAATGAAGGCGGCGCCCGAACTGCCGCGGCTCGCCACCTGGCTGCTCGGCCGGCGCCTGCCGGACGCGTGGCGCGACTTCGTCGCCGGCGATCTCGACGAGGAGTTTCGGACGCGCCGCGTCGCTTCGCGCCTTGGCGCGCACGCCTGGCTTTGGAGTCAGGTCGTCCGTTGTCTCATCGCACCGCCGCCCGTGTCTTCCGCCGCGCCGGCCGACGTCCGGCCTCGAGGAGATTCGATGATCCGCACCATCCTGGCCGACGTCCGCTACGCCGTGCGCGCGCTCGCGCACGCACCGGCGTTCTCGCTCGCGGTCATCGCCGTGCTCGCGCTCGGCATCGGCGCCAACGCGGCGACGTTCTCGCTGATCAACGCCGTCCTGCTCAAGCCGCTGCCCTTCGACGAGCCCGATCGGCTCGTCCGCCTCTACCACATCCCACCGCAGGTGACGTTCCCGGGCATGAAGACGTTCGCGCTCTCGCCGGCCAACTTCTACGACTGGCAGGCACGCGCGACCACGTTCGATCGGATGGCGATCTATCAGGCGCGTCAGTTCACGCTCACCGGCCGCGATCGCGCGCAGACGATCATCGCGATGGGCGTCGGCGCCGGCACGTTCGATCTCGTCCGCGCCCGTCCGGCGCTCGGCCGCTGGTTCCGCGATGACGAGGACGCGCCGGGCACGCGGGTCGCGATCATCAGCGATCGCTTCTGGCGGACGTACTTCGGCGGCGCGCCCGACGTCCTCGGCAAGCCGGTGATGCTCGACGACGACGCCTACGCGGTCGTCGGCGTGATGCCGCCGGCGTTCTCGATTCAGGCCTGGGGACTGTCCTCGCGAGACATCTGGGTTCCGCTCGGCTACACGCCCGAGGACCGCCTCGTCCGCGGCAACCACAACGCGCAGGTGGTGGCGCGGCTCAAACCGGGCGTGAGCGTCGAGACGGCACAGGCCGAGCTGGAAGGCATCGCCAGGCAGCTCGAGGTCGAATATCCGGCGGACAACGAGGGCTGGGGCGCCACGATCATCCCGCTCTACGAGCTGATCGTCCAGGACGTCCGCACCTCGTTGATCACGCTGCTCGCGGCCGTCAGCCTGGTGCTGCTCATCGCCTGCGCCAACGTCGGCAACCTGCTCTTCTCGCGGGCGCTGGCGCGGCGCAAGGAGATCGCGATTCGGTCCGCGCTCGGCGCCGGACGGCGCCGCGTCTTCCAGCAGCTGCTCGTCGAAGCGTTGATGCTCTCGTGCGTCGGCGGCGCCGTCGGCCTGCTGCTCGCGCACCTGACGCTCGGCGCGACCTCGGCGCTCATCGCCAATCAGATCCCGCGCGTCGACGAGATCGCCCTCGACGGCCGCGTGCTCGGCTTCGCGTTCGTCGTCTCGCTCGTCGCCGGCGTCCTCGCCGGCACGATGCCCGCGATCCGCGCCGGCCGGACGGATCTCACCGACGCGCTGAAGGAAGGCGGCCGCAGCGACGCCTCGGTCGGCCTGCGCACGCGGCGGATCCTGATCGTCTGCGAGGTCGCGCTCTCGCTCGTGCTCCTCATGGGCGCCGGCGTCCTGGCGCGCAGCCTGCTCGCGCTGCGCGGCGTCGATGTCGGCTTCGATCCGGATCACGTGCTGACGGTGCGAACGGCGCTGCCCGCGTCCCGTTACAGCACCGCCGCGCGCAGCACGGCGTTCTACGACGGCGTGCTGGCGCGCGTCCGCGCGCTCCCCGGCGTGCAGAGCGCCGGCGCCGTCGACGATCTGCCGTTCGAAGGCGGGTCGGTGCAGTACATGGTCGTCGACGGCAAGCCCGAGCTCTCGACGCGCGAGCAGCCGACGGTGCAGGTCCGCAAGATCACGCCCGGCTACCTGGAGACGATGCGCATTCCCGTCGTCCGCGGGCGCGATCTCGCCGCCACCGACAACGACGTCGTCATCGTCAGCGAGTCGGCGGCGCGGCTGCTCTGGGGCGAGGTCGATCCGATCGGCCACACCGCGACACTGCCGCTGCAGTCGCGCGAGCGGACGCTCACGGTCATCGGCGTCGTCCGTGACATCCGCGACGACGGCCTCGCCGAAGACGTCGGCGCGCACGTCTACGAGTACTCGCGCGAGCGCGACTGGCGCGGCATGGCGATCGCGCTGCGCACCTCGGTGCCGCCGGCGACGCTGACAACGGCGGTCGAGCGCGCGATCCACGAGATCGATCCGAATCAGCCGGTCGAACGAATCCAGCCGATGACCGCGCTGGTCGACCAGACGATCGTGTCGCAGCGCTTCAGCGCGATGCTGCTCAGCCTGTTCGCCGCGGTGGCGCTGCTGCTCGCCTCGGTCGGCATCTACAGCGTCCTCTCCAACGTCGTCCGCGGCCGCCGCCGGGAGATCGGCATTCGCACCGCGCTCGGCGCGCGCACGACCGACGTCCTCCGTCTCGTCGTCATCGAAGGGATGGCGCCGACGATCGTCGGCATCGCCATCGGCGGCGTCGCCGCGATCGCCTGCGCGCGCGTGCTCGAGACGATGGTCTTCGGCGTCAGCGCCTCGGATCCGCTCACGCTCGCCGCCGTCGCCGCCGTCCTGGCGATGGTGTCGCTCCTGGCGAGCCTGCTGCCGGCCCTGCGAGCGGCGCGGCTCGATCCGCTGCAGACGTTGAGGGGAGACTGACGCGGGCGCCAGGCAGGCTGCAGCCTGCGGGCGGCGGCAGGTTCTGGATCCTTCCCAGAGGGTGCAGCCGGCAGTTCGCCGCCCGCCGCCAAGCCTCAAGCCCCTTCAATCAACACGAACCGCGTCACGTTGTCGTCGCGGTCCTGCACGTCGTCGACCAGCACAGCGGCGCCATACACCTCGGCGGCGCGCCGGTTGGCGATCGCGGCGGCGTCCGTCCAGCCTCTGCGCACGATCTCGTCCACCGCGCCGGCGGTGTCGAACGTCGGCTCCGCGATGACATCCGGGTGCGCGGCGAAGAACCGCGTGCACTGCGCGATCGCCATCGGATGCGATCGGACGCGGCGGATGCGGTCGAGCGTGACGCCGGGCGCGGCGATCAGCGTCTGCTGAATCGGATGGACGCGCTCGGCGAGGATGCGGACGCGGTGCTCCGCGAGCAGCTCGGCACAACCCGGCACCGGTCCGGCAAGCGAATTCTCGAGCGGCACGACCGCGCGCGTGACCGCGCCCGACGCCAGCGCGGCAAAGACGTCGCGAAGCGTGCGATACGGTAAGAGCGCCGATCCCGGCCCGACGAGCGCCGCGGCGGCATCTTCGCTGAAGGCGCCTGGCGCGCCCTGATAGGCGCACGACTCGGCGGCGCCGAGGCGCGAGCGCTCGGCGAGCAGCGCCAGGATCGTGCGATCGATCCGGTCGATGAACTGGCGATGGCCGTCGACCATCGTCAGGCGGTCGATCGGCGCGCGATCGGTGGCGGCAGGTGTCACGGGAGTCCTCCAGAAAAGCAAAAAGCCCGCTCCCTTGCGGGTAGCGGGCTCGAGTGAATCGCTGTGTGTTCGGCTCAGCTCAGGGCGCTACCCACCTCGGGGAAGGCTGAAAAACGTAAAGCTGAACGCAAACACACCCTGAGCCACGCGGCGCGGCGCCTGAACTGCGGCGACGTTCGGCAACGGACTCATGGGCGATCAGTATGCGCGAAGTGCCCGGCGTGAAGTCAAGCCTACGCCGATCGGGCCTGCTCCGCCACCCACCGGCCGCCGTCGAAACGAAACCGGGTTTCGCGAGGCACCGGCTCATGCCAGGCCTCGGGATTCTGCGGATCGCCCGGCAAGAGCAGGAAGCGATCACCGCCCTCGTCATGCACGATCGGCCGGCGCGGTTCGATCCGCCGATCGCGCGCCCAGGCGATCGCGGCATCGACGGTCGCAAACCCCTCGATCTCGCGCAGCGTCGTCCACGTCGGCGGCGGCAGCGTGATCTCGCGCGCCGCGGCGCGCGCCAGCGCGTCGCTCGGCCGCACCCACTCCCCGTGCGTCGTCTCGGTCTCGTCGTGCACCGGCGTCTGATCGGGCGGCACGCGCGTCATGAAGAACCAGGCGTCGAACTGACGCACGTCGATCGGCGGCGTGATCCATCGCGCGAACGGCACGATCGCGTCCAGTGCGACGCGCAGCTTCTCGCGCTCGACGACGCTCTGCATCGCGACGGTGCCGGCGTGAATCTCTCGGCGATAGCGGGCGAATCGATCGTGCGTGACCGGATCGGCGATCGCCACGGGACGCCGCCGCGCGTCGCGCGCCAGCAGCACTCCCGCTTCCTCGAACAGCTCGCGAATCGCGGCAAGACGATGAGCGATGGCCGTGGCGGTGGGGAGCGGCGCGATCTCCGCGGCGTCGAGGCCGTCGCACCACGACGGATCGACCGCGGCCGCGTCGCCGAGATCGACCCGCCCGCCGGGAAACACGTAGGCGCCGCCCATGAAGGCGGTCGCGTCGTGACGGCGCACCATGAACACCTCAAGGCCCGCGTCGGTGTCGCGGAGAACGATGACGGTAGCGGCAGGCCGGAGCGGGGCGGCCGCCGTCGATGAGGTCACGCGCCGCAACATAGCATGTGGCCCCGAGGCTCGAACCCGCCCCGAGCCCCGAGTCCGGAGTCCCGAGCCTTCAAGGAGCCGGCGCGCAGTTGACATCGCCGGTCCCCTCAGCTATCAGTAAGAAAGATGT
>DASTCC010000253.1:0-13313 GCA_035711465.1 Vicinamibacterales bacterium
GTTCCCGGTCACCTTCGCGCCCGCCCGGGCGCGCGTCAGCTCTTTCCCTCTGTACTATTGTGAGCCTGCGTCCGAGAAGCCACCCATATGGCTCTGGCCCTGGTCACCCCGCGAGCGCTGCCGCCGATCGAGTTCACGGTCGGGACGAGCCGCGTCCGCCTCTACCAGGGCGACTGCCTCGATGTGCTGGCCGGACTCGATTCCGGCTCGATCGACGTCGTCGTGACCTCGCCGCCCTATAACCTGGGCATCAAGTACCGAAGCTACTCGGACGACCTGCCCCGATCGGAGTACCTGGCGTGGACCGAACGGTGGACGCGCGCGGTCGCCAGGACGTTGCGGCCCGAGGGGTCGCTGTTCCTGAACGTCGGCGCGAAGCCGACCGATCCGTGGATTCCGCTCGAGGTCGCGCAGACCGCCCGCCGGCACTTCAAGCTGCAGAACACGATTCACTGGGTCAAGTCGATCGCGATCGACGCCGCGGCGGTCTCGGAAGACGGCAAACCCGTGGCCGTCGGCCACTACAAGCCGATCAACAGCGACCGGTTCGTGAACGACTGCCACGAGTTCATCTTCCATTTTTCCCCGGCCGGCCGGACCCGTCTGGACCGCCGCGCCGTCGGCGTCCCCTACCAGGACGCCTCGAACATCAAACGCTGGGCCGCCGCCGGCGGCGGCCTCCGCTGCCGCGGCAACACCTGGTTCATCCCCTACGACACGATCCAGAGCCGCGACCGCGACCGTCCGCACCCGGCCTCGTTCCCCGTCAAGCTGCCGGAGCAGTGCATCCGCCTCCACGGCGTCGGCAGCCGCCCGACGGTGCTCGATCCGTTCCTCGGCCTCGGCAGCACGGGCGTCGCCGCGATCAAGCTCGGCCTGGACTTCGTCGGTATCGAATTGGACCCCGGCTACCTACAGGAAGCCGTCGCGCGCATGAAAGCGACGAAGTAACGACGCACGAAAAGAACGAGGGCGGCATGGAGTCTTTCTCCACGCCGCCCTGTTGTTTTGAGAACCTCAGTCTTGAGTTTTGGGTCTTGAGTTTTGAGTTCTCGGTTCTGAGTTCCTCGTTCTCAGTTACTGAAGCTCTTAGAACCGAATCCGTCCGCCGAGCTGCATCTGCCACCGCGAGCGCAGGTCGCTCTTGAGATAGGGGCTGAAGTTCGGATTGGCCAGAGCGGAGATGTCCACCCTGGTGATCTGTCCGTTGCTCACCGTCGGCGTGAAGATCGTGATCTGGTTGAACTGCGTGTACTGGACCAGCCCCTTGTCCGAGTTGAAGAGGTTGATCAGGTTCAGGATATCGAGCGTGATCTCGGCCTTGACGCGTTGGAACGGCAGGCCGAAGATGAACCGGCCGTCGAGCGTGTTCGTCCAGGGCCCGCGGCAGGAGTTGCGCTCCATGATCTGGCCGATCTGGCTGGCCATGCAGTCGTCGCTCTCCAGGAACGCGCGAAGCTGTTCGTAGGTCGCGCCGACCAGATTCACTTCCGACGCGCTCGCCGGCAGGTAGAAGTTATCGTTGAAGCCGCTGGTGTCGCCGTTGACGTCGCGGTTGTAGCTCAGCGTCCACGGCCGCCCCGACTGCGCCGTGTAGAACACCGATGCCGTCATCACGAGGCCCCTGTAGATGGGCACGTCGTAGGCGGCGTTGAAGCTGATGCGGTGACCCGGATCGAAGTTCGACCTCGTGTTCCTGGGGTTGTTCGGATCGGCGTCGATGTAGACGTTCTGCCAGTTGGACGCGGCCTGCGAGTTCGTGCCGTCGAGGATCGACGTCGACTGGCCGTACCCGTAGGAGCCGCTGGCGTACCAGCCGTTGCGGAAGGCGCGCTTGAGCTCGAAGTTGAGATTCCAGCTGCTGCCCTCGTTGGTGTTGGTGAGCAGGATGACGTTGCTCAGCGACGGGACGACGTTGCGTGCAAAGCGCGGCCGGCCGTCCTGGTTGAGCGTGCCGACCTGCTGCAGGTTGAGGTTCTGGTACTTCACGTCGTTGACGTTCTTCGCCCACAGGAACTCGGCCGTGCCGACCACGCCGCTCCAGATCTCGCGGTCGTAGCCGAGGTTGCCGCGGAGCAGCTGCGGGAACTGGAAGTCCGGGTCGACGACGTCGATCTCGTTGGACGGGAACGTGCCACCGGTCAACTCCTTCGGCTGGTTGAAGGCGTCGGGCACGAACGGGATGTTGTTGTTGTCGTTGAACGTCCGCTGCAGGCGGCGGAACTCGATGCCGGTGTTGCCGTACTGGTTCGAGAGCCAGACGTAGGGCGAACGGCCCGTGAACAGCCCGAGCCCGCCGCGCAGCTGTTCCTTGCCGTCACCGTTGAGGTCCCAGTTGAACCCGACGCGAGGCGACCACTGCGCCGGCGACGGCACGATGTCGGTGGCGTAGCCGAAGTTGTCGACGGCGACCGGATTCGCGGTCGGCTTGTCCGGGAAATGCGGGATGTCGAGCCGGATGCCGGCGGTGATGGTGACGTTCGATCGCACCCGCCACTGGTCGCCGGCGTAGAAGCCCCACTGCGCGACGTCGAAGCGCGCCGCCTGCTGCGGGTCGCTCGTCGCCGAGAAGCTGTGGTCGAACGACTGCGCGTTGCCGGCGGCGAAATTGGCCAGGCTGTTGAAGCCGTAGTTGCCGAAGTTGTCGCGGATGAACAGATTGCGGAAGTCGTAGAACTCGTTGTGCGTGCCGACGGTGAAGGTATGCGCGCCGCGCACGAGCGTGTAGTCGTCGTGAATCTCGAGGATGTCCTGGTCGAGCTCGTTGGCCGACGAGAAGTTCTCGCGCCCGGCCCGCACCCGCAGCGTCGGCGAGATCGTCACGTCGACCATCGGAAACGGCCGCGGCTCGAAGTCCTGGCCTCCGCGCCGATCGCGGATGGTCGAGTAGGTGATGCGGAATTCGTTGACCGCGTTGCCGAGATTGCTGTTGAGCTGGCCGACCGTCGAGTGCGTCTTCGAGGTGAACAGGTAGAAGTTGTCCGGCAGGTTGTAGTTCGTCACCGTCGGGAAGCCGATGCTGTTGACGGCGTCGACGTAGTTGTGGCGAACGGTCAGCCGGTGGTTGTTCGAGACGTTGAAGTCGCCGCGGACGAAGATCTTGTTGCTGTCGGTCGGCTTGATGAACTCGTCCTTGGCGTTCGGCCCGAGGTCGTAGTTGTAGACGTCGCGGAGGATGCGCAGCATCTCGTCGACGCCGGCCTCCTGCCCGGTTTCCGAGCCGGACCCGACGACCGAGAACCCGGTGCCACTCTCCTTGCGCGCCCAGTCGCCATTGAGAAAGAAGAAGGCCCGGTTGGTGCGCAGCGGACCGCCGATGCTGAAGCCGCTCTGCACGTCGCTGAAGTCGGCGATCGGCTTGTCGTCGGCGCCGTCGCCGATCCAGGCCTGATTGCGGCCGAACACGAAGGCGGTGCCGTGGTACTGATTCGATCCGCTCTTGGTGATGGCGTTGATGCCGCCGCCGGTGAAGCTGCCCTGCCGCACGTCGTACGGCGAGACCAGCACCTGCAGCTCCTGAATCGCGTCGAGGCTGATCGGCGCCGTTTCCGTCGCGCCGCCCGGCGTGCCGCCCGAGGCCGCCAGGCCGAAGACGTCGTTGTTGACCGCGCCGTCGATCTGGATGTTGTTGTAGCGGTAGTTGCGGCCGGCGATCGCCGGCGCCGGCACGTCGTCGTTCAGGCTGACCGTGTTGACGTACGGATTGACGCGCACGATGTCGGTCATGGTCCGCGCGATCGTCGGCAGCGCTTCCTTCACCTGGTTCGAAATCGTCGCCGCCGTCCCCGCCTGGCTGGTATCCACCAGCTGCTGCGCCGCGGTGACGACGATGTTCTCGCTGACCGTCGCCAGCTCCATCTTGAAATCGACCACGCGCTGTTCGCCGAGGCTGACGACCGCGTCCTGCGTCGCGTCACGGAACCCCGAGAGCGTCGCCTTGAGCGCGTACGGCCCGACGGCAGCGTTGAGGATGATGAACTGACCATCGGTCTGCGTCACCGCCACGAAGGTGGTGCCGGTGCCCTTGTGGACGGCGGTGACGGTCACGCCGGGCAGCCGGCCGCCCTGCTGGTCTTGGACCGTGCCCGCCATGCTGCCGGTGGTGGCGGTTTGCGCCAGGGCCGGACTGGCGAGAGCAAGCGCGGCACACAACGTGAGGCTGAACCGCAGCGCGAGGTTGTTCAATCGCGTCATTCGGAATCTCCAGGGAACGTGAGACGGTGGGGCTGACGGATGCGACCGGGCCGCAGCAATCCTGGACGCTCGCCGGACGAGCGTCGTGCCATGAAAGGGATGAGGACGAAGTAATCCTGTCTTCGGGAACCCGCGGTCGGTATCGCAGCTCGCACAGCCGACTCGGAACGGCGTGAAGTATACAGTACGGACGCCGGCCGGCTCTGACTACTTCCTCGGCGGGCGCTTCAGCGTGTACTCGGATCGGTAGATCAGACTCACATCCGGTCGATCGACCGCGATCTCGATTTTTCTCCGGACCTTCATCGGATCCGGGTTGTTCGAGTTGTAGCCGATCATGTAGTAGTCGCTGGTTTCGGCGTCGATGCGCTGCAGCCCCTGCTTGAAGTTGTTGGTGTTGCAGATGCAGAAGCCGCCGGTTTCCTCGCCGAGCACCTGCAGCGAACTCACGGTCGTCATGACGTAGTCACGCCACTCTTCGGCGGACAGGTTCGAGCCGATGTCCGGGCCGGCGTTCAGGCCGCGCGGATCGATCGTGTAGAACGTCACGTTGGCGCGCCGCGCCGCGCGCGTCAGCTCCGCGATCTCCGCGATCAGATCCGACTCGGCGAACTGCTGGCCCTGCTTCTCGAATGGATTCTCGTACGGCGCCGGCCCGTTGCGATCGCGGCCGGCGGCAAACTGCTCGGGAATCGCGTAGAGCTCCTGGGCCCGCTTGTAACGCGCGTCCTTGAACGGGTTGAACGAGTAGCCGCTGCTCACGTAGATGAACGACTTGCGGCGGTTCGAGATCTGGGACGCCGTGTCGAGCAGCTCGTAAGCGAGCGAGAACGCGACATGCGCCTGGTAGCGGATGCCCTGGGGGCCCTGCGCGGTTTCGGGCGATGACGCGATCTCCGCGGCCGTCTGCCCGCCGCCCATCACCTTGCCGATCGCTTCGTTGAAGCGCACGTGGTTGTAGTCGTAGTTCAGATCGATCGCGATCGACGAGTAGCCGGACGAGACGATGCCGACGAGGTCGCCCTCGTGGATGAGCTCGTCGCGGATCTGCCCGAGCACGTTGCGCACGCGCGGCGTGTCCATCGCCTGCAGGTGCAGGTCGTCGATGAAGATGATGAAGATCCGGCCTGAGGTATCCGCCGGCGGCCGTGCCGCCGGCATGATCAGGCCTTCGGTCATGCGCGTCACCGGCGCCGCTTCGGCCTGGAGCGCGCGGCCGCCGATGATCGGCTGAAACACCGTGATCGCCTGTTCGACGCCGTCTTCGAAGACCTTGAACTCGCTCTTCTTCAGGTCGGGAACGAACTGGCCTTTCGCGTCGCGGGCGATGACGGCGGTCTGAACGCCCTCAGCGATCGCCCGGAAGGTCGTCTGCTGGCCCGGCTGCGTCTGCGCCGAGACCGCGATCGTCGCCACCGTCAACGGCAGGAGCAGCCACGTCAGCCGCCGCGCCGTCGTCCGGTGTCCATGCCCTTTCGCGCTCACGTTCACCATCCCCAGCCATTATGCCAGAGGCCTCTGGCGCCCCCGGGCCCGCCTCCGGCGCCTCGCCGGCCTCGGTCTGAGGGCCGGAATCCGACAGCTCCTGACGGCGGTCGTGGCGATGCCGCCCGCCGCGACGGCCGCGGCGGCGCTGCGGCAGCTCGGACGTGATCGCCTCCCACTCGGCCTCGATGGTCGCCAGGCCGGCACGGACGGCGGCCTCGTCCGGCCACTCGTCAGGATTGAGACGCGCGGCCCGATCGGTCAGCCGGTCGCGGTCCTCGGGGGTGCGGGCACGGCGCAGGATCCGCTGGAGCAGATCGGCGTGCCGCTGCCGCAGCCGGAGCGCCTCGGCCGCGCCGGCCACGCGTCCCAGCAGGGACTGATCGTCGATCGCGATTGGCGCCGGGTCGGGCGCCGCAGGCCGCGGCTCGGGCTTCGGCCTCTTCGCGCTCTTCGCGGGACGCTCGCGAGGCTCGACGTGCGGCGCGACGATCTCGCGGTGCAGCGCCGTCCAGTCGAAGCTCAGATCCGGATGCGTGTGCTCGAGCGCTTCGACCACCTCCGCGTCGAGCGCCTTACGCCCCATCTTCAGGCTGGCCGGCGAACGGAAGACATAGAGGACGCGCGTCCGCTGCGGCCCCTGCTGCGAGCGGTACTGATGCAGCACGGTCGTGCACTCGTACCCGCGCTTGTCCCGGGTGTACCGAATGAACGGCACTCTGCCCTTACCTCTTCTTCTTCTTTTTCGCCGGACGGCTCGACTTCGGTGCGGGCCTGGCCTTGGCCGCCGGCTTCGCCTTGGCCGCAGGTCGGGCAGCGGGCTTGGCGGCCTTCCTGGGCGCCGGTTTCGGGGCGCGCTTGGCGGCCGGCGCGGATTTGGGCGGCGCGGCGGGTTTGGGTGCCGGCGCGGTCTTCGCCGGTGGCGTGGTCTTCGCCGGCGGCGTAGTCTTCGCCGCTGGCTGGGCCGGCTTGGCCGCGCTCTTCCCTGCCGGCATCGCGGCATTGGACTTGGCCGGCTGCGACGCCGCGGCGCTGTCGTGATACATGCGCACCAGATCGAAGCCGTCGAGCACGCCGCGGTACGTCCAGATCTCCGCGACGCGGACGTCGAACGCCTCGCAGAGCCGCCGGGCGGCATCGTAGTTCGCGACCGGCACGTACAGGTGAAACGGCACCCTGGACTTGCCGAAGTGCACCCACTGCGCCATCGTCTCGAGCTTGTTCACCGACTCGCCCGATTCGACTTCGACGACGCCGGCGAGCTTCTTCGCCGACGTCAGCACGATGTCCGGGTACAGCGTGATCGCGCCCACCCTGACGGGAGCCACCTGCTCCTCGCCGAGGTTGACGGCCACGTCGAACTTCTTCTTGCTGTATTTACCCTCGAGATGACGAATCAGCCGATCGTGTTCGAGCTGCTCTCGGACAGGTCGGACCAGGATGGGCGACACGCAGCCTCCGCGCCTGTTAGGTCGTCCGCCCGATTCTTATCAACCGTTGATCGGGCATGGAGATAACGGCGCGCCGTATCGTAGCAGTTTTCCGGGATGTTTCAGAACGTTTCCTTGCCCATCAGCCTTAGTGCCATAATTCCGCCTTCATGGCGTCCATTCTCATCGTCGACGACGACCCGACGGTCGGGATGACGTTCGCGCGCATTCTGGAGGGGGAAGGGCACTCCGTAACGCGCGTGGAGACCGCCTCCGACGGCCTTTCCCACCTCGAGGCCGAGGCGCCGGACGCCGTGATTCTGGACATGCGGATGCCGCTCATGGGCGGCCTCGACTTCCTGCGGAAGATGCGGCGCGACGACCGGCTGTCGCGCTGCCCGGTCGGGATCGTGACGGGGGACTACTTCCTGAAGGACGACGTGCTCGCCGAGCTCACCCGGCTGGGCGCGTCCGTGCGCTACAAACCTCTGTGGATGGACGACCTGCGAAGCCTGACGCAGGCGCTGCTCGACGGCGATCCCATCTCGGCCGGTCAGGTCTGACGGAACCCTTTCATGCGTGCGCCTTTCACAGCGCCGGCAGTGGCGCTGGTCATCGCTTCGGCTGCCTGCAACGGCGCGGCCTCCCCGGCGGCGAAGCCGGACGAGGCCGCCATCCAGGCGATCCTGTCCGGCATCCGCGCGCGCGACGCGGGCCAGCTCGCGGTCTCCGAAGAGGACGGCAGGTTCCTGCGCGTACTCGTCGCGACGCGCGGCACGAAGCGCGCCCTCGAGATCGGCGCGGCCAGCGGGTACTCGGGGATCTGGATCGGGCTCGGTCTGCGTGAAACCGGCGGCCGGTTGACGACGATCGAGTATGACCCCGCCCGGGCGAAAGCGGCCGCCGACAACATCCGCCGCGCCGGGCTCGACGACGTCGTGACGGTCATCGAGGGCGATGCGTTCGTCGAGGTGCCGAAGCTCGCGGGCAGCTTCGACTTCGTGTTTCTGGATGCCTGGAAGCCCGACTACAAGAAGTTCTTCGACGCGACGTTTCCGCGCCTCGATGCGGGCGGCGTGTTCCTCGCGCACAACGTCGTCAACAAGCGCGAGGAGATGGGCGACTTTCTCGACGCGATCATGAATCGCCCCGACGCCTGGTCGACGATCGTCGCGCCGTCGTCGGAAGGCATCTCGTTGACGTACAAGCGCGGCCCCGCCGGCGCGGGGCGATGACATGGCGATGACCGAAGCTGCCGACGCCGCCACGGCGACGCCGAGGGCCATTCATCTCGTCGGCGTCCCGCTCGATCTGGGCGGCGGCCGGCGTGGCGTGGACATGGGGCCGTCGGCCGTGCGGATCGCCGGCATCGGCGAGAAGCTGGCCGCGCTCGGCCGGCGCGTGGTCGACAAGGGAGATCTGCCGGCGCCGATCCCCGAGACGCAGACGCTTCGCGATCCGAAGAAGAAGTACATCCGCGAGATCGCGCGCGTCTGTCAGAAGCTCTATCAGCAGGTCTATCAATCGCGTCAGGACGGCGCGCTGCCGATCGTGCTCGGCGGCGATCATTCGCTCGCCGCCGGATCGGTGGGCGCCACCGCGGACTACGCCGCGTCGCAGGGCGCCGAGATCGGCCTGCTCTGGGTCGACGCGCACGGCGACATGAACACGCCGGCGACGTCGACGAGCGGCAACGTGCACGGCATGCCGCTCGCGGCACTGCTCGGCCCGGAGCCGGCCGAGCTCTCGAAGATCGGCCTGCGATCGCCGAAGATGCGCGCCGACAAGACGGTGCTCATCGGCGTCCGCAACCTCGACGATCTCGAGAAGACGCAGATCCGCGAGTCGGGCATCCACGTCTTCACGATGAAGGACATCGACCAGCACGGCATCGCGACGGTCATGGAACGCGCGCTCGCCATCGCCGGCGACGGCACCAGCGGCATCCACGTGTCGTTCGATCTCGACGTCTGCGATCCCACGATTGCCCCGGGCGTCGGCACGCCGGTCAAGGGCGGCCTCGACTACCGCGAGGCGCACATGGTGATGGAGATGACCGCCGATTCGGGGCGGCTCATCGCGCTCGATCTCGTCGAGGTGAATCCGATTCTCGACATCCAGAACCAGACGGCGATTCTCGCCGCCGAGCTGGCGCTGTCGGCCATGGGGATGAGGATTATCTAAGGCTCACGCGTGCCTCGTGCGCGGTGCGCCGTGCGACGTGCTGTGCGATGTGCGCCGTGCGTGTGCGACGTGCCGGATCCGGCTACTTCGCGCGGCCGACGTCGAGGACGGCGTCGCGCGTCTGGCCGTTCATCTCCGCCTTTGCGCTCCCCTTCAGCCGTCCGTCGACCAGCTTCAGATCGAAGGCGATTTTCGCGCCGTTGGGTTCGGCCACCTCGAAGGTGACCGTCGTCACGCCCTTGACCGTCGTGACCTTGCCGTTGGTCAACGGCATCTGACGATCCGGCCGCGGGCCGGCCGTGCCCGTCAGTTCGGCGCCGCTGTGCTTCAGCACCATGTGCGCCGGATCTTCGTCCGGGCCATTCGATGTGGTGGTGGTAAACGTTCCGGTCCACGTGCCGGTGAGGTCGGGTGCTTTCGACGTCTGCGACGCGAACAGCGTCGATCCGAGAATCAGGACCGCGCACACGACGACGAGTCTGTGAGATCTCATGCGATGCTCCCAGACGCTATTACGCGAACCCCCGCGGGAGGTTCACAGTCTGGAATCGAACGAGACCTGATACGATCGACCGTTCTCTGATGGGCCGCTAGCTCAGGGGTAGAGCACCTGGCTTTTAACCAGAGGGTCGGAGGTTCGATTCCTCCGCGGCCCACCAGCCTTCGCTCGCGCTTGCCAAACACTCCGCGAGCTACGGCTGGCCTGCCTTCGATCAAAAGTAAATCCCGATCCCGAAGATCGGCCCGTGCAGGGTTTGTTTGAGCGTGAACGTCCGGTTCGCCACGGTATCGTCGAGCTTCAGGTACAACAGGCAGTAGCCGGCCGTGATTCCGAAATGCGACCACGGCTTGACGTCGAGACGGACTGAGGCGCCGATGTCAGTGTCGGCGCCGACGCCGAAGCCGCCGCCTTCGAACGTCGCGTGAAACTCCAGCACTCGCGCGCCTTCCGTATGCCAGGCCAGGCCCACGATCGGATCCCAGACGCCCGGTTCCCGGCGGAACCCCGTCGTGTTGGCGATCGAGATGTCGTACTGCAGCGCCACGCGCCGCAGGCCGGCCACCGCGTACAAATCACTTACCAGCCGAACGCCGCCGGTCGCATGAAAGTACACCGCGTCGGCGTCGACCCTCAGGAACGGCGAATCAGGCCGGTCCCCTCCAAATCCGGCCCACAACCCGTCCGCGTCGATCCGGAACCGAGCCTTTGACGCATAGAAGCCTCCGAAGTAGGCACCGTCGAAACGCCCATCGACGATGTCGCCGCGGCCGCCATCGCCGCCGTCGCCCGGCGGCACCGTCACGTCGATGCCGATGCCGAACGGAAGCCAGACGTAGACCGGGTAGATGCCCACGTTCCAGTCGTCGTCATCCGCGACCATCGTCGGCGCCGGCGGCGGCTGGGGCGTCTGGGGCTTGACGATCTTCCACGACGCCAGCCGCGCCGTTCGCAGATCGCGCCCGACGCCGATCGTGGGCACTTGCGCGGCGGCCGGCAGCGCGCCAATCGACAGCGCCACGAGTGTCGTCGCCAGATATCGAGTCATCACGGTCACGCTTCGCACGGTGTCGTCCCTCAGAAGTGGTCGGTCCGACGTTACGCTTCACGTAGCGCCGGCTGCGGAAACCTGATCTTGAAAGTGAACGCGTCGGGCGTCGGCCCCAGGCGCGCCAGCGTCGCGAGCTTGGCGCGGCCTTCGTCGACCGACGGGACGTGTCCGGCGGGTATCCACCATAGCGCGAATGGCGGATCGATCGGCTCGAACCACTCGCGCCGGCGGCGAAAGACGTCGGCGTGCCCCGACCGATACGCGTACTCGAACAGCGTGTCGATCGACGTCCACACCGACATATTGACGATCAGCCGATCGTCGTCGCCGAACGTGACGTACGAGCTCGAGGCGCCCGAGTCGTCCTTCAGCCGCCACACGAACCCCGGGCTGGCCTCGGCCAGCGCGTTGATCGGATCGAGCGCGGCGACGAAGTCGGCCAGCAGCGGATCGGTCAGCGGCGCGCGCAGCCGCGCGACGTTGATCTGAGCCAGATGCACGGAGAGAGGCTATCAGCAAAATCACGCCACCTCGCTTCGGCACGCTTACAATGCGCCCATGCGACAACCGAGTCGGATGGCACTCGCCGCGCTGGCCGTTGCGGCGCTGGCGATGACCGGCCATCTCCTGGCACAGGCGCCCGCGTCCTCGAGCTGGCCGCAATGGGGTGGCCCGACCCGCAACTTTCACGCGCCGTCGACCGGCCTTGCAGACTCATGGCCCGCCGCCGGGCCACCGGTGATCTGGTCCCGGCCGCTCGGCACCGGCCACTCCGGCATTGTCGTCGACGATGGGCGGTTGTTCACGATGTATCGCGTCGGCAACGGGCGGGCGAAAGCCGGGCCCTGGAACGCCGAAGAAGTGGTCGCCGCGCTCGACGCGCGCACCGGCGAGACGCTCTGGGAGCACACCTACCCATCGCGCCAGGAAGACTTCAGCTTTGGCGCGGGCCCGCACGCGACGCCGCTGGTCGTGGGCGATCGCGTGTTCTCGGCGGGCACCAACCAGCAGCTGTTCGCGTTCGACAAGCGCAGCGGGCGCGTGCTCTGGTCGCACGACTTCATCAAAGAGTTCAAGTCGCCGGAGCTGTTGATTCGTCCGGTGGTGAAGGTGGGCTACGGCTGCAGCCCGATCGCCTTTCGCGACACGATCATCTGCAGCGTCGGCGGGCCGGGACAGTCGGTGATGGCGTTCCGGCAGTCGGATGGCGTCGTGGTCTGGAAGAGCGGTGATTTCCTGACCTCGTCGGCGGCGCCGATTCTGATCGAGATCGGCGGGCGGCCGCAGGTGGTGTTCCTGGCTGGCGGCTCGGTCACCGGCCTCGATCCGGATACCGGCACGATTCTCTGGTCGCACCCGCACGATCCCGGCAACGACCTCAACTGCACGACGCCGATCTTCGGGCCGGACAACGTCCTGTTCATGTCGTCGGCCTATCAGGCGGGCAGCCGCGCGCTGCGGCTCACCCAGAAGGGCGACGTCACGGACGTCGACGAGCTCTGGTTCACCAACCGCGTCCGCTTCATGTTCCTCAGCGCGGTCCGCGTCGGCGATTTCGTCTACGGCACTACCGGTGACTTCGGCCCCGCGTTTCTCACCGCGCTCGACATCAAGACGGGACAGTCGGCGTGGCAGGTGCGCGGCTTCGCGCGCGCCAGTCTGATTCATGCGGACGGCAAGGTCATCGCGATGAACGAGGACGGCGATCTCGCGCTGGCGCGCCTGTCGCCGACCGGCGCGGAGATCCTGTCGCGCGCCAAGATCTTCGACACCGTGTCGTGGACCGCGCCGACGCTCGTCGGCACGACGCTCTACGCGCGCGATCGCGAGAAGATCGTCGCGCTCGACCTCGGCGGCAGCGCCGCGTCAACTGCCGCTCCCCCCGCTCCGGCGCCCGTCGTGTTTCCGCCGCGTCGCTCGGCCACCATCCCTGCCCCGCCCGCGGCGCTGGCAGGATCCTGGACGCTGGATAAAGCCGCGAGCACGATCACCGACGGCGCCGGCTACGCGGGCCTCGCCGCGACCGGCGCACCGGCGTGGCTCTTCATCACGCAGCCAGCCAACGGCACCGTGATCGCCGAGAGCGCGATCAACACCGGCCACACGCGCTTCTATCGTCCGGGCCGCGAGACCACGACCGAGATCGCCCGCGGGACGATCGCGATGACGTCGCGATGGAGCGACGGCAAGCTGGTCGCCGAAGGCCGCACGGTCGCCGCCAGCGGCGGCACGACCGAAATCAAGGAGACGATCGCGCGCGACGGCGATGCGCTCGTCGTCGAGATCGTCGCCGGCGGCATGACGAGCCGGCTTCGCTACACACGCCTGACCGACGTCGGCCCGTGCCAGTCGTGGCCGACGCCGTGTAAGAGATAGTGAAGGTGCTGGGTGCTGGGTGCTGGGTGCTGGGTGCTGAGTGCTGGGTGCTGGGTGCTGGGTGCTGAGTGCTGGGTGCTGGGTGCTGGGTGCT
>DASTCC010000254.1:0-5717 GCA_035711465.1 Vicinamibacterales bacterium
GGCATCGGCTCACGCACGCCGACGCGCGCGTGCCCGATGCGGTCGCGACCTACGTCGTCGAGGAGGCGCTGCCGGCGGACCTGCCCGAGCGCTCGCATTTCTTCTGGTCGTCGGGCGCGACCTGCCGTCGCGCGCTCGAACGCTGGCCGATCCTGCGCGAGCGCTGGCACGGCAGCGGCCCCGGCCATACCCGTGACGTCGTCACCGAGCTCATCGGCGATGCCGCTCGCGTCGGCGTGTGGCTCGACTACGACGCCTGGTATCGCGAGGTGGTGGCATGAATCCCGTGTCAGCGCCGGCAGCCCTTCCGGCGGCCTGGTCGCGCCTGCGCCTTCGCCAATCGCCGCACCTGCGCGACCTCTGCGCCGAGACGACGTTCACCGCTGCCCACTTCATTCAGCCGATCTTCGTCGTCGACGCACTCGCGTCGCCCGAGCCGATCAGCGGGCTCGACGACAACGCTCGGCTGCGGCTGACCGACGCGCTCGACCTCCTCGGCGCCGATCTCGCCGCCGGGGTGCGTCACGTCCTGCTGTTCTTCGTGCCGTCGGCCAAGCGCGCGCGGGGACTCGACTGGGCACCGCTTGCGCACGCGGTGTCGAAGATCAAGAGGGAGTTCGGCGGCACGCTGCATCTGTGGGTCGACATCTGCCTCTGCGCGTCGACCAGCGACGGGCACTGCGCGATCTCCGATCCGGCGGGGGATATCGATCTTCACGCGACACTGGAAGAGCTCTCGCGGGCATCGGTGGCCGCGGCCGACGCCGGCGCCGACGGCATCAGTCCGAGCGACATGATGGACGGCCGCACCGCCGCGATCCGCGCTGCGCTCGACGGCGCCGGTCACGGGCGCGTGCCGATCATGAGCTACAGCACGAAGTTCGCGAGCCAGTTCTATGGGCCGTTCCGCGAGGCCGCGGCATCGGCGCCGCGCCGGGGCAGTCGACGGCACTATCAGATCGACGTCCGCTCGCGCACCGATGCCATCGCCTCGAGCATCCGCTGCGCCGATGAAGGCGCCGACCTGTTGATGGTGAAGCCGGGGATGACGTCGATCGATCTCATCGATCCGATCCGTCAGGCGACGGGCAAGCTGGTTGGCGCATATCAGGTCAGCGGCGAGTACGCGTCGCTCGTCGCGTTGTCGCGCCAGGGGCTGGCCGATTTCGATGCCGCCCGCGTCGAGACCTGGCACGTGCTGCGCCGCGCCGGCGCGGCGTTCGTGATCTCCTATGGAGCCAGGCACGCCCGCGCGCTGGGGTTTCCTTCATGAGCGGTCCGGCTTCGCTCTACGAACGCGCGCGTCGAGTGACGCCTGGCGGCGTGCACAGCCCGGTGCGCGCGTTCCGCAGCGTCGGCGGCGATCCGCTGTTCTTCACGCGCGGCCACGGGCCGACGCTCGTCACCCAGGATGGCCGCGAGCTCATCGACTTCTGTCAGAGCTTCGGACCGCTCATCCTGGGTCATCACGACGAGACGGTCGCACGCGCTGCACACCAGGCGATCGACGACGGCTGGTCGTTCGGCGCGTGCGAGCCGTACTCGCTGGCGCTGGCGGAGTGGATCGTCGCGCACGTGCCGCACGTCGATCGCGTCCGCTTCGTGTCGTCCGGCACCGAGGCGGTGATGACGGCGCTCCGCATCGCCCGCGGCGCGACGGGCCGATCGCGTCTCCTCAAGTTCGAAGGCTGCTACCACGGGCACGTCGACAGCATGCTCGTCCGCGCCGGCAGCGGCCTGGCCGGGCGTACGGCAGCGTCGAGCGCCGGCATCTCGGATGCGACGTTGAGCGAAACCGTCGTCGTGCCGCTCGATGACGACGCGGCATTGGATCGGGCGTTCAGCGAGCATGGTTCGTCGCTGGCGGCCGTCATCGTCGAGCCGCTGCCGGCCAACCACGGGCTGCTGCGGCAGCGGACGGAGTGGCTTCGCCGCCTCGCGAGCCTCTGCAGCTCGACGGGGACGCTGCTGATCTTCGACGAGGTGATCAGCGGCTTCCGCGTCGGTCTCACGGGTATGGCCGGGCTGACGGACATCACCCCCGACCTGACCTGTTATGGGAAAGTGATCGGGGGAGGCTTTCCGGTCGGCGCCTGCGCCGGCCGCGCGGAACTGATGGATCTGCTGGCGCCGATCGGACCTGTGTATCAGGCGGGCACCCTGAGCGCGAATCCTGTGGGCATGCGGGCGGGGCTGGCCACGCTCACGAAGGTCGCATCGCTCGACGGCTGGCGTGAGCTCGAGCGGCGGGCCGAGGCTTTCGCCGACGATCTTGCCGCCCGGATTGCCGGGCTCGCCGAACCTCCAGCCATCATTCGCGCCGGGTCCGTGCTCTGGTTTCACGTCTCACGCCAGACCCCGCGGCGTGTGGACGCGATCGATTCGCGGCAGGGTGCGTGGTTTGCGAAGGTGTTTCACGCGGCGGTGGCCCGCGGCGTCTACCTGCCGCCTTCCGGCTTCGAGGTGCTGTTTCTCTCGCTCGCGCACGACGACGCCTGCCTGGACCGCGCGGCAGACGCCATCGCCGGTGCGATGATCGAAGCAGCGGCATGACCCCACTCCGTTCGCGCCAGCGCCTGCACTACGTCCTCGCCGTCGTCTGGCTGTCGCTGACGGTCTCGCTGGCGGCCTGGTGGCTGGTCTTCGGTCTGTCGCAGGCGCGCCGGCTGCACACCGCCACGGCGCCGGCCGACACCGCCGAGATCGATCGCGTGCAGCGGATGCTCGAGTGGGAAGGGATCTTTCTGATCGCGTTGCTCGTCGGCGGCGGGATCGCGCTGATCGTCGGCATCCGCCGCGAACATGCGCGTCAGGACGAGGTGAGCAACTTCTTCATGTCGTTCACCCACGACCTGAAAACGTCGCTCGCGAGCCTGCAGCTCCAGGCTGAGAGCCTGCGCGAAGATCTGCCCGAGGCTGCTGACAACGCCAACCTCGAACGCTTGATGAAAGACGCCCGCCGGCTGCAATTGCAGCTCGAGAACTCGCTCTACTTCGCGCAGCCGGACGGCGGCTTGATCGTCGAGCCGGTGGACGTGCACGCGCTCGTCGAGCGCGTCGCCGAGGACTGGCCCGAGCTCGAGGTCCGCACCGAGGGCGAGCGCCTGGTGCTGGCCGACGAGCGCGGTGTCACCAGCGTGATGCGGAACCTGCTCCAGAACGCCTCGGTGCACGGGCAGGCGCGTGAAGTTGTCGTCCGCATCGAACCGGTCACGCACGGTCGTGTCGCGATCACCGTCACCGACGACGGCCGCGGCGTGCTCGAGGAAGAAGTGGCGCATCTCGGGCAGCCGTTCGTGCGCTCGGCGACGACCGGAGGATCCGGCGTCGGGTTGTTCGTCTCCCGCCGTCTGCTCAGCCGCATGCGCGGCTCGCTGCAGTGCGCGCGCGCGGATCGCGGTCTGCGGGTGACGCTCGAGCTGCCGGAGGCGCGCTGATGGCCCGCGTGCTGCTGGTCGAAGACGACGCGTCGCTGGGCCGGACGCTGGCGGAGCGGCTCGAGCGCGATCGGCTGATCGTCGAGTGGGTGCAGACCGTGGCCGACGCGAGCGATCGCATCGGCGGCGGCGCGTGGGATCTTGCGATCGTCGACGTCAAGCTGCCCGATGGATCCGGCTTCGGCCTGGCACGGCACATCAAGCGCACGACGACGATTCCGGTGATGTTCATGACCGCGTTGAACTCGGCCGAGAACCGCCTCGAGGGGTTCGAGCTCGGCGCCGACGAGTTCCTGCCGAAGCCGTTTCACTTGAAGGAGTTCATGCTCCGCGTCCGGCACGTGCTGGCGACGCAGCCGCCGCGGCCGGTGCTCGCGGTCGGCGATCTCTCGATCGATTTCGATGCGATGGCGGTGTCGGCGCCGGACGGCACGCGCGCCTTCATGCAGGTCCGGGACTGCCGGGTGCTGAAGCTGTTGATCGACGCAGCGCCGCGCGTCGTCAGCCGATCCGAGATCCTCGATCGCGTCTGGGGCGAAGATCGGTTTCCGACGCAGCGCGCGATCGACAACGCCGTCGTGCGTCTGCGCCAGGCGCTGGGCGACCAGGATGGCCGGCTGATTCGCTCGGTGCGCGGCGTCGGCTACCAGTGGGCGGTGGGGGCCGACGCATGACGCGCTTCGATCGCGCGCTCGCCGGCGAGCCGCAGGCGGTGCCGCCGATCTGGCTGATGCGCCAGGCAGGGCGGTATCACCGGCATTATCAGGCGCTGAGACGGCAGCACAGTTTTGATGCGCTCTGTCGGACGCCGGAGTTGGCCGCGGAGGTGGCGCGCGGGCCGGTCGAGGCGTTCGACTTCGACAGCGCGATTCTCTTCAGCGACCTGCTGTATCCGCTCGATGCGCTCGGCCTGCGCGTGCGCTACACCGACGCCGGGCCGCAGCTCGACGCGCGCCTCACGCCGGCGTCTCTGGCGCGGCTGCGATCGCTCGACGATGCGGCGGCGCGGCTGACGTTTCAGTCCGAAGCCGTGGCGGCGACGCGCGCCGTGATTCCGACCGACCGTGGCCTCATCGGCTTCGTCGGCGGACCGTGGACGTTGTTCGTCTACGCCGTCGAAGGCTCGCACTCTGGATCGCTCACGACGGCGAAGACGTCGCTGCCGCTCTATCGCCGTTTCACGCGGCGGCTCGTGCCGCTGCTCTCGCGCGCGATTGCCGGCCAGCTCGCGGCCGGCGCCGACGTCGTGATGATCTTCGACACCGCCGCGGGCGAGCTGCCGGCGCGGGAGTTCGCCGACCACGTCGCGCCCGATCTGGCGGCGCTTGCGAACGCGTTCCCGAACCGGCTCGGGTACTACGCGAAGAATCTCCATCCGACGCATCTCGCGCCCGGCCCGCTCGTCGACGCGCCGTGGGCCGGCTTTGGATTCGACTGGCGCTGGGACCTGGCGTCGCGGCTGCGGGCACGACGCGCCGGCTTCGTGCAGGGCAACTTCGATCCGTCGCTGCTGTTCCTCCGCGGCCGCGCGCTCGATCGCGCGGTGACGGCCTTCCTCGCGCCGGTCGCGGCGCTCTCGCCTGCCGAGCGGCGGGGATGGATCTGCGGTCTCGGCCACGGCGTGCTGCCGGGGACGCCGCAGTCGAGCGTGCGCCGCTTCGTGCAGCTCGTGCGGAGGACGTTGCGATGACGATGGCCGAACTGGTGGCGCGCTACGACACGCCGGTGCCGCGCTACACCAGCTATCCACCGGTGCCGCACTGGTGCGACACGCCGACCGAGGGCGCGTGGACGACGTCACTCCGCGGCTCGCTCGCGGACGACGACGCCTCGCTCGCGCTCTACGTGCACGTGCCCTTCTGCGAGTCGCTGTGCACGTTCTGCGGCTGCAACACCGTCATCACCCGCGATCATCGCCACGAGTCGAGCTACGTCGACCTGGTGCTCGCCGAGCTCGACGCCTACCTCGCGCGCGTGCCGGAGCTGGCGGCGCGCCCGTTCCGTCAGTGCCATCTGGGCGGCGGTACTCCGACGTTTCTCGCGGTCGACGCGCTCGACCGGCTGCTCGGCGGCATCGCGGCGCGGCTGGGATCGCGCGCCGATGACTTCGAAGGTTCCATTGAAGTCGATCCGCGGGTGACGACCAGGCCGCAGCTCGAGGTCCTGCGGCGGCACGGCTTCTCGCGCGTCTCGCTCGGCGTGCAGGACGTCGACGAGGGCGTGCAGAAGCTGGTCAATCGCATCCAGCCGATCGAGCGGACTGTCGCGGTGTGCGACGAC
>DASTCC010000255.1:0-4354 GCA_035711465.1 Vicinamibacterales bacterium
GAATGGCATAGCGCGCAGGTGATGCCGATCGACTCGAGCCGGCCGTTGGTGACCTTGCCCACGACCCCGACCACGGCGTTGAGCTGGAGCAGCGTCAGGGTGACGGCTGGATCGTTCAGATCGACCGTGTTGACGTCGTTCGTCTTGATCGCCTCGACGACCGCTGGCGGCAGCGCCTCCAGATCGACCTTGAGCCCGAGATCGAGCGCGTCGTTCGGCGACAGCGTCGCGACCGCTTCGTGGAGTCTCAGCTTGGTGGTCCAGAGCTGCTCGTCGCCGAACGTGTCGTACCGAAAGATGAACTTGCCGTCGACGACCGGGTTAGAAGCCGAAGTCGCTCGAATCTGGAGCCCGAGCGTGACGAGATACAACACCCCGACGATCGCGAACAGTCGCTTCATGTGTCACCAGCCCACTGTGCCGGGTCTAGTCGGTCGGGGGACCGTCGGCTATGCACAGCAAGATCCGCACCGGCGCGAGCGCGCGGCAGGAAGTGAGCTGGAGTGGTGTACGTCGTTGTCGACGAGCGGATTCGCCGGCCCTGGCCCTTCCAATCTCCTTAGTGATCCCCCCAAGCCGAGGCGGATCAGATCCCGATCTTGATGTCGACGACTGGCGTGCCGTCGATCGCTTCCATCGGCCCGACGCGCAGGCGCAGACCGTCGATCGATCGAATCGTGCATGGATGAAGGCCGAGCGGATTGGGCCGGTCGGGCGAGCGGGTCGCGAAGACGCCGGTCATCGGTTGTCGCTGGTCCGACCGAGGGTGGACCTGAAGCACGTCGCGCCGTGCTTGATCCAGCCAGGTGATGACGACGATGTCGTCGCCTGCGGCGAGCCGATGGAGCGCCGCCGCATATCCGGTCTCGACTTCGATCCACGCATCGGGCGCGCCCTCGCTGCCTTGCATCGGCGCCTCGTCGAGCGAGATCAGCGTCGAGCGAACGAGACCGATCGGTCTGAGCGTCAGGTCCATCGTCGATTCTCCAAGCCCCAAGCCGTGCTCTTAGTGAACCAATCAGTTAATTAACCCGTAGGTATAATACAGCATGGCCGCCGATCACCTCAGCACCACGTTCGCGGCGCTCGCGGATCCGACGCGCCGGGCGATCCTGGCGAAGCTCGCATCCGGCGAGCGATCGGTCACCGAGCTGGCGAAGCCGTTCGACATGACCCTGCCTGCGGTGTCGAAGCACCTGCGCGTGCTCGAGCGCGCCGGCCTGATCACGCGCGGGCGCGAGGCGCAGTGGCGGCCGTGCCGCCTCCACGCCGCGCCGCTCAAGGACGTGTCCGAGTGGGCCGACCGCTATCGTCACATCTGGGAGCAGCGGCTCGATCGGCTCGGGGCGTATCTCGACGAACTGAATTCACGGGAGAAAAGACATGGCCGCAAGCCACGCAGCAAACAGCGACACCTTCAACGCCAGCACCCCCTCTGATCGCGAGATCGCGCTGACGCGTCTGTTCGACGCGCCGAAGCATCTCGTGTTCGAAGCACTGACCAGGCCCGAGCACGTCCGGCGGTGGTGGGGCATCCTCGACGAGCGCTACTCGGTGGTCGAGTGCGACATCGATCTCCGGCCCGGCGGCAAGTGGCGCTTCGTCGGCAAGCACCCGGGCGGCACGATGTGCTTCTACGGCGTCTACCGCGAGATCGCGCCGCCCCATCGCCTGGTCTTCACCGAGATCTACGAGCCCTTCCCGCACGTCGAGTCGGTGGTGACGACCGTGCTGACGACGGAGCAGGGGAAGACGCGGATGACCGTCACCGCGCTCTATCCGTCGCAGGACGTGCGCGACGGCGTGCTGCAGAGCGGCATGGAGCATGGCGCCGCGAAGAGCTACGACAAGCTCGAGGAAGTGGCCGCGTCGTTGCAGGTCTAACGCTGGCGCAGCGTCCGGAACGTGATCGAGTACCTCAGCCCGGCGACTTCAGGGATGTGGTGCTCGTACTCGTTCCGGGCCGGGCCGGTCATCAGGTACGCGGAACGCGGCTCGAGCGTGATCTCGTGCGTGGCCAATCGACGCGGCGCACCGGCCCTGGCATGCGCGCCCGGCGCCACGTAGCGCCGGAACTTCATCCGGCACGGCGAGAGCAGCGACAGGCCGGCGACGATGTCGTACTGCGGCGCGTCGCGGTGCCAGCCAATCGGCGCGCCCGGCCGATACTCGTTGATCAGCGCCATCGCGAACTCGTCGACCGCGATGCCGGCCCACGACGCGAATCCGGATGCGAGCGGCCGCAGGAATTCGGGAATCGGCCGCTCGTCGCCGAGGCTGGCGTCGTAGGAATGGCCGAAGAACGCCACCCGCCGGCGCGCGACGACGCCGCGCATCTCGAAGCTCGCGAACTCGACCGCGCCGATCGCGTCGACCAGCGCCTGTTCTTCGGGCGCGCTGACGAACCAGGGCCGGTAGTGAAATCCGTCGGGCACGTCGACGCCGAAAAGCGGAGGCTGCGCGGGCGCCACATCCCAGTGTGACGCAGGCGGCCGCTGAGCGCGCACTCCGGTGCACGCGCGTCTCACGTTTGGCCGTGAAGAACGTGAAGGTAGGTAGCGCCAGCGCCAGCGCGTTCCTGGCACCCGCCCGCACCTGTCGGACCAGGACCACCCGACGGCACCGACGAGTGTCCTATTCCCTCAGTCGCCCTTGAGCACCACGCAAGGATCCGTCCGCAACGCGCGCGCCGCCGGCACCAGCGCGGCCGCCAGAGCCGCCGAGCAGAGCACCGCGCCGGCGAGGACGTACGCGGATGGCGCCGTTGCCGACTGCTGGAACAGCAGCGGCTCGATCCAGCGGCTGGCGCCGATTGTCAGCGCCGTGCCGGCGGCGATGCCGCCGAGGGCGAGGCCAACACTCGGCCGCAGCACGAGCCAAAGGATGTCGGCGCGGCGCGCGCCGAGCGCGAGACGCACGCCGACTTCGGGGAGCCGCTGCGAGATGCCGTAGTTGAGAACGCCATAGAGCCCGATCGCGGCGACCGCGAGCGCCAGCGCGCCGAACGTGACGAACAGGAAGGCCCCGGTCCGCCAGGACTGATGCCCTCGAGCGACGAGCGTCTCGAGCGGCTGCACGGTGACGTACGACGTGCCCGGCATGAGCGGCTGCAGCGCGCGGCGGATCGACTCGGCGTGATCGGCCGGCTCGCCGCGAACGCGGAGGAACATGCCGGTGCCGTCGCCGCCAGACTGATCGAGTGACAGGTAGAAATGCTTGTCGTTCGCCGTCAGCCGGGTCAGCACGACGTCCTCGGCGACGCCGACCACCGTCGCGCACGTTCCCGCCCTCGGTCCGGTGAACCGCATGCACTGTCCGATCGGATCCTGGCCGGGCCACAGCACGTCGGCCATCGTCTGGCTGACGACGACGACGCGCGGCGTGTCGGGCCGGTCATCGCGGTTGAAGGCGCGGCCCTTCACGATCCGCGTGCCCATCACCTTGAAGTAGTCGGCCGACGCTTCCTGAGTCGTGAACGGCCCGAGCCGATCGACCGCGTCGATGCCGTCGACGGTGAAGCGCGCCTGCGCGGACGTGCCGAAGGGCGTCGTGAACCGCCAGCTCGCCGCTTCAACCGCAGGATGCGCCTTCGCCGCTTCGAGGAGCCGGCGCCGAAGCTCGGCTCGCTCGGCCGCCGGCAACGGCGCGCCGCGATAGGTGCGGTTGACCGTCAGCACGCGGTCGGGCTCGTAGCCGAGCGGCGCCGCCTTCGCGGCCATGAAACTGCGGACGAAGAGGATCGCGCCGACGATCAGCATCACTGACAAGGAGGCCTGGGCGATCGCCAGCGCGGTCCTGAGCCGCATCCCCTCGGTCGTGCCGCGCGGTCCCGTCCTGAGCGACGCCGCCACCGGCACGCGATGAGCGAACAGCGATGGTCCGATCGACGTGAGGATCGCCGCGATGACGGTGACCGCGACGGTCGCCAGCAGCACCCGGTCGTCGATCATGCCGGCGACTGGTCCCGTGGCCGTGGTCAGCAGGCGGAACATGACCGCGCTGCCCCAGTATGCGAGGCACAGACCCGCCGCCGCGCTCGTGCCCGCGACCACCAGGCTCTCGGTCATGAGCTGCGAGACGAGCCGGCCGCGGCCGATGCCGCACGCCAGCCGCAGCGCGGTCTCACGGCGGCGCGCCAGCGCGCGACCGACCCACAGATTCGCGGCGTTGGCCGTCGCGATCATCAGGACCAGCATCGAGACGCCGCCCACCCAGAGCGCCGTGCGGGCGGTGAGCGAGGGATCGGGCCCGCCTCCAGGGCGGAGTCCGGAGACGAGCGCACGGGGCAGCGCTTCATCCGGCGGCGCGAGCCGCGGCTGCAGCTCGCGTTGCCTGAGCCAGCTGCGATTGAATG
>DASTCC010000256.1:0-55401 GCA_035711465.1 Vicinamibacterales bacterium
GAGACGCCGAACACCTCCGCGCCTTCGACGAACGTCACGCCGGCGGCGGTCGCCTCGCGGGCCAGCGCTTTCACCGCGCGATACGGTTCGCAATGGGCATCGTCAGGAAAGAAGTAGCCGCCGACCTGCGCGCCGACGATCGCCGGCTCGCGCTCTCGGACGTCGTCGGCCGACCAGCGCTCGGCGCGGACGCCGTGACGGACGACGAGATCGATCGAGCCGTTGGCGCCCTCGAACGACGCGGGGTTTTCGTAGACCGCGAGCAGTCCGTGCCGCTCGAAGCCGAACGGATCTGGCGAGCGCGCGGCGAACGCTTCCCAGAGATCGACGCTGGCGCGGCAGAGCGTGACCAGCGCCTCCGCGCCGCGCTCGAACTTCGCTCGTCGCGACGCGAGCAGGAAGCCGGCGAGCCAGCGCAGGTAGGAAGGATCGACGCGCGGCTGGACGTAGAGCGGACTCTCCGGATCGAGCATCCAGCGGAACGACTTGAACAGCATGTTCGGATTGGCGAGCGGCACCGCCTGGGACGGCGTGAGCCAGCCGGCGTTGCCGAACGAACATCCATGTCCGATACGATCGCGCTCGAGCACGGTGACGGATGCACCGCGCCGCGCCAGCTCGAGCGCGCAGGCGACGCCGACCACACCGCCGCCGATGACCGCGACGTCCGCTTTCACAACAGACCATGATACGTAATGTAAGACCCGTCCCGGATATGCATCCCCAGACACATGAGCTTCTGACCTACCTCGACGACTGCCGCAAGCGGCTGCGCGACGTCGTCGAGGCCGTTCCGGAGGGGGACCGATCGCGGCGGCCGGCGGAAGGGCGCTGGTCGGTGGTCGAGATCCTCACGCACCTCGGCATCGTGGAGCGACGCGTCGCGACGCTGGTCAAGCGCATGACCGATGGCGTACGACGGGGCGAGCCGGCAACCGCGGCGCCGTTCGAGCCGAGCGTGGCGATCGCAGCGATCGAGGGGCATGGCGCGCTCGATCGCTCGAGGAAGATCGTCGCGCCCGACGCCGCCATGCCGAAAGACGAGCTGACACTCGACGCGGCGTGGCAGTCGCTGGCAGCCTCGCGCGCGGCGATGCGCGACGCGGTGCTGGCCGGCGACGGTCTCCCGCTGGCCGGCGCGACCACCCCGCACCCGGCCTTCGGCCCACTCAACACCTACGAATGGATCGCCTTCGTCGGCGGCCACGACCTGAGGCACGCGGACCAGATTCGCGAGACAGCGGAGCAGCTGAAAACAAGGAACTGATGTCGGGCTGCAGCCGACAGGCTGCAGGCTGCAGCCAGAGCAGCCCGCGGCCGCCGCCGCCCGCAACCCGCCGCAGCCCGCAGCCCGCGCCGGGGAGCACTTACGCGCCGCAAATTGCGGCGCGTAAGTGCTCCCCCTCTGTTTGACTCCCCCCGACCGCGGGCCTATCATGACGCGGATCACGCCGTCAGTCCTCATCTTCGATACCCGTGCGCCGTCCCACGCCGGCCGGCCACCTTGACGGTTTCGGCACCTACGGGAGGCAGCGATGTCGGTTTCACGACGCGGGTTCGTTCGCACTCTGACGGGCTATCCGCGGACCCCCTCGGCCATGGCGTTGATGATCGGCGCGCGCGGCCGCGAAGACTGGGCCGCCGCCGAGCTCACGGAATTCGACGCGCAGCAGTCGGGCGCCACCCAGGCCGGACGCCGCGGCCGCGGCAATCGTCCGGAAGCGCCGCCCAACTCGATTCGACTGAGCAGCAACGAGAATCCGCTCGGTCCCAGCCAGGCCGCGCTCGCCGCCGCCGAGAAGGCGTTTCAGTTCGCCGGGCGGTATCCGATGAACGCGCAGCCGGCGATGAACGACTTCCGCGCGCTCGTCGCGAAGAAGAACGGCCTTCAGAACGATCAGGTCGCGCTCGGATCGGGCTCGGGCGAGATCCTCGACGGCGCGGTCCGTGCGTTCACGTCGGCCGAAAAGGGCCTGGTCACCGGTCTGCCGAGTTACGAAGATCCAGCCGGCAAAGCCAAACAGTTGAAGTCGGGCCTCAAGGAGATTCCGGTCGACGCCGCCGGCAAGCTCGACATCGAGAAGATGATCGCCGCTTCGACCGGCGCCGGTCTGGTGTTCCTCTGCAATCCCAACAACCCGACGGCGACGGCGCACGGCAGCCAGGTGATCTCCGACGCGGTCGCGCGCATCACCAAGGCGTCGCCGGACACGGTCATTCTGATCGACGAGGCGTACCACGACTACGTCACCGATCCGTCCTACGCCACCGCGGTGCCGCTGATCGCGCAGTACAAGAACGTCCTCGTCGCACGGACGATGTCCAAGGCGCACGGCATGGCGGGCCTGCGCCTCGGCTACGTGATGGGGCAGGCCGAGGTCGTCGCCCGCCTCGACAACTGGCTGATGCCCTACAACGTCAACGCGATGGCCGTCGGCGCGGCGACGGTCTCGCTCGCCGACGACGCGCAGCTCGCGCGCGAGAAAGCGCGCAACACCGAAGCGAAGAAGTTCACGGTCGACTTCTTCAAGTCGGCCGGCTACGAAGCCACCGACTCGCAGACCAACTTCATCTTCGTCAAGCTCGGCAAGCCGGCGAAGGATTTCCGCGACGCGTGCACGGTCAAGGGCATTCTCGTCGGCCGGGACTTCCCGCCGATGGAGAAGACCCACTGCCGAATCTCGATCGGGACGATGGAAGAGATGCAGAAGGCCGTGGACGTGTTCAAGTCGGTGCTCGGCGCCAAGGCGTAAGCCCGGCTGCCAACGTCAACTTCTTCTCACTGAGACGAGGTCATCATGTCAGTTTCGAGACGGGCATTCATGGCGGCGGGCATCGGCGCCGGAGCAGTCGGCGCCGGCTATTACCTCACGGGCGGCAGGATCCTCGGCCCGTGGACCCGCGACGCCGGCGAGAAGGTCGCCGGTGCAGCACCGACGCGGCGTCTGCTGCTGCACAACAACGAGAACCCCCTCGGGCCGGGTGACAAGGCGATCGCGGCGATGAGAGCGAAGTTCACCGAGCGGGGCATCCCGCTCGCGCGCTACGGCTTCAGGTCGGGCGAGGTCGCCGAACCGCTGGCGGCCAAGTTCAGCTGCAAGACCGAGAACGTCATGCTCGGCTGCGGCTCGACGCAGATCCTGCGCAGCGCGACCCACGCGTTCACGACGAAGGACGCGGCGCTGATCACCGGCACGCCGAGCTACGAAGAGTGCCCGGACATGGCCAAGGTCGTCGGCTCGAAGATGGTCACGGTGCCGCTCACCGGATCGGCGCATCTCGACCTCGACGCGATGGCCGCGGCCTCCGCCGGCGCCGGTCTCGTGTTCCTCTGCAATCCCAACAACCCGACCGCCACGGTGCACGGCGCCAAGACGGTGCAGGACTTCGTCGAGAAAGTGCTGAAGGCGTCGCCGAAGACCGTGATCGCCATCGACGAGGCGTATCACGACTACGTCACCGACCCGAGCTACGCGACGCAGATCCCGCTCGCGCTCGAGAACCCGCAGGTCATCGTCGCCCGCACCTTCTCGAAGGCCTACGGCATGGCCGGTCTGCGGCTCGGCTACGCCATCGGCAGGAAGGAGACGCTCGACAAGATGCGCGCCGTCCAGTTCGGCATGACGCTGAACGTGCTCGCGCTTGCCGCCGCGGTCGCGTCGATCCCGGACACGGCGCGTCTCGAAGAGGAGAGCCGCCGCAACACCGAGGCGCGCCAGTTCACCATGGACTGGTTCAAGCGCTCGGGCTATTCGATGACCGATTCGCAGTGCAACTTCATCTTCGTGAACATCGGCCGTCCGGCGAAGGAATTCCGCGACGGCTGCCGCGAGCACGGCGTGCTCGTCGGCCGCGACTTCCCGCCGTTCGAGAAGACCCACACGCGCATCTCGATCGGCACGATGGAAGAGATGAAGGAAGCCGTGCAGGTCTTCGGGCAGGTCCTCGCCGTGACCAACGCGGCGTCGACGGGCACCGCGGCCTGATGCCGGATCACGGGCGGCTGTCGGCCGCCGCGCCAGTCTCGGAAGGGCGGGCTTTGGCCTGCCCTTTCGTTTTCACCAGCCAGACGATCGCCATCACCGCCACCGCCGCCATCAGCCAGCGCACCGCCGCCAGATAGAAATCGGCGCCCGGCGCGCTCCAGTCGTACTCGAAGAGCGTGCCGCCGCGCTCGATCATCCAGTGCCAGGCGGTGTGCGCGATCATCGCCGACAGCAGGATCACCCCGATCCGATCGGCGACGACGTAGCGGAACACGATCTGGAGCGCCGGCAGCATGATCGCGAGGACCACGAGCTGGCCGAGCTCGACGCCGACGTTGAACGAGAGCAGCGACGTCACCAGGTGCGACCCGGCGAACTGCAGCGTCTCGCGCAGCGCGAACGAGAAGCCGAAGCCGTGCACGAGCCCGAAGGCGAACGTCAGCGCCCAGCGCCGGCCGACGCCGGTGACGCCGACGATGTTCTCGAGCGCCATGTAGACGATCGACGTCGCGATCAGCGTCTCGATCAGCGGCGGAAACCAGAGCGCGTCGGGTGCGAAGCCGAAGGCCGAGGCAATCAGCGTCACCGAATGCGCGACCGTGAACGACGTGACGATGATGACGAGCTGTTTCGGCTTGCGGAACGGGATCACCAGGCAGGCCAGGAACAGCAGGTGATCGACGCCGTCGAGGATGTGCTCGAAGCCGAGCGCGACGAAGCGCAGCGCCGCCTGATGCCAGCGCGGATCGAGCCGCACGAGTCCGGGGTCGCCGCGGTACTCGAACGCGCGCTCGGGTGAGTCGGGCGGCAGGAAGCGCAGCACGGTGACGACGCGCAGCCCGAGGCGCGCGAGCGTCGGTCGAATCGAGAACTTCGATCGATCGGACGCGATCGCGTACTCGTAGTGCACGTCCATCATCGCCTGCGTCCACGGCAGCGGGGTGTCGTTGGCGAGCGGCGGCGCGCGGAAGGCGGCCAGGGCCTGGTCGAACGACGCGAAGCTGCGATCGGAGGGCAGGGCGACGCGGACGGCGACGAGCGTCGGCGGCCGGAGGCGGGTGTCGCCCTCGTAGATCTCGATGTCGGGTGCGATCCAGGTGCCGGCCGCTTCGCGCAGGGCGGCCTCGGCCTTCGGGATGTCGAGGAACTCGGTGCCGTAGAGCGGGAACGTGATGTCGCGCATCGACGCGAGCGGCACCCGGACGACCAGCGTGAGCCGCGAGCCCTCGGGCTTGACGAACGCGTGGATGAGGACGTCGGCGGGGATCTCGTGCGCGGCCGGCCGGGCCGCGAAGAGCGCGAGGATCAGCGCGCCGAATATTGCCATCCAGCACGCGCGCCGGACCCGCGATTGCCTCATCTCGCGCAGTGTATACTGGCGCCCTTCCAAGCGGAATTCGGTGGCCCGAGCCTCAATTTCTGCCGAGTCTGATGGGATCGGGACGAGGAGAATCGCTGTATGACACGGAGCCGGAGTCTCTCGACCGCCGCTGGCGCGCTCGCGCTTGCGGCCGCGGTCGCCGGTCAGGGCTGGTGGCACGGCGCGCTCGACGCGCAGACGGCGGCGCCGACCTATCAGGTCGATCCGCTGTGGCCCAAGCCGCTGCCCAATCACTGGATTCTCGGATCGGTGACGGGCGTCGCGGTCGACGCGCGCAACCACGTCTGGGTCGTGCACCGCGGCCAGGCCTCGCTCAACGCGCGCACGGAAGCGGCGCTCAATGCGAATCCGCCGGGCGCCGAGCACTGCTGCGCCGCCGCGCCGCCGATTCTCGAGTTCGATCAGGCCGGCACGCTGGTCGGCCACTGGGGCGGGCCC
This sequence comes from Vicinamibacterales bacterium, assembly GCA_035711465.1. Lineage (GTDB taxonomy): Bacteria > Acidobacteriota > Vicinamibacteria > Vicinamibacterales > SCN-69-37 > DASTCC01. Next base: position 5,806 of record DASTCC010000256.1, read on the forward strand.
GGCACCGGCTTCGACTGGCCGCAGACGCCGGGCGGCATCGCCGTCGATCGCGACGGCAACATCTGGATTGCCGCGGCCGGTAACGATCCCGCGCCGGCGGGACGGGGCGGACGCGGTGGACGCGGCGGTGGCCGCGGCGGCGGTGAGGCGGCGGCTCCGCCACCGGCCGATGCGCAGGTGCTGCGCTTCTCGCGGGGCGGCCAGTTCCAGATGCAGATCGGCAAGGCCGGCCAGGTCGGCAACGCCACGAGCGAGACGTCGCTCAACCGTCCCGCCGACGTCGCCGTCGATTCGGCCGCCGGCGAGGTCTACGTTGCTGACGGCATGGCCGGACGCCGCGTCGTCGTCTTCGATGCGAAGACCGGCGCGTTCAAGCGCGCGTGGGGCGCCTACGGCAAGCCGGCCGACGACACCGCGCAGATCGCGCCCTACGATCCGGCCGAGACCGCGCCGCAGCAGTTCCGCGGCGTCAACTGCGTCGCCGTCTCGAACGACGGCCAGGTCTACGTCTGCGATCGCGCCAGCAATCGCATCCAGGTCTTCAAGAAGGACGGCACGTTCGTCAAGGAGATGGTGATCTCGAAGACGACGCGCGGCCGGGGCGCGGTGTGGGACATCGCGTTCTCGAACGACCCGCAGCAGCAGTTCCTGTTCGTCGCCAACGGCCAGGAGCAGAAGGTGCACATCCTGCGGCGCGACTCGCTCGAGGTGGTGAGCAGCTTTGGCGCCGGCGGCCGCTGGCCGGGGACGTTCACTGCGGTGGGCAGCGTCGCCGTCGACTCGCAGGGCAACGTCTACACGGGTGAAACCCTGGAAGGGAAGCGCGTGCAGAAATTCGTGAGAGGCGGTGCGCGATGACGAGCGGAGGCACCATGACGCGATCGCGCAACTTCATCATCGGATTCGGTTTTGTCGCCGCGTTCGTCGCGCTCGGCATCGTCGAGCGCGGCCTCGCTCGCCGCGCCGAGCAGCAGAACGCGCAGCTGGTCGAGGCGCCGAGGTTCGAGGTCGATCCCGCGTTCCCGAAACCGCTGCCCAACGGCTGGCTGATCGGCATGACCATCGGCATCGGCATCGATGCCGAGGATCACATCTGGATCGTCCATCGCCCCGACACGCTGTCGGCCGACGAGACCGCGGCGTCGCAGAATCCGCCGACGGCGGCCTGCTGCAAGGCGGCGCCGCCGGTGCTCGAGTTCGATCAGCAGGGGAACCTGATCGGATCGTGGGGCGGACCGGGCGAGGGATACGACTGGCCCGAGTCGAACCACGGCATCTTCGTCGATCACAAAGGCATCGTCTGGATCGGGGGCAACGGCACCAAGGACGCGCACGTCCTCAAGTTCACGCAGCAGGGCAAGTTCATCGCGCAGTTCGGCAAGATGGGCCAGAACCAGGGCAGCAACGACACCGCCAACTTCGGACGCGTCGCGAAGATCATCGTCGACCCGCGCGCCAACGAGGCGTATCTCGCCGACGGCTATCTCAACAAGCGCGTCGCCGTCATCGACGCCGACACCGGCGCCTTCAAGCGCTACTGGGGCGCCTACGGCAACAAGCCGGACGACACCAACCTCGGCCCCTACGACCCGACCGCGCCGCCGGCGCAGCAGTTCCGCAATCCGGTGCACTGCTCGGATCTGTCGGTGGACGACCTCGTCTACGTCTGCGATCGCCCGAACGACCGGATTCAGGTGTTCACGAAGGAAGGCAAGTTCGTGAAGGAGAAGTTCATCGCCACCAAGACGCTCGGCGATGGCTCCACCTGGGACGTCGCCTTCTCGCGCGACCCGCAGCAGAAGTACATGTACGTGGCGGACGGCAAGAACGAGCGCATCTACGTCCTCGACCGCCAATCGCTCGAGATCCTCACCGAGTTCGGCGACGGCGGCCGTCAGCCGGGCCAGTTCTTCGCGGTGCACAGCATCGCCACCGACTCGCGCGGCAACCTGTTCACCACCGAAACCTACGAAGGCCGCCGCCTGCAGAAGTTCACGTACAAGGGCATCGCCAAGGTCCCCCGAGTGCAGGGCGTGGTCTGGCCGAGCGGCAAGTAGCCCCGGGGGTCGGAGCAGGGTCGGAGCAGGGTCGGAGTAGGGTCGGAGCAGGGTCGGAGCGGCACCAGACCAGGGTCAGACCGACATCAGAACGGGGTCAGCGCCGGGTTTACGGGCGCTGACCCCGTTAAACTTCTTGCATGCGTCCTGGCATCGTCCCTGTTGCAGTTCTCGCAATCGCCGTTTCGATTCCGATCGCCGGCGCGACGCTGACACAACCGGCGTCGCCACAAGCCGCGGTCGACGACCTGCTCGCCGCCGATCGCGCCTTCTCGGCCGCGGCGGCCAAGACCGACGTCGTGACCGGCCTCACAGCGATGTTCGCGCCGGACGTGATCATGCCGACGGCCGCGAACGTCTTCGCCGACGGCCGTGACAAGGCCGCGGAGGCGCTTCGCGCCAATCCCGACAACTCGAAGTCCCGTGTCGAATGGGCGCCGGTGCGCGGCGGCATCTCCGCCGACGGCCAGCACGGCTTCACCTTCGGCTTCATGACGCTCCATCGTCCCGACGGCACCACCGTGCCGATCAAGTACTTGTCGTACTGGATTAAATCGCGCGACGGCTGGCGCGTTGCCGGCTACAAGCGCCGGCCGCGTCCCGTCGGCGACGTGACGACGACGCCGATGGCGCCGGCGATGCCGGCGCAGCTGATCGCGCCGATTACCGACGCCAGCGCGATCGCGAAGCATCGAAGCAGTCTCGAAGAGGCCGAGCGCGCGTTCTCGCGCGACGCGCAGACGATGGGGATCGGGCCGGCGTTCGAGCAGTACGGCAGCGCCGACGCGATGAACATGGGCGGGCCGGAGGACGCCGGCTTCGTGATCGGATCGGCCACGATCGGCCGCAATGTCGGCGCCGGCAGCCCGCCCAACACCAGTCCGGTCGTGTGGGCGCCGGATCACAACGCGTTCGTCGCGTCGAGCGGCGATCTGGGCGTGACGTTCGGATACATCCGCGCCAAGGCCAACGGCCCGGACGGCAAGCCATCGGCGCCGAGTCCCTTCTTCACGGTGTGGCGGCGCGCGTCCGCGACGGCGCCGTGGAAGTACGTGGCCGAGTGACGATTTTCTCCCGATCCCGAGCATTCAGAGCCGAAGACGGCCGATCGGATCGAATTGGTCGAGCGGGTTAGCAAGCCTCAGTCAGTTCTATAATCCTGGCGGGCTCCCCAGCCACGGCCATGCTTATACCCCTCGTGCGGTCTTCCGCTGTAGCTGCTCTATTTGTCTTTACGTCAGTTGCATCCGGCCAGCGGCCATCGTTTCCAGTGGAGCCGATGCCGCCCGCGACCGCCGTGATCCAGGCGCTCATCAACGAAGCCGCTGCCGTGGACGCGAAGAACGCCGCGAGAGCGCTCGAGCTCGCTGCCGCGGCCGTCGCTGCGGCCCGTCGTGCTGGTGACGTGTCCGGCGAAGCACAGGCGGAACGCCTGCGTGCGCAGCTGCTGTTCACCTTGAAGCGACCGGCGGACGCAATGGTCGCATGGCGAAGCGCGGAGGCTGCATGGGGGCGCATCAACGACGGGCCCGGTCAGGTGCAGGCCATCGCCTGGCAGTCGGTGCTCGAAGGTGACGTCGCGGCGAGCGCGGCGCTGCTCAAACGCGCGATGACGCTGGCCGAAGCCGAGACCGTGCGGCCTCGCGCTGCCGCTCTGCAATTGAGGACGATCACCCCGGTACTCGCGAACACGAACCGGCTCGCCGACGCGCGCCGAGTGTTCGAGGTGGTCGTCAACGTGCAGCGTCGCGTTGCGGCTGATTCGGAGGAGCTGACCGAAAGTCTGGCCAATCTGGGTGTCGTCGCGTTCTTTCAGAGCGACTACGTCTCGGCGCGGGAGTACGGCGAACAGGCACTGGCCCACCAGTTGAAGATCGACCCACAGTCGGAAGATGTGTTGAGAAGTCTGAACATCCTCGGCAGCGTGACGAAAGAGCAGGCCGACTACACGGCGGCGCGAGACTATTTCGGGCGCTGCCTCGAGCTGGCTGCCCAACTCGCCCCCAACTCGCAGCGCGAAGCGGACTGCGCCGGGAACATCGGGCAGGTTGCGCGCGAACAGGGAGACCTCATCGCTGCCCGCCGCTATTACGAGCGTTCGCAGGCCATCAATCAGGCACGTAAGGATCCGGTCGAGGAGTCCAACAGCTTCGACGACATGGGTTCGCTCTATTACGACCTGGGTAACCTGGCTGAAGCCCGGACCAACTATCTGCGCGGGCTCGCGCTTCGCGAGCAGCAGGGCGATGCGTTTCCAATCGCCATCAGCTTTCACAACCTCGGATTGGTGGCAAGCGCCCAGGGCGACATCGAAAGCGCGCGAGACTACTTCGAGCGTGCGCTCGCCATGCATCGCAAGCTGGAGCGGCCCTCGCTGGACATGGCGAACACGCTGGTGAGTATCGGTTCGCTGCTCAGACAGCAGCGCGATCTTCCGGGTGCAAAGGACTACTTCTCTCGCGCGCTGGCCATGGCCGAGGAAGTGTCGCCTGGCACGCAGCTGTCCGCGAGCAGCCTCGGCAGCCTTGGCGTGATTGCGCTCCAGCAACGAGATTTCGCAAGCGCCGAACGTTACTTCAACCAGTCGCTGGCGCTGAGCGAAAAGCTCGCGCCCGGCTCTGTCCGCAGCGCGGTTGACTTGAGTCAGCTCGGAATGACGGCATTCGAGCAAGGGGACTATGTCAGGGCCGAGGCGTTGCATCGGCGCGCGCTCGCGCTCAGAGAATCAGTCGCGCCGAACATGCCCGGCATGGTCGACACCGTACACCTCCTTGCGAAGGTCCTCGACCGTGTCGGCAGGTCCGACGAGGCACTCGGACTCTCTCAGCGCGCCTGGGCCCTCGTCCGATTGCAGTCGGTCGGTATCGTCGGCGACGAAGCTCGACAGGCGTTCGAATCGCGGCACCAGGAGATCAATCAACAGCTGGTGCGGCTTCTGATCGCCGCCGGCCGAGTGGACGAAGCGTTCGCGACGTCAGAGGATGGGCGCGCCAGAGCCCTGCTCGACCTGATGGGACAACGCAGCACTGTTCGCCGACTGGCACCCGCCGATCGGTGGCAGCAATACGATGTCGCACAGGCGGCGACCAATCGCGCAGGGCGATCGCTGGAGGCGGCCGGCGAGGCCGAAGCTGCTGCCCGGCTGGCGCTCGAACGCGATGACGCGATCGAGACGACACCAATCGAGATCCGGCGGCAGCGGGTTGTCGATCGTCAGCAAGCGACGCGTGCAGCGCAGCAGGCCTATGCACGGGCGAGGGTCGAATCGGATCGACTGTGGGCGGAGATCAGAGCATCCATCGAGAACGTGATGCCAGCGCCTGTGAGCACGGCCGAAGCCCGGAGCATGCTGCCGGCTGGCACCGTGCTGTTGTCATTCAACCTCGACGAGGCTGGAGGCACGCTCTTCGTCGTCACGCGCGACGCTCCGGTGCGGGCGTTTCCATTGGCCATCGGTGTCGCAGACCTCGCCGCTCGTCTCGAAGCGCTGCGGCGACCGACGGCGGCCACCAGGGAAGTGCGCGGCGTCAGCCCGGTCCGGTCGGAAGAGCCGGGGGTGGCCGCAGGCCGTGTGCTCTATCAGACGTTGTTTCCGCTCGAGGCACGTCGCGCCATCGACAAGGCGCGTCGGATTCTGATCGCTCCCGACGGCGTGCTCTGGGACCTGCCGTTTGCCGCGCTGATCATCAACGAGAAGGGCACGCCGCGCTATCTCGGGCTCGAGAAGCCGTTGAGCTACGCGCAATCGCTGACGACGTTTGCACAGACAGCACGGATGGCGCCCGGTGACGGCATCGCGTCGAGCGTGCTCGTCGTCGGCAATCCGATGCTCGATCCGTCGGACGTGACGAGCGCCGCGGCGCCAGGCGGCGCACCGCCGGGAGCACAGCGTCGAGCCACCGGTGAACTCGCTCTGGTATCAGGCGACGGTACGGTGCCGCCGCCGTTGCCGTTCGCCGAGGCCGAAGCGAGGGCGGTCGCGAGGATCTACGGCGGCCGCGCGGCCACCGGATCCGAGCCGACCGAGGCCTGGTTCCGGGAGCGTGCCAGCCAGGCCGACGTCATTCACCTCGCCACACACGGCTACTTCAACAGCTTTCGCGCGATCGGCAGCGGCCTGAGGTTCGCCGTGCCTCGCGAACCGTCAACCGACACCGTCAACGACGGTGCGTTGCAGGCCTGGGAAGTGTTTACCGAGATTCCGCTCCGCGCATCGCTCGTCGTGCTCTCGGCGTGCGAAACCGGCGCGGGATCGAAGGTCGCGGGCGAGGGCCTCGTCGGTCTCACGCGCGCGTTTCAGGTTGCAGGCGCGGCGAGCATCGTCGCGACGCAGTGGAGTGTCGCCGACCAGAGCACGGCCACGGCGATGGTAGCGTTCCACCGCGGATTGCAACGGGGCCTTGCACGCGATGAGGCACTGCGCCAGGCGATGCGAGCAGTAGCTCGAGACAAGTCCACCGCCCATCCGTACTACTGGGCGCCATTTGTACTTGTGGGAGACGTGAACGCGATGAACGTCCGTCGATAGCGGCGTTTCGAGCTCAATCGATCGACACCATCGCCGCCGAGACGACGGACCACGCGTTGTTCTCGTTGCGCAGGTCGAGCACGAGCGCCTCTCGTTTCTCGGCGCGGAGCAACACTTTGAAGGTCTCCGTTCCGCGGCTGATCGACATGATCGGCCAATCGGCTGGCACGTGACCGCCGGGTACTACCTCGGGCTGAGGCACCGGTGGACCGCCGCGCACGAAGCGGACGAGTCCGAGGACTTCGTTGTCGCGCAGGCGGCCGCTGACCGTGAGTGGCCGGTTGACGTCCCGATCGCTCCTGATGTCGCCGAAATCGCGGTCGGCGATCCTCACCTGCGCCCAGTTGAACGTCGACTGCATCGACCACCCGGTCGCCGACATCGGCGACTTGACGATGAGCGTGCCGGTCCCGCGGCGGAGGTCCGCGGTCGTTGTCTGCGGCGGCTGGTAGGCCTCGACGGCGTGGACTCCGCGCGACGGCGAGTTCAGCCGGCCGTCTTCGGCGGCCACGAGCCACACGGCGGATCCCATGGCGGCGGCCGCGTCGGCAATCGCGACCATGTCCCCGAGCGAGAGCCGGCGTGCCGCGTCGCCGAGCCTGATAGGTGCCTGAGGCGAAACCGCCTGGGGCAGCACGAATGCCAACAGAACGATGACGCTCAGCATGGTGAGACATCCGATGCTAGCACCGCGTGCATCGAGCGGTGGGCGCGTCAGCCAATCAGGGCGCGCTTCCGCTCGCCCGACCGAGGCCGGGTTCCCGGCCTCTTCATTCCGTCTGCCGGGGCCGATGCCTGCTATTCGATCGCTGAGAGAATCGTCCGCGTGCCTGAGAGCGACGGCGCCTTCGCGAGCTTCTCCAGCGAGGCGCGGTTCAGCCGGGATGGATGGGTGAACTCGGCGACGCGGCCGTCCTTGCCGATGACGACGACAAAAGGCAGTCCCGAGATCATGTAGTTGCGATACGTCTGGCCCTCGGCATCGAGCACGAGCCAGGCGCGCATCGGCGTCTTCTTGAGGAAGGCCTCGAGGGTTGGTCGGTCTTCATTGGCGACGGCGAGAAATACGATCGGCTGATCGCTGAGCTCGTCGGCAAGCGCATTCGTCTGCGGGACCGAGGCAACGCACGGCGCGCACCAGGTGGCAAAGAAGTCGAGCACGACGACCTTCCCGCGGAGGCTCTCAGGCGTCAGCGCCTTCGCGCTGGACTCGGAGCGGTTGAGCACCTCAGCGAACGCATACGCAGGCGCGGCCGCGCCAATCTTCGGCAACGCCGCCGCCGCGCCACTCTGAAGAACCATCGCGACGACGGCGGCGCGGGCGATGAACGTCATGGTCAATTGCCTCCTTCGGCAGCGGTCGTGCGACGGTCTCCGCGCCATACCAGGTACGAGTACACCGTCGAGATCACGATCGTCGGGATCAACGTCAGGAAGATCGTCCGCCGTGCAGCATCGGGATGGCTGAACGCGGTCAACAGCACGACAGTTCCTCCGGTGACGAACAGCCAGCCGGCAAGCCGATGCGTGCGCCGCCACGATTCCTCGCTCGTCAGCGTCCAGGGCGTCCGAATCCCGAAGAACCAGTTCGATTGAATCTTCGGCGCATAGTTGCCGATGATGACCATCAGCACGCCGACGATGATCGGCATCGCGATGCGAGGCTCGGTACGACCGGCGCGGATCGTCGCCACGGCGAACAGCTGCGCCGCGAAGAAGCCGGCAATGATTGCCGTTCGGACGACTGCGAGCGGATGGCGGAAGGTGAAGTAGTGTTCGCGACGGGGATCGACGAGCGGGAGGGAGACGAACAAACCCCAGATGACCGCGGCCGTCACCGGCAACCCGAACAGTCCCCAGAAGCGGCTGGTTGTGCGTGGCGACTCCTGCCACGCGCTCCAGAGTGTCGGCACCTCGTCGGGCGCTCCCGGCCACGCGATCGCGCCGACGCCGACCATCGCGGCGATCATCGTCAGCGCGACGGCGTCGGTCCTCGAGACGGTCACGCGCGCGCTCTCCGTCGACGCGTCAACGCGGCGCCCGTTCGCTGCGCAGCCGCATCGGCGGCGCCGAGCGTGTCCAGGAGAACGGCGATCGCTTCCTGGAGCACCGACAGGTTGAGCCGGTAGTAGATCGTCTGGCCCCGACGATCGGTCTGCACGAGGTCGGCCGCCCGCAGCACGTTGAAGTGGGCGGTCAGCGTCGAACGGCTTTGCGGGAAACGATCCGCCAGCGCGCCCGCGGATTGCGGCCCGAGGCGAAGCACCCTGAGGATCTCACGACGAGTGGGATCGGCCAGCGCGCGGAACACGTCGCTCATCGCCGGAAGTCTACCATGTATTTCGATATATTGCGAAATACGAAATAGAGGGGCTGAGGGCGGTTTCCGCGGCCGCGTATACTCGCCAGGTGTCCGAAGATCGCGATCTCGGTCTCGGCGCGAAGATCACGCGCAAGGACTTTCTGAACGCCTCGCTGCTCGGCGTCGGTGGGCTGCTGATCGGCGCGCCGTCTCCGGCCGAATGGCTTGCGGACCGCGCCGGCGCCTTGGCTCGGCAACAGCCGGAGATCGACGCGTGGACGGGCTACGGCGGCGTCGGCGATTACGCCGCGTCGAACGGCAACACGCGTCCCGTGCTCGAGGCCGCCCATCGAGTCCGCGATGGCCGCTACTCGCCGCTTCCGAGCAACACCGTCGACACCGGCGAGCTCTACGACGTCGTCGTCATCGGCGGCGGCATCTCGGGGCTGACGGCGGCGTATCGAGTCGCCAAAGCGACGAATCGAGCGAAGACCTGTCTCGTCATCGAGAACCATCCGATGTTCGGCGGCGGGGCGAAGCGCAACGAGTTCAGCGTCAACGGCGTGAAGCTGGTCGGCCCGCAGGCGTCGAACCAGTTCGGCGTTCCGCGCGAAGGCACGACCTCGCTCGCCAACGAGATCTGGACCGACTTCGGATTGCCGCGCGCGTTCGCCTACCAGGACCTGGCGCCGGAGGCCGGTGATCTGAAGATTCCACTCGACAACTACGCGCACATGGACGGCGTCAACGAGACGCAGGTGGACGTCGGCTACTTCTTCGACGACAGGACCGGCGCGGCGAGGCCGACCTGGCTGCGCAACATCTGGCGGAACGATCTCGCGGACACGCCCTTTCCGCCGGAGGTGAAACAGGATCTGCTGCGATGGCGCAGCACCAGCGGTGACGCGACCGACGAGTTCCGCCGGAAGCTCGACACGATGACCTACGCCGAGTACCTCGAACGCGAGCTCAAACTGCGCCCCGAGGTGACGAAGTTCGTCGCGCCGATCGTCGGGCTGATCAACGGCGCTGGACCGGACGGCGTGTCGGCGTTCGCGGCGGCGCAGATCGGCATGCCTGGCGTCGCGCGGGTGCGGTCGCGCACCGGGCCGCTGCCGCAGTCGTTTCCCGGCGGCAACACGACCTTCGCGCGCCACTTCGTGAAGTACCTGGTGCCCGAGGCCGTTGCGGGCTCGGCGAGCTTCGAAGACGTTCATCGCGGCCGCGTCGACGTGCGGCTGCTCGACCGCCGCGATCGGCCCGTCCGCATCCGGCTCGGCGCGACCGTCGTCCGCGTCCAGCACACGAGGACGGTGAACCACGGAGAGCATGTCGCCGTCGCCTACGAGCAGGCCGGGCGCGTGCACCTCGTCCACGCCCGCGCGGTCGTGCTCGCTTCGAACGGGATGATGAATCGCGCGGTCGTGGCCGATCTGCCGGACGACATCGCGCGCGCCTACGGCGAGTTCATGCACGCGCCGGCGCTGGTCGTCAACGTGGCACTGAACAACTGGCGCTTCCTGCACCGCCTCGGCGCGCCCTGCTGCCGGTGGTTCGACGACGAGTTTGGATTTTCGTGCAACATCCGCCGCGCGATGGTTGCCGGCGACCCGCTGCCGCCGATGACGCCGGATCAGCCGATCGTGCTGACGTTCTACATGGGTCTGTACGCGCTCGGGCGTCCGCTCGCTGAACAGCTGTCGTCAGGCCGCGCGAGGCTCCTCCAGACGAGCTATGCCGACTACGAGCGTCTGATTCGCCGCCACATGACCCGTCTGTTCGCCGGCGCCGGCTTCGATGCCGCGCGCGACATCGCCGGCATCATCCTGAACCGCTGGGGTCACGCGCGCCTCGTGCAGCCGCCGGGGTTCTACTTCGGCCGCGACGGCAAGCCATCGGCGCGCGAGGTCGTCGCAAAGGGCTACGGCCGGGTTGCGATCGGACATTCGGAGCTGAACGGGCATCAGAGCGCGACTGGTGCGATGGCGCAGGGCCATCGGGTTGCCGAGCAAGTGCTCGCGCTACTGCCAGCTTAGAACTGAGAACTGAGAACTGAACTTAGAACTAGGGTTCTGGATTCTCAGTTCTCAGTTGATCTCGCCCTCCGCTACCGCCGCCCGCCCTCTGACCTTGCCGGTCAACGACCGCAGAAACGCCAGCAGCGCCCGCTTCTCACGCGTCGAGAGGCCGAGCGGTTTGATGTCCGGGTCGAGTCCCGGATTCTGACGCCCGCCGCCATCGTAGAAGTCTATGACGTCGTCGAGCCGCGCCATCGAGCCGTCGTGCATGTACGGCGCGGTGCGGGCGACCTCGCGCAGTGTCGGGGTCTTGAAGGCGCCCCGGTCTCGTTCGCGATTCGTGACCGCGAAGCGGCCAACGTCGCGGACGATCCGCGCCGCGGCGTCCCAGGCGACGCCGGTGTTGTGAAACGACTCGTCGGTGAACGTCGGTCCGACGTGGCAGACCGTGCAGTTGCCCTTGCCGCGAAAGATCTGCAGTCCGGCCACCGCTTCAGCCGACATCGCGCCCTCGCCGTTGAGGTAGCGATCGTACGACGAGTTCGCGGCGAGCAGCGAAAGGCTTGAAAGAAGAACCTCCTCAAGCCTGCACGCCTCGAGCCTTCAAGCCTTGACGCTGGAGGCGGCAATCAGAGCTCTGAGCTCCAATTGCCGTCGATGTCATTTCTTGACGTACCTCTTCAACTGCCGCGGCCCGACCTCGGCGCCGTAGATGACGCCGTTGGCGTCCACGGCCACGCCCTCGGCCGCCAGTGTGCCGCGGGTGCCGGGATCGGGATCCGGAATGAACGCCTGGATCCTGCCGTTCTTGCCATCCTTGATGCTGCCGATGCGGATGCCGCGTTTCCATTCCGGACGCTTCGGCTCGACCGAGCCCGATTCCGAATCGGCCGCGTAGAGCATGTCGTTCTTGTCGATCCAGAGCCCGCTGATGCGGCTGTACTGTTCCCAGCCGTGATCGAGCAGGTTGCCGTCCTTGTCGTAGATCTGGATTCGGTTGTTCGATCTGTCGGCGATGAACAGCCGGCCTTGTGAGTCCCACGCCAGAGCGTGCGGCTGATCGAACTCGCCGGGCGCCGAACCCTTCTTGCCCCATTCCTTGATGAACTTGCCGTTCTTGTCGAACTTGCTGATGCGCGCGGTCGCGTTCGCGCCCGACGCATGGCCCTCGGCGACGTAGATGTTGCCGTCGGCATCGGTGGTGACGTCGTTCGGCTGGTAGAACGACGCCGGATCGGCCGGCTCGCCCGGCCGGTTGCCGCCGGGCTTGCCGAGCGTCAGCAGCAACTGGCCGTCGGGGCTGAACTTGTAGATCTGGTGGCCGATGATCTTCGCCGGCGGCGCCGGCAGCGGCGCATCAGCGGCGGCGCCGCGGCCGCGGCGCGGGAAGTTGTCCTGGCCGTCGGTCACCCAGATGTTGCCGTCGCGATCGACGTGGATGCCGTGCGGGAAGATGAACATCCCGGCGCCGAAGCTCTTCACGAGCGTGCCGGTCGAGTCGAACTTGAGCACGACGTCGAGCGGCGACGTCGTGCCGGCCGCGTTGTCCCAGCACGAGTTCTGCCCGCAGCGCTCCGCAACCCAGACCGACACGCCGTCCTTGTCGATGTCGACGGCGCTGGTCGATCCCCACGTGCGGCCGTCCGGCATCTTCGCCCAGCCGGTGATCGTCTCGTACGGATTGGGGGCGTCGTTGGTCGGCGCGATCGCCTGCAGCGCCCGCACGGGCGAGCTCGGCCACACGCCGGGCGCCGCGATCGCCGCAGCCGCGAGTGTGATGATCGTCATGCGTCGCATCGCTATCGTCCTCCACCTGCGGGAGCCGTGGCGCGCTCCTTCTTCTGTTTCTCGACCATCACCGCGACGTCCGCGGCCAGCTGCTTCGCGTCGTAGACGATGCCGTCCTTGATCGTGTACTTGACGCCACCGACACGCTCGGCGCGCGTCGTCTGGTCGTTGACGCGAATCGCGCCGGTGGCGTAGAGCGTCTTGAAGTTCTGCAGCGGATTCTGATCGACGAGCACGAGATCGGCGAGCATGCCGGCCTTGATCACGCCGCGGTCCACCGGCGTGCCGCTCGCTTCGGCCAGCGTCATCGCCCCGTTCATCGTCGCCGCTTGAATCACTTCGAGCGGATGGAATCCCGCTTCCTGCAGCATCTCGAGCTCATTGATGAAGCCGAAGCCGTAGGTCTGGTAGATGAAGCCGGAGTCGGATCCGGTGGTGATCCGGCCGCCCATCTTCTTGTAGTCGTTCATCAGCTGGAACCAGACCTGATAGAAGTTCCGCCAGGCCACCTCGTCCTCGGTGGTCCAGTCGTACCAGTAGGCGCCGTGGTTGCTGCGGCTCGGCGCGTAGAAGTCCATCAGCGACGGCAGCGTGTAGCGGTCGTGCCACTCGGCCTCACGGAAGCGCATGACGTCACGGCCGGCCGAATAGATCGTCAACGTCGGATCGAACACGGTGCCGAGCTTCAGGTGCTCCTCGAGGTACGCCTTCCATTCCGGGCTGCCCTGCGGATGAATCTTGTCCCAGAGCCGCGCCACCTGTCCGAACCGCCACTGCTCGTCGTTGTAGTTCATGTCGACCGGCCAGGGCTGGACGACGTAGTCCTTGAGCAGCGACTCGAAGTGGCCGTAGAAGTGGGTGATGCTCTGCAGCCCGAGGCGCGCCGCTTTGATCGCGTTCATCTGCGCGACGCCGGTCTGCTGCAGATGCGCGGTGCTGCCCAGGTTGTTCTTCTTCGCTTCGTCGAGCAGCGCCGCCATGATCGACGGCTCTTCGGCGCCGATCTTCAGGCCCTCGACGCCATTGGCCTTGCCCCAGCGCACCCACTCGCGCGCTTTCTCCGGCGAGTCGATCGCGCCACCGTCCCAGCCGGAGCCGGGGCGCTGATAGTTGACGATGCGCGGCGCGGCGATCAGGTTCTTGTTGCTGCGATCGCGCTCGCTGACCGAGAAGTTGTGAGCGGCGAGCGACACGCCACGCACCGTGGTGACGCCGTGCGCCAGCCACAGCTTGTAGGCGTACTCCGCTTCCGCGTTCTTGGGCGGGCCGCCGGCATGGACGTGCATGTCGATGAAGCCCGGCAGCAGGTACATCCCGGTGCCGTCGATGACGTTGTCGCCCGCGGGCGCGCCGCCGCCGCGCGGCGGCAGTCCCGGCGTTCCCGCGCCGCCGATGCGCGCGATGCGGTTGTTCGAGATGACGACGTTCATCGGCCCGTACGGCGGCGCGCCGGTGCCGTCGATGACCATGACGTTGCGGATCGTCAGCGTCTCGAACGGCCCGCGGCCTTCGTTCGCCCGCCGATCGGGCGCCGCGACGAACCCGCCGCGTCCGCCCTGCCGGCCCCGACCCTGCACCGCCGGCGCCGCGCCCTGCGCATCCGATCCTCTGGCCTCGACCGCCGGAGCCGGTGCGATGATGTCGCCGAGCAGAAACCCACAGAGCGCGCTCGCGCCCAACGCGACCGCTAGTCGCCGTGCTGACATGGAGGCCTCCTGAGGTCAAAGATTATATCGGGTGAAGACGGGGCACGACCGGAGACGCGACCTGTCGTCACCCGTGTCACCCGTCGTGACCCGTCGTAACCCGCCCGTCACCTGTCGTAACCCGTCGTCACCCGTCGTAACCCGTCGTTACCCGTAAATCGCTGTGAGCGCTGAGTCGAGGTCCGTGTAGCGGAACACGAATCCTTGTTTGCGTGCGCGTTCGGGGACGACGCGTTGGCCCTGGAGCAGGGCGACGGTTGCCATCTCGCCGACGAGGATGCGGAGCGCGAAGCCCGGTACGGCGAGCCAGCTCGGGCGGTGCAGCACCCGGCCGAGCGCCGAGGCCATTTCCACGCCGGTGACGGGCTCCGGCGCGGTGGCGTTCAAGGGGCCAGAGATCGCCGAGTTCTCGATGGCCCAGTCGAGGAGCGCGATCCAGTCGTCGCGGTGGATCCACGAGATCGTCTGCGCGCCGCTGCCGAGCGGGCCGCCGACGAAGAACTTGAACGGCCGCGCCATCTGCTGCAGCGCGCCGCCGTCAGCGGCGAGCGCTATGCCGCTGCGCAGGATGACGAGCCGCGATCCGAGCGCCGTCAGCGGATGTGCTTCCGCTTCCCAGGCGACGCACATCCGACCGAGGAAATCGTCGCCGGGCGGAAACGACTCGTCGAAGGTGTGATTCGGATTGGTGCCGTAGTAGCCGATCGCCGACCCTTGCACGAACACGGCCGGCGGTGTGGTGGCGGCGCGCGCGGCGGCTACGAGGTTGCGCGTCGCCAGCGTGCGGCTTCTCAGCATCTCGCGCTTGTACTGCGCCGACCAGCGGCGATCGGCGAGGCCGGCGCCGGCGAGATTGATCACGGCGTCGGCGCCATCGATCTCGCGAGCCCAGGCGTCGAGCCGCGCCGGGTCGGGCGTCTCGACCGGCGACCATGCGACGTCGCGCGCCAGGGGCGAGCTCGACGCCGCCCGCGGCTTGCGCGTCAGGACGACGACCTGGAACTGTCGATCGGTGAAGTGCTCGACGAGCGGCTTGCCGAGGAACCCCGTGCCGCCGGCGATGACGAGCTTCATGGAAGTACGACGAGTGTACCCGGAGGCACGCGATCGTACCAGTGCCTCCGGCCCTCGCCGTACCAGTGCGGCGCGCTGACGGCGCCGTCAGCGATCGATCCGGACGTTCCCGGAGAAGGTGTGGAACCGGAGCGTGCGGCCGGCGCCGCCGGGCAGATCGCCCTCGGTCCGCGACCGCCGGACGCTGCGGATCTTCATCGGCAGCGCGGTGTCGAACGATCCGCTGAAGCTGTCGAACTGCACGCTGCCTTGGGCGTTCTCCGCGAGGCGGACGCGGATGTCGCCGCTGAAGGTCTCGGCGCGGATGTCGGGTGAGGCGCCGGCGGCGATGGCGTTGATCTCGATCGTCGAGCTGAACGACTCGGCGTCGATCGCGCCCCTGGCGTCGGACACGATCACGTCGCCCGAAAACGACTTGATCCGCTGACTGCCGGTGACGCCCGAGACGGTGACGTCGCTGCCGAAGACGTTGACGTCGAGCTTCGCCGCCGCCGGGACCTGAATCTCGAAGTCGGTCTCGACGACGTTCTCGTCGCGCTCGCGCCATTCCCGCTGCCGATCGTTGGCGTTGACGACGACGCGCGAGCCGGTGGTCTCGATGGTGAGCTTGATGTTCTCGAGTCGATCGCGGCGGGCGCGCCGGACGGCGTGGATGACGACGTCCTTGCCGCTGGTGCCGGTGATGCGGACCTTGCCCGAGAAGTTCTTGAGCTCGAGCGTGCCGTTCTCCGGCAGCGGCACGGTGCGATCGACGGTCTCGGTCTGCTGCTGCGCGTGCAGACCGGCGCCGAGCAGGGCGACGATCGCCGCGGCAGCGAGCGTGCGAAGGATGGGGGACTGGGCCTTCATTGAATCCTGTGCTCCTGATAGTCGCTAGCGCCGGCCGATGCGGACGCTGCCGTTCGACGAGCTGACGCGGATCGTCGGGCCGCCGCTGCCGAGCGTGGTCTCGAGCTGCCGCGAGATCCGGCCCTGGACGGTGATCGGCATGTCGACGGAGAGGTGGCCGTTGCTGGTGCCGGCGATCAACCGCGCGTTGTACTTCTCGGGCACGTCGACGCGCACCGAGCCGTTGGAAGTGCGCAGCTCGAGGCCGGCGCCGCTCCACGTCGATCCGCCGAGCGCCGCGTGCACCGATCCGTTGCTCGTCGTCGCGATGACGTCGCCGCCGACGTCGACCAGGCTCAGGCTGCCGTTGCTGCTCTCGGCGCGGATGCGGCCGTTGACCCCGGAAATCGACACCGACCCATTCGACGTGCCGAGCTCGAGGTCCTGAGACGCCGGCACTTCGATGCGGTAGCTGACCCACCAGCTGCGCCGGTTGCCGGACGTGCTCGGCCCATCAGCGCGAACGCGGCCGTTCTCGGCGGTCACCTTCACGTCACGTCCGAGCGCGGCCGCGTCGCTCTCGGTGCGATCGGTGGCGACGACGCGGGCGCGGATCGCGATGTCCTTCCGGTTGGTGGCGGTGATGCTGATGCTGCCGTTCGGGTTGTCGGTGACGTCGAGCACGCCGGGCTTGGCCATCGTCAGCTCGCGGACCTCGCAGAACACCTCGCGGTCGCGGTCACGATCGTCGCGCGCGTCCGCACACCAGTCCTGATTGGACGAGGTCGACCGGCTGGTCTGGCCGGCAAGGGTCGCCGGCGCGGTGGCCGCGCAGGCGAACAACAGGATGAAAAGACTGCGAAACACCTGCATCGAATCGAACCTCCAGACGCCGGGGCCGAATGGCGTCTCCGGAGGATTAGACGGAGGCGCCGCCGGGCCCGTTGCCGGTTCGCGTCCGGGCCGTCAGGGCCGCACCGGGGTCGAGCAATCCTGTGTAGATGGCCATGCCGACGACCGCGTCGACACCGATGTCGTCGAGCCGATGCACTTCGTCGAGCGAGCGGATGCCACCCGCCGCGATGACGGCCTTCGTCGTCGCGGCGCGGACGGCCAGGACCGCTTCCATGTCGACGCCCGACAACAGGCCTTCCGTGTCGACGTGCGTGTAGAGGAACGCGCCGGCAAACGAGGACAGCGCGCGGACCGCGTCGGCCGGCGTGGTTCGAGTGACGCCGCGCCAGCCGTGCGTGACGACGCGGCCGCGGCGCGCGTCGACGGCCGCGACGAAGGCCTGCTCGCCAAGGGCGTCCGCAAACGCCTGCGCGCGCGCCACATCGGGCGCGCCATCCGTGTACAGCGCCGATCCAATCACCACGCGACACGCGCCGAGCGCGATCAACGCCTCCGCGCGCTCGATGGTCCGCACGCCGCCGCCGACCTGGCAGGGCAGGGTCCGACAGATCTCGGAGACGAGCGGCGCGTTGTCGCCGTGTCCCTTCGCCGCATCCAAATCGACTAGCTGAACGACGGGAAAGCCGCGAAAGCGATCGATCCAGCCCTCGAGATCGTCGCTCGCGACGCGCAGGCGTTCGCCCTGCTCGAGCTGGACGATGCGTCCGTCCATCAGATCAATCGACGGAATCAGCATCGTCGAGCCGTATGGGCACGCCGCGGTCGGCAAGAAAACGTTTGAGGTCGCGCACGCCGTAGTCCTCGAAATGCAGGATCGAGGCGGCGAGAGCTGCGTCGGCGCAGCCGTCGAGGAAGACGTCGACGAAATGGCCGGGCCGGCCGGCGCCGCCCGAGGCGATGACAGGCACGGGCACCGCGCCACTGACCGCACGGGTGAGATCGCAGTCGAATCCCGACTGCGTGCCATCGCGATCGATCGACGTCAGCAGGATCTCGCCAGCGCCATGACCGACCGCCTCGCGGGCCCAGGCGACCGCGTCGCGCGGGTCCGGGCTCGAGCCGCTTCGGCTCCGCACCTCGAAGCGGTCGCCGCGCGCGATGGCGTCGATAGCGACGACGACGGCCTGACTGCCGAAGAGGCTGGCGATCTCGGCGATCAGCGCCGGGCGCGCCAGCGCCGCCGAGTTGATGCTGACCTTGTCCGCGCCGGCGTCGACCAGCGCCCGCGCATCGTCGATGCTGCGGACGCCGCCGCCGACGGTCAACGGCACGAAGACGCGATCGGCGACGGCGCGAACCGTGTCGGCGATCGCGCGGCGGCCTTCGAGCGTCGCCGAGACGTCGAGCACGACGATCTCGTCGGCGCCCTCTGCATCGTACCGGGCGGCAAGCGCCGCCGGATCGCCGGCCGTGCGCAGATCGGCGAACTTGACGCCTTTGACCACGCGGCCGTCGCGCACGTCGAGGCAGGCGATGACGCGCCGCGTCAGCATCGCCGGCTCGCGCGCGCGATGGCGACAAAAGTGGCGAGGAGGCGAAGGCCGACCGCGCCCGATTTCTCGGGATGACCTTGCACGCCGAAGACGTTGGCCCGCTCGACCGCGGACGCGAAGACGCTGCCGTGACTGGTCGTGGCAGTGGTGATCGGTGAGGGCGGCGCGGCGAACGTGTGTGAGAAGTACATGGCGGCGCCATCCGGAACGCCGTCGAGCAGACGCGAGGCGCAGCCAGTGCGGTCGAGCTGATTCCAGCCGACGTGAGGCACCTTGACGTTCCCCGCGATCCGCTGGGATCGGCCGGCGAAGAAACCCAGACCGTGGTCGTTCGTCGCTTCGTCGCTGCCGTCGAACAGCCACTGCAGGCCCAGGCAGATGCCCAACAGCGGCGTGCCGTCGTCGATGGCCGTCGCGATCGCGGCGCGCCACCGATCGTCGAGCGCGCGCGTCGCCGCGAAGTGGCCCACGCCGGGGATGATGATCGCGTCGGCGCCAGAAAGGGCAGTGGGCCCGATCGCGCGGAGCGGCGCCGCGTCCACAGCCGCGAGCGCCTTCATGACCGACTGCACGTTGCCGGCCCCGTAATCGACGACGGCGATGCGGGTCACAGGAGCTCCTTCGTCGAGGGCAGCACGCGGAGCAGGCGTCGATCCTTCGCGCACGCGACGCGAAGCGCGCGGGCGAACGCCTTGAAGATCGCCTCGATGCCGTGATGGCTCGACCGGCCATACAGCAGCTTCAGGTGCACGTTGGCCCTGGCGCCGGTGGCGAAGCCTTCGAAGAAGTCGGCGACCAGCTCGGTGGGCAGGTCACCGACGCGTGAGGCCCGCACCGGCACGTCGATGGCGGCGTGAGGACGGCCGGCCAGGTCGATGGCGGCGACAGCGAGTGACTCGTCCATCGGCATCACGAAGTAGCCGGCGCGGTTGATCCCGCGGCGCGTGCCGAGCGCGCGCGCGAACGCGTCGCCGAGCGCCAGCCCCGTGTCCTCGACGGTGTGATGAGCGTCGACGTCGAGGTCGCCGTCCGCGGCGATCTCGAGATCGAAGCCGCCATGACGGGCGGTCGTCTCGAGCATGTGATCGAGAAACCGGAGGCCGGTCGCGATGTCATAGCGTCCGCGTCCTTCGACCTGCAGCCGGACGCGGACGCGCGTCTCGGCCGTGCGGCGGTCAATTCGCGCCCGCCGCACGGATCGCCTCCAGCGCGTCGATGCAGACGCGCGTGTGCGCCACGACGCCGGCGGTGATGCGCAGACAGCCGGCGCACCCGGACGCGGCGCTCTTGTCGCGGACGAGCACGCCGCGATCGGCGAGCGCGCGCGCCAGCGCCGACGCCGTGTCGCCGACGCGAATCAGCACGAAGTTCGCTTCGCTCGGCCAGTAGGTCCACCCGCGGCGCTCGCAGTAGTCGTAGAGCAGCCGCTTCGACTCCGCAGCCGCGGCCACCGATGCGCGCAGATATGCCGTGTCCTCGAGCGCGGCAGCGAGGGCGCGCATCGCGCAGACGTTGACGCCGAAGGGTGGCAGCAGACGCCGCAGCGGCGCCAACGTCTCGGGGTGCGCGACCAGCGCGCCAATGCGCAGCGCGGCCAGCCCGTGCGCCTTCGCGAACGTCCGCCCGACGACGAGGTTGCGATGGCGATCGAGCGTGTCGCCGACGAACGTCCGGCCGCTGAACTCCGCGTAGGCTTCGTCGACCAGCACGGTCGCCTGTGGCGCCGCCTGCGCGATGTGCTCGACGATGCCTCGCGGGATCGCGAGACCCGTCGGGTTGTTCGGATCGGTCAGATAGACCAGCCGGGTGGCGGGCCTCAACGCGTGCATCATCGCCTGCGTCGGAAACGCGAAATCCTCTTCCGGCATCAGATGCGTCGTCGCCAGGCCCGCGGCCTCGGCGCTGGCCAGGTACATCTCGAACGCCGGCTCGACGATGATCACGGGCGGCTCGACGGGCACGCGATCGATCTGCAGCCTGGCGTAATGCGCGACGACGTGCAGGCCTTCGTCGAGGCCGTTGGTGAGTTGGACCCAGTCCGGATCGACGCCGAACGCGGCTGCCGTGGCCGCCGTGATCGGACCGTAGTCCGGATACCACGCGGCTTCCTCACGGGTGATCGATCGCAGCGCCTCGAGCACGGCCGGCGAGCAGCCGCCGGTGTGCTCGTTGAAGTGAAGGCGAAGGCCCTGGGACGCATCAGGTGGTTGATATGGCATGGGCACAGGGCTCCGGAAGGGCAGCTGACAACTTGAAACTTAGAACTCAAGACTTGAAACTCAGAACTCAGGTCGAAGGCGGATCGCGATCGATTCGGCATGGGCTTCGAGTCCCTCCGCTTTCGCGAGCGCAATCGCTGCCGGTCCGATCGCGCGCAGGCCGCGTTCGCCGATCGTCTGGACGGTGAAGGTTCTCACGAAGTCCGAGGTGCTCAAGCCGCCGCGCGTTCGGGCGGCGCCGCCGGTTGGCAGGACGTGATTCGAGCCGGTGGCGTAGTCGCCGGCGGCCTGCGCGCTCCAGCGGCCCCTGAAGATCGTGCCCGCGGTCGTGAACTGATCCGGATCGAATGGCGCATCGCAAACCAGATGCTCCGGTGCCAGACGGTTGACGATCTCGACGGCTTCGCCGCGGGTTCGCGCGATGACGATGGCGCCGTGCTTCGCCAGCGACGCACGGGCCGGTCCCGCCGCGAGCCTCATGGCGCCGATGGCTGACGAGACGCCGGCGGCGAGGCGCGATGATGTCGTCACGAACACGGCGCGCGCCTGGGGATCGTGTTCGGCCTGAGCGACGAGATCGATCGCGATCCAGTCTGCCCGTCCGCGATTGGCGCAGACGACGATCTCGCTGGGCCCGGCGGGCAGATCGATGGCGCAGTCGCTTGCGACCAGCGCCTTCGCGGCTGTCACCCAGACGTTGCCAGGTCCGGCGATCTTGTCGACCCTGGCGATCGACGTCGTCCCGTAGGCGAGCGCCGCGATCGCCTGCGCGCCGCCGATGCGAAGCACGCGCGACACGCCGGCCTCGACGGCCGCGCAGAGCACCTCCGGCGCCGGACGCGGACAGGCGACGACGATGTCGCCGACACCGGCAACGGCCGCGGGAACTGCCGTCATCAACACCGTTGACGGCAGCGGATGCCGGCCGCCAGGCACGTAGCAGCCGACCCGGCCGAATGGCCGGACGCGCTGCTCGATGCGGACGCCGTCGGCGGTGTCGACGGCAAAGCTGCGCGGCAGCTGACGTTCGGCGACCGTGCGAACGGCACGCGCCGCCTTCCGAATCGCGCGTCGGACCTCTGGCGACGTTCGACGCCAGCCCTCGTCCATCGCTCGCCGCGTGACGTCGAATGGCGGCTTGACGTCGTCGAGCTCTCGCATCCATCGCGTCAGCGCGCGGTCGCCGCGGCGCCGGACGTCGGCGACGATCCGCGCGGCTTTCAAAGCGACTTCGCGGTCGCGGGCGCGGTCGCGCGCGAACAGCCGCTCCAGCGCCCGCCGGTTGGTCGTTCGGACGATGCGCATCACAGCACGACCTTGTTGAGCGGGTACTCGACGATGCCCTGGGCGCCGGCGTGCTTGAGCCGCGGGATCAGATCGCGCACGGTCCGCTCGTCGACGATGGTGTTGACGGCGACCCAGCCGGCGTCGCCGAGCGGCGACACCGTCGGCCGCTTCAGTGCCGGCAGGAGCGCGAGCACGCTGCCAAGGCCGACCCTATCGACGTTCAGCATCAGTCCGACGCGCCCGTGCGCCTCGATCGCCGCCTGCAGCAAGAGCGCGAGACTGTCGATCTTGGCGCGCTTCCACGGATCCCGGACGGCGGCCGGATTGGCGATCAGCTGCGTGCTCGATTCGAGGACGGTATCGATGATGCGCAGCCGATTGGCGCGCAGCGATGATCCGGTTTCGGTGACCTCGACGATCGCGTCCGCGAGCACCGGCGGCTTTACTTCGGTCGCGCCCCAGGAGAATTCGACGCTGACCGGAATCCGTCGCGCGGCGAAGTACGCCTCGGTGGCGCGCACGAGCTCGGTGGCGACGGTCCGGCCCGCCAGGTCCTCAGGCCGCTGCCACGGCGAGTCATCCGGCACCGCGAGCACCCAGCGCACGCGACCGTAACTCTGCTTGGCGTAGACGAGATCGGCGACGGGCTCGACTCCAGAGACGCCGTCGTTGGCGGCGGCGTGCTCGGCGATCCAGTCCTGACCCGTGAGGCCCGCGTCGAGGACGCCGTCGGCGACGTAGCGGGTCATCTCCTGCGCCCGGATCAGCATGCATTCGATCTCGGGATCGTCGATGCCGGGGTAATACGAACGCGAGCTGGCGAACACGGTGAACCCGGCGCGCGCGAAGAGCTGAACCGTCGCGTCCTGCAGCGATCCCTTGGGCAGCCCGAGTTTGAGCTTCATAGCGCCGCCCGCCCGTCGAAGCAGGTGACCGTGCCGTTGTGGCAGGCGAGGCCGTCGCCTTCGCGCCGCACCCGGACCAGCACGGTGTCCTCGTCGCAATCGGGCGTGATCGACACCACGGCGAGCCGGTTGCCCGAGGTCTCGCCTTTGGTCCAGAGGCGATCGCGCGACCGTGAGTAGAACGTCGCGTAGCCGCTGGCACGCGTGACTGCCAGCGCTTCGGCGTTCATGAAGCCGACCATCAGGACGAGGTTGCAGTCCGCGTCCTGGATGACGGCGGGGATGAGCCCGTTCAGCTTCGAGAAGTCCATGTCCGTCCTTCGCCCGGACGGGATCGAGCAGGGTACAAACGAAAACCCCGCCGATCCGGCGGGGCTGCGAAAGTCGATCAGAGTTCGACGACGACGTTCAGGCGCAGCGCCACCGGGCGGTCGAATGACCGTGATGATGGTGGCGGTGGTGCGCGCGCGGGAACATCAGGACAACGACGTTACGCAACCACGTCGTCGAGTGTCAAGTCCGCGTATCGCGCCGACGACTCACTCCGCAGCACGAAGCGCGTCTGTAGGGTGGATCCGCAGCGCCCTGCGAATCGGTACCGTGCAGGCCACGGCGCTGACGATCATCACCATGATCGCGCTTGCGGCGATGAGACTGGCGAGCGACAGCGTGATGTGACCCTCGGAAAGCAGCGGCAGCATCGTGATGGCAGCGGCGCCAATCACGGCGCCGATCGCGACCCGCCGCATCGGTGTTCGCAGGATCTCCGACAGCAGCCGGCGCCGGTCCGCACCGAGCGCGACGCGGATGCCGATCTCCCGCGTGCGCCGCGAGACCGTGAACGACACGACGGCGTAGATGCCGGTCAGCGCCAGCAGCAGCAGCAAGCCGATGACCCCGAGAGAGAAGCGGAACCAGAACGCATAGAAGCGTGATTCGGTCCGGACGAGATCGCCAAGGGTCGAGAAGCCGGAGAGCCGCAGCGACGGATCGACGCGCGCGGCAATCGCGCGCACTCTGGCGGCGATCGTCCCGCTCCCTCCGGCCGCGTGCACGATCAGCCGGGCCGGCTGCGTCCCGGGCACGAGCGGCGTGTAGATGCCGGCGCGCTCGCGCAGACCGGGATCGGCGGTCATCGTCAGATCGGTGACGACGCCGACGATCTCTCGCCATGGCTCCGGCGCTTGTTCGTCAGACGTCGACGGCGTCGAGGCTTTGAATCGCAGTCGTCGCCCGATTGCCGGTGCGCCGCCCAGCACCTCGGCTACGAACGACTGGTTGACGACGATGACTGTGGCGTCGGGGCGCGTCTCGGCCGGGTGAAAGTCGCGTCCCGCCACCATCTTCGCGCCGAGTACCTGAAAAAAGCCGGGAGATACCGTTGCCACCTGCGGTCGATGCCCGAGCGCCAGACGCGACGGCTGCGTAGGGCCGTCGACTTCGATCCACCGTCGGGGAACGTAGGCGCCTGGCGGATCGCCGAACGTCGCCGATCGAATGGCGCCATCGACGCGGAGCTCCTCGAGCAGCGTCGCGCTCGACGATTCGAACCGTCCGCGGTTGGCGGCCGTCGCGTCGTCGGGAGTCGATGCGCCCGCGGCTGTCGCGCCGTGCAGCGCGACAGCCGCGGCCACGTACTCGTCGCCAGCCGCGCCGAGATCGAAGCGCGAGAATCCCCAGGTCTCCCGGCCAACGGAGACGACGATCGGCACGCACGCGACGGTGAGCGCGACCTGAGCGACGATGACGCCGGTCCAGATGCCGCCGAAACGCACGGTGGATACGCCCGGCGCGCCGATCTTCCAGCGCGCCGCCCCGCCCGTCACGCGGAACGCCGGCCATGCGCCGGCGACCAGTGCGACCAGGCCCGCCAGTCCAACCGCATAGACCGCGGTCCACGGCGACAAGCTCATGTGCATCCAGAACGGCCACCGCTCGATGCCGAGGCCGACCTCGACGAGACGAAAGACCCAACGCATCCCAACGGAGGCCAGGCCCAGGCCCGCCGCGGCGCAGACCAGCGCCAGCAGCATCGTCTCGACGAACAGCTGACTGACGATGCGTCCGCGGCTGGCGCCGAGCGCGGTGCGCATCGCGAGCTCCGCCTCGCGGCTCACAGTCCGCGCGAACATCAGCAGCGCCACGTTCGATGCCACGAACACCAGGAACAGCACCGCGGCGACATTGGTCGAACCGAACGCCAGTCGCGCGACGACGGGCGCGTCGATCATCGCCCTCGCGTACGGCAGCACGGTCGGCACCACACGCGCATGGGTGTCGGGGAAGTCGCGTGCCGTCCGCGCGCCGAGCGCCGTAACCTCGGCCTGCGCGCTCGCCAGCGTCGCGCCAGAGGCCAGACGACCGAACACGAAACCTGACGGAGGCCCGCCACGCCGGCCCAGTTCGGACGCAGTGAATCGAAGCGGCACCCACGCGTCGTGCGCGACCGGAAACAGGAATCCCTCCGGCATCACGCCGACGATGGTCACCGGCCGCGCATCCAGGTACGCGGTGCGGCCGATCACGTCCACGGCGCCGCCGAAGCGCTGCTGCCAGACGTGGAAGCCGATCACCGCGACGTCCGGTCCGCCGACGACCTCGTCGGAGGCGACGAGCGTGCGTCCGATGCGCGCCGAAGCCTGCACCGTGGCGAATGCGGCGGCGCTCGTCTCCGCCACTTCGATCGGCTCGCTTTGCTGGTCGGCGGTGATCAGATTGCGCGTCTGCGATCGAAAGGCGCCAACGTGCTCGACCGATCGCAGCTGCGTCCGCCACGTCTCCAGATCCCAGGCGGTGTGCGTCACGTTACGGCCGGTCTCGGTGTTCCAGAGCCGGAATCCGACGATCCGGTCGCCGCCGGCGATCGGCAGCGACGGCGACAGCACCTGTGAGACCACTTCGAACGTCAGCGCGCCAACGGCGATGGCGAATCCGAGCGCCAGGCTGGCAACGAGCGACAGGCCCGGATAACGAAGCATCAGCCGCATGCCGAGCCGAACGTCGAGCCACGACAGTTGCAGCCGAGGACGCGGCAAGCGCAAGCGCGCGAGCGCGAACGCCATGTCCAACCCCTCGACCGTCGTCAGCCACCACGCAGCGAGGCGTCCCCGCTGCTGGACGCGGCGGCCGTGCGCCTCTTCGAGATCGCCGAGGACGTCGTGAACCCGGTCACGAGGCGCGAGCCCGCTGAGCAGGGCGGCAATCAGGCGAGGCGGCTTCATCTCGTGCCTCCGGTCAGGCCTTTCACGCGCCCCGCCATCGCCTGAATCGCGCGCGTCGTCGCCCGCACGGCCTCGACGCCGGCGGGTTCGACGACGACCAGCCGGCGCGGCCGCCCGCCCCGCTCCGGCCGCGCGTCGCCAAGCCGCGTCGAGATCAGTTTCTTGCTCTCGAGACGCTGCAGCGTCGTAAACACGTTCGCCCGCCTGACGGAGCGCCCGGTGCGCTCGGCGATGTCGTCGGCAATCGAAACCGTGTAAGCCTCATCAGGCCCAAGATGAAGCGCCGCAAGCAACACCAGGAGCTCGAACTCGGCGAGCGACTCCGCCCGGGTCTTTTTAGTCACGATGTGACTATATTGACCCGCCGCCGCCCCGTCAACCGTCGTTACCCGGGTACCCGCGTCACCCGTCGTAACCCGCCGTCACCCGCGGTTACCAGCCGTAACCCGTCGTTACCTGTCGTAACCCGTCGTTACCTGCCACCAGGTTTGGCAGCTTTAGACGTCGGATCCCTGGGATCCGCGACACCGAACGCGGTGCCCGTGATCGGATGCATCCAGATCGTCTGCGCGGATCCCTGGCTGCCCTGGGCGCGCGCGTCGTGGCCGAGCGCCTTCAGCGCCGCCAGCACTTCGTCGGAGACGCCGTTGGTCTCGATCGTCAGTCGATCCGGCAGCCACTGATGGTGCATGCGCGGCGCGTCCACCGCTTCGCGGCCGGTCCGTTCCCAGGCGGTGACGTACAGCACGACGGTGAGCACGGTGTTGATGATCGTCCGTCCGCCGGGCGAACCGGTGATCAGGACCGGCTTGCCGTTGCGCGCGACGATGGTCGGCGTCATCGAGCTCAGCATGCGCTTGCCGGGCGCGATCACGTTCGGCGGCGTGCCGATGTCGCCGGTCTCATTGGTCGTGCCCGGCTTCTTGTTGAAGTCGCCCATCTCGTTGTTGAGCAGGATGCCGGTGCCGGCGACGACGACGTGCGAGCCGTAGCCCCCTTCGAGCGTGTAGGTGTTGGCCACCGCCATGCCGTCCTTGTCGATGACCGAGAAATGCGTCGTCTCGTCGGACTCGGCCGGCAGCGCCGCCGAAAGGATGTCGTTGCCGAGCACGCGGCTGAGCGACGCGCGTTTCATGTCGATCGAGCGCGCCACGTCCCGGGCGTGCGCCTTCGACGTCAGCTTCTCGATCGGCACCTGCACGAAATCGGGATCGCCGAGGAACCGCGCGCGGTCGAGATAGGCGCGGCGCATCGCTTCGGTGGTGAGGTGCAGCGCTTCGACCGAGCCAGGCTTCCGCTTCTGGATGTTCTGTGACTCGAGGATGTTGAGCATCTCGATCAGCGCGACGCCGCCCGAGCTCGGCGGCGGCATCGAGATGATCTCGTAGCCGTTGAACGTGCCCTTGACCGGCGCGCGTTCCTTCGCCTCGTAGGCGGCCAGATCGTCCTTGGTGATCAAGCCGCCGTTGGCGGCCATGTCGGCCGCGATGCGATCGGCGATCCATCCTGTGTAGAACGCGTCGGGGCCGTCGTTGGCGATCGAGGTCAGGCTCTTCGCGAGATCGGCGAGGACGATGCGATCGCCGGCTGCCCACTGTCCGCCGCCCGGCTTGCCGTAAGCGGCCACCGACGCGGGAAACGGCTGCATCCGCCGCAGCTCGTTGTTGAGACTTCGCGCCAGGGTCTCCGACATCGTGAAGCCGTTCGCCGCGAGCTGCGCGGCCGGCAGGACGATGTCTTTCCATGGCAGCTTGCCGAGCTTCGAATGCGCGAGCGCCATGCCGCGCACGGTGCCCGGCACTCCGGGCGCGAGATAGCCGGCGGCCGTGAGGCTGCGATCGATCTCGCCGTCCTTGCCGAGGTACATCGTCGGCGTCGCCTTGCCCGGCGCGCGCTCGCGATAGTCGAATGTCGTCGCCGTGCCGTCGGGCCGGCGGACGATCATGAAGCCGCCGCCGCCGAGGTTGCCGGCGGTCGGGTGAGTGACGGCCATCGCGAACGCGGTGGCGACCGCGGCGTCGACGGCGTTCCCGCCTTTGGCGAGGACGTCGGCGCCGAGATCCGCGGCGACATCCGACGCCGATACGACGAGTCCGTCGCGCGAGCTGACGCCAAGGTCGGCAGGAACGAGCTGAGTGATCGCGCCGGCCGGCGCGATCGCCAGAAATGCGAGCAATAACGCGAGAACTCTCATCGCGGTCACCCCAGGTGTGCCGGGAAGCTTAGCACTCGTCGCGCCCGGCCGGTGCGTCGGTTCGGACACACGCTCTGCTACCATTTGCCCATTCGGTCCTACCCCTGGAGGTTTCCATGAAACGCCTGCGATGGTCCGCAGCGCTGGTTGTCGTCACAGCGATGGTGGCCTTCGCGCCCCTCGGCGCGCAGAACACGGCCAAACGCGCGATGGGTCTCGAAGACATCCTCTCCTTCCGCGCCATGGGCCTGACGAGCCTGTCGCCGAACGGGCAGTGGATCGCGTACCGGCTGTCGCCGCTCGAGGGCGACAGCGAGGTCGTGGTTCGCGCCACCAGCGGCGACAAGGAGATGAAGTTCCCGGTCGGCCAGAACGGCGGCGCGGTGAGCTTCTCGAGCGACTCGGCGTGGGCCACGGTCACCGTCGCGCCGACGCGCAAGGACGCGCAGGCGAACACCCGCGCGCGCCGGCCGAACCAGAACAGCATCGTGCTCGTGAATCTGGCGTCGGGCGAGCAGACGACGTTCGCGAAGACGCAGCGCGCCGTGTTCAACGGCGAGCTGGGCGGATGGATCGCGCTCGATCGCTATCCGCCCGAGCCGGCCGGTGGCGGCGGCGCGGCTGGCGCGGGCGGACGCGGCGGTCGCGGCGGCGGTCGGGGCGGTGACACCCCTGGCGGCGACGCGCCGCGCGACACGCGGCCGCGCGGCAAGGATCTGATCCTGCGCGAGCTCGCCACCGGCAAAGAGCTGAACATCGGCAACGTCTCGGAGTTCGCGTTCAACAAGAGCGGCAAGCAGCTCGCGCTCGTGATCGACGCCGCCGAGCAGGCCGGCAACGGCGTGCAGATTCGCGACATGCAGACCGGCGCGATCTCGTCGCTCGAGACCGACAAGGCCTTCTTCGAGCGTCTCGCCTGGACGCGCGAAGGTGACGCGCTGTCGTTCCTGAAGGGCAAGGACGATCGCCAGTACCGCGAACGGCTTTACTCGGTTGTCGGCTATTCCGACGTCGCCACGGCGTCGCCGAAGCGCATCACCTACGATCCGGCCGCGGACAAGACGTTCCCCGCCAACATGTCGGTCAGCGGCAACCGCACGCCGCAGTGGACCGACGCGCGCGATGCGATCATCTTCGGCATCTCGCCGCTCACGAAGGCGCCGCCGCGCGCCCCGGGCGCCCGCGGCGCCGCCGCCGCGGCGGCCGACGACGCGCCCGAAGGCGGACGCGGCAACGCCTCGGGCGACGACGACAGCAACAACGAGCGTCCGAATCTCGTGATCTGGCACTACAAGGATCCGCGGCTCCAGTCGCAGCAGCAGGTGCAGGAGAATCGCGATCGCGCGTTCAACTACGTCACCATCTTCCGGCCCGGCGAGAACAAGATGATCCGCCTCGCCGACGAGGAAGTGACCGACATCTCGATCGCCGGCACCGGCCGCTGGGCCGTCGGCATGAGCGACGACGCCTACGAGCTGCAGGGCAACCTGGACGGCCAGCGCTACCAGGACATCTATTCAGTCGACACCCACACCGGCTTGCGCAGGGTGATCAAGAAGCGGCTGCGCTGGGGCAATGCGGCGTCGCCGGACTCGACGAAGTACCTCTTCTACGAGAACCGCCACTTCTGGGTGCACGACATGGCGTCCGGCGAGACGCGCAGCGTCACGCAGGGCGTGCCGGCGACGTTCGTCAACACCGAAGACGATCACAACATCGTCGATCCGCCGACGCAGGTCGTCGGCTGGACCTCGGACAGCAAGTACGTGCTGATCTCGGATCGCTTCGACGTCTGGAAGATTCCGGCGGCGGCAGGCGAGCCGGCGGTGAATCTGACGGTCAACGGCAGCAAGGATCAGATTCGTTATCAGCGCACGCGGACCGATCCGGACGAGCGCGGCATCGATCTCACCAAGCCGCAGTACTTCGCCGCGGTGGCCGAGTGGACCAAGCGCGACGGTTACGGCGTGCTGCAGCCGGGCACGACCGGACTCAAGATGCTGCTGTGGGAAGACGCGTCGATTGGCGGTCTGACCAAGGCGGAGAAGGCCGATGTCTGGGTCTACACGCGTGAGACGCCGACCGAGGCGACCGGCGTCTACGTGACCGACGCGACGCTGCTCAACGGCCGCAAGATCTTCGACACCTCGGCGGAGGCGGCGCCGTACCTGTGGACGTCGGGCGCGAGGCTGATCGAATACAAGAACGCGAAGGGCGCGCGGCTGCTGGGCTCGCTCTACCTGCCGGCGAACTACGAGCCCGGCAAGCAGTACCCGTTGATTGTCTACATCTACGAGCGATTGACGCAGAGCCACTACACCTACGGCCGGCCGACGGCGAACGGCTTCAGCCGCCAGGCCTATACGAGCAACGGCTACGCGGTGCTGATGCCGGACATCACCTACTACGTGAACGATCCGGGCATGTCCGCGGCGTGGGCGCTGGTGCCGGCGGTGCAGGCGGCGATCAAGACGGGCGTCGTCGATCCGAAGCGCGTCGGCCTGCACGGCCATTCGTGGGGCGGCTATCAGACCGCGTTCACGATCACGCAGACCGACCTGTTCGCCGCGGCGGTCGCGGGGGCGCCGCTGACGAACATGATCAGCATGTATTCGATCATCTACAAGAACACCGGCGGCACCAACGGCGCGATCTTCGAGAGCAGCCAGGGCCGGTTCACCGGCGGGCCGTGGGAGCAGTGGGAGGCGTACACACGCAACTCACCGGTCGCGCACGCGGCGAACGTCAAGACGCCGCTGATCATCCTGCACAACGATCAGGACGGCGCCGTCGACTTCACCCAGGGCATCGAGTACTTCAACACGCTGCGGCGCCTGCACAAGCCGGTGATCCTGCTCGAGTACCCGGGCGAGAATCACGGCCTGGCGCGGCCGGCCAATCAGCAGGACTACACCGAGCGCATGAAGGAGTTCTTCGATCACTACCTGAAGGGCGCCGAGGCGCCGGACTGGCTCGAGTACGGCATCCCGCGCCTGAAGATGCAGGAGCACATCGACCAGCGCCTGAAAGCGCGCGACAAGGACAAGGCGCCGGCGGCGGGCAGCGGCGGACGGTGATGGGAAGGCTTCATCCTCGAACTCAGGATCTGGACGCAGTGAGGAGGCGCTTTCCGTGAGCCGCATCAACACAGGTCGACTGATCCTCGGCGCGCTGGTGGCCGGCGTCGTTTTGAATGCGGCCGACGTGCTGATTCAAGTCGTGCTGATGGCGGAGGAGTCGCAGGTGATGCGCCAGCGGCTCAATCTCAATCCCGAGGCGGTGGAGGGCACCAGCACGATGGTGTCCTTCATCGTCGCCAACTTCATCATGGGATTCGTCGTCCTGCTCACCTACGTGGGTTTCCGCCCGAGGTTCGGCCCCGGCCCGATGACCGCCACGCTGGCGGCGCTGGTGCTGTTCTTTTCGATAGCGCCGGTGCTGTTCGGCTTCATGATGATGGGCATCTTCGCGCCCAATGCCTACGTGAAGAGCACGCTGCTCTATTTCGTCACCTTCATCGCCGCGGCGTTTGCCGGGGCTTCCGTGTACAAGGAGGAATGAGGGGGATCACTTCGGCGTTTCGTCGACGAGACCGACGCCATCGTCCGCTTTTGACAGTGTGCTCTGGACCCGCGATTGCCAGCGCGAACTGGAGTCGTCAATGCCGCTCGGCGCTCTTCTCGTCATCACCGCATCACTCGTCGGTTCGACCTCCGCTTCGCCTTCCGCGCTGCCGCCACCCGGGGTGCCGGGCGTGCGCGGCGCCAGGCTCGCGGCGCCACAACAGACGTCGTCCTCAGCGCCCAGCCGGCGCCAGCGCGAGCAGCGTTTCGGCATCGGCGCCAATATCGGCGCGACGCAGAACGGCATCGGCGGGACGCTGCGCTACTGGTTCACGGATCGGCTGGGCTTCGACCTCAGCGCGTCGTGGAACAACGGCCGCGACGCTGAGACCGACTCGTACATCATCGCGCCGTCGGTCATCTACATGCTGACCGACTGGGACGACACGCAGGAATTCCAGATCCGCCCCTACATCGGCGGCGGCGTCAACTTCGCCCAGGCCCACGAGGGCAACGTGCCCAGGGCGGTGCCGGAGCCACAGGAGGGCACGGCGGTCGGCGCACAGATCTTCGGCGGCGTCGAGATGACGATGCCGGACGCGAAGAACGTGACGATCAGCGCCGCGATCGCCTATTACCACCTGCCTGACAAGTTCAGAGCGACCGACGCGATCGGCGGTGTCAACGTGCTCGTCGCCTTGCACGTGTATTTCTAGTTAGCTTTCGAGCGCATTTCAAGAATTCCTGAGGGCACCGTAAAGGCCGTGAAGCGCGTGAAGACGGGCGCTTGCTTCGCGGCAGTCTATATTGAGATCGGCGCCCTAACCAGCAGGAGTCCACAGTGAACGACAAAGTCACCGAAGCGATTGAAACGCTGCGTGTCGAGTGCGGCTTCGCCCGGGTGAGCGTCTGGGCGCCCGGCGACGAGGAAAAGGACCGCGAACTGCTCGCGCTCTTCTTCGCGAAGGACGACGACTCGATGACGGCGGCCGCCATCGATCTGGTCACGGGAAGTAAACGGGCGTCTTGAGGCGCTGAATCGTCAGGAAGCGCCGGCGGTCAACGCCGCGCGGGCCTGCTCGGCCTGCCACAGGTGACGGCGCTCGTGAGCAGCGATGATGAGCATTCCGACACCCAGGCTATGGCTGAAGCGAGGATTGAACAGGTCCGGGAACCGGATCGTGTTCACCTCTGCCGAACTGAGACTGCGCATCAGCTGGGTGACCTGACGATGCGTGGCCTCGAGATCGGCCAGCACCTGCCGCGCGTCCGGAACGTATTCGGGAACGACGGCCGGCAGCGACTTCACCCGAAGCCAGCGGACGGGCGGTTCCAGAACCCAAAGGAAGAACCGCGCGACGCCATTCTGCGCGACATGAGTGTCGAGTTCGCCGGCCGCGTTACGAGGCGGCGCAGTCGCAACCATCGCCGTCAGAATGGCCTGATAGGTCAGGACGATATGCTGAAGACACTGGAGCATGCTCCAGCCGCCCCGGGGCGGTTGACGGTGCAGCAGCTGGTCGTCGACCGACGACACCAGCGCCTGCGCCCTGGCGAGCTGGCGGTCCAGGTCCTCGATCACCTGACTGACAGAAACGTGTCGGCGCGACATGCGAATGCCGTCGCCGCCGAAGAATCGCGGCGGTGGTTGATACGGATCGCACGGCCAGCACGAGATTGCTAACAGATTCTTGCTTGCCTGGACCCGCCCCGTCGTTGCATGTCCTGGCCAGGGTGAACGCTATTCGCTCCGCAGTGCGATGACCGGATCGACGCGAGACGCACGCCGCGCCGGCAGATAGCTGGCGAGGAGTGCAACCGTCAGCATCACCGCAGACATGCCCGCGAATGCTGTCATGTCGAGTCGTTCGACGCCGAACAGCAGCGTCTGCAGGTACGTCGTCAGGCCGATCGCGGCGATCGCGCCGACGACCACGCCAACGAGCGCGACTCTGCCGCCCTGCCACACGAACATCCAGCGGACGCGGCGGGCTTGGGCGCCGAGTGCCATGCGCACGCCGATCTCCTGCGCACGCTGCGTCACCTTGTACGAGAGCACGCCGTACAACCCCACCGCGCCGAGCACCAGCGCGAGCGCAGCGGCGACGCTGACCAACAGCATCGTGAACGACAGGCTGGCCGTCGCCTTCGCCGCCAGACCTTCCATCGTGAAGACGCGATACATCGGCGATGCCGGCATGAGCTCGCGGATGACCGCGCGAACTTCGGGCGCGAGCTGATCGGCACGCGCCGAACGGATGACGTACGCCGGCGACGTCGCCGCGCCCGGCAGGTACAGCATCGGCTCCGGAGTGGTGCGGCGCAGGTCGTCGATCTTGACGTCCTCGACGACGCCGATCACGGTCAGCCACGTATTGCTCGTGCTGGTCGCGGGCTTGAGCTGCTGGCCGATCGGATCCTCGCCCGGGAACAGGACCGCCGCCGCCGACTGGCTGATGATGACGTTGGGAATGCCCTGCTCCTCTTCGACGCGATCGAAGAAGCGGCCGCGCCTCAGCTCGATGCCCATCGTCTGGAAGTAGGCGCCGCCGGCGGAGGCCCCGCGCAGGAGAGGCGCTTCGGCCCCGCTTGCCGTGATTCGCGGCGTCGTGATGTTCTGACGGCCCGCGCCCTCGTCGAGCGGAAGCGTGCTGATGAATCCCACGGACTCGACGCCGGGCAGCGCCGCCAGCCGCTCCATGAACACGTACTGAAACCGCGAGACGGACGGTCGGTCGGTCAGATCCGGCCTTCCGGGCGCGACCTGAAACGTGAAGATCCCTTTCGTGTCGTAGCCCGCGTCGACGCGGCTGAGCTGCCAGAAGCTGCGGGCGAGCAGCGCCGATCCGACGAGCAGCACGAGCGCGGCGGCGGTCTGCGCCATCACCAGTCCGTCGCGCGTGAGGCTGCCGCGCCCGACGACGCCTCGGCCCTGCTTGAGGCTGCCCGCATCCGCACCCGAGAGGCGAAGCGCGGGCAGCAGCCCGAACAGGCACGCGGCGACGACCGAGATGGCCGCCGTGAAGGCGAGCGCGGTGAGGTCGAGGCCTGCGCTTGCGAGGCCGGGAATGGGTGCGCCGCCGAAGCCGCCCGACACCGCTTCCGGCGCCGCGCGCACCAGCAGCGGGACGCCAGCCCACGCGATGACGCCGCCGATCGCGCCCGCGACCGCGGCGAGGAGCAGCGCTTCGCTCAACTGCGACCGCACCAGGTCGCCTCGTCCCGCGCCAAGCGCGCGGCGGACTGCGAGCTCGGGGCGCCGATTCTCTGACCGCACGGTGAACAGATTGGCGACGTTGGCGCAGGCGACGAGGAAGACGATGCCGACCGTGCCGAGCACGATCCAGAGCGGCGTCAGGACGTTGCCCACCAGCTGCTCGCGAAGCGGCTTCACCACCGGACGGTGACGCTCCATGATGCGCACGTACGGCGCCGGACCGCCGAGACGCTGCTGCACGCGGCGGGCGAGCGGCTCGAGTTGCGCCACCAGTGCCGCGCGATCCGTCCCCGGCGCCATCCGGGCAACCATCTCCGGACCGAAGCCGCCTGGCGTGACCTGCGCGGCGCGAATCTGAAACGGCACCCAGAAGGCGACGCGCTCATCAGGAAACCGGAACTCCGGCTTCATGATCCCGATGACCGTGCGAGTCTGATTGGCGAAGCTGTAGCTCTTACCGATGACCGCCGGGTCCGATCCAAACCAGCTCTGCCACAGCCAGTAGCTCAGCACCACCACGCGGCCATCGTCGTTGTCGTTCGGCAGGCGTCCGTGCAGAGGCTCGGCGCCGAGCGTCGTGAACAGCGACGGCGTCGCCTGCGAGAGGAAGAGCTGATCCACCTGCCCTTCGGCGCGTGTCGTCGACGACCCCGTGCCGTAGAGCGCGAGATCCTCGAGCGCGGGGACGCTGTCCTTGTATTCGAAGAAGAGCTCGTCGGGGACGCCGAACTCCGCCGGTTGATCCGTGCCCGGCGCCGTACCGCCGATGTGAACGAGCCTGTCGGCGTTCGGATAAGGCAGCGGCCTGAGGAGCACGACGTTGACGACGCTGAAGATCGCGGCGTTGACGCCGATCGCGAGCGCGAGCGTGGCGACGACGACGAAGGTGAAGCCGGGCGTGCGCGCCAGGCTGCGCGCCGCGTGCCTGAAGTCTCTAAGCCAGGATTCGAACATCGGAATGACCCATGGGACCGGATGCCGCTGTCGCATCCAGTTACGTTCCGGCGATAACTTTGTTCCACAAAGGTTAGGGCGTACGCGACCGGACCGGCGGGAGCGCTAGTCGGCCCTGCTGAGATACTTCATCCCGGTATCGCACATCACCGTGACGACGGTGCCCTGAGGGCCGAGCGCGGCCGCAACCTGCAACGCCGCGACGAGGTTCGCTCCTGTCGAGGTGCCCGCGAACAGCCCCTCTTCACGGGCCAGCCTCACGGCCATCGACCGTGCCTCCTCGGTGGACACGCGGGCGATGTCGTCTGCAACCCCGTTCCGCCACAGCGGGACCACGAAACCGGCGCCGATGCCGTCGATCCTGTGCGCACCGGACGGTCCGCCCGAGAGGACGGCCGACTCTGCCGGCTCGACGGCGGTGATCCGGATGGTGGCGTTGCGATGCCTGAGCGCCTCCGCCGTGCCACGCAGCGACGCGGCGCTGCCGACGGCCTGAACGTACGCATCGACGATGCCATCGGTCTGCGTCCAGATCTCGTCGGCCATGCGGTGATACGCCGCCAGCTGATCCGGGTTGTTGAGCTGGTTCGTCCAGAAGCTGCCCGGCCGCTCGGCGATCACGCCGGCGGCGTCGATCATGTCGCGCGTCAGCCTGGCGGTCATCCGGCCGCCTTCACTGGCGATCACCTGAAGCTCGGCACCAAGCGCGCGCATGTGCGCGAGCTTCTCGGCGCTGAAGGCGTCCGACGTCACGATCGTCAGCGGGTACCGCTTGACGGCGCAGACGAGTGCGAGGGACACGCCGGTACTGCCGCCCGTGTACTCGACGACGAAACCGCCGCGCTGGAGGCGACCGTCCCGCTCGGCGGCCTCGATCATCGCCATCGCCATCCGGTCCTTCATGCTTCCAGTCGGATTTTCGCTTTCGATTTTGAGCAGAATCCGCGCCGAGCCGGCGGGCGGGAGATGGCGCAGGGGAAGCAGCCGCGTGTTGCCGATGCAGTCGAGAATCGTCATGCGCCCGTTATGACGCGAAAGCAGCGCCGGGCACAGAGGCCGAAGCGCCAGACCTCGTGCCGATCTCGCCAGCGACGGGCCGTTCAGTCTTCTGGCCGTCGAATGCGCCGGCGCGACTGCGCCACATCCACGCGTCTCCGCGATCGCAGCGGCGGTCGGATGTCTTTGGGTCTCAGATTGAGCGAGCGGCGCAGGAGCGCCCGGAGCGCCCCGGGTTCGGCATAGCCCACCTCCGTTGCGATGCGATCGAGGCTCGCATCCGTCGTCCGCAGCAGATGCACGGCCCGCTCGACGCGAAGGTTGTGAAAGAACGTCAGCGGCGAGATGCCCATGGCGGCGTCGATGCGGCGGGCCAGGGTGCGTTTGCTGGTGCCGGTGGCCCGTGAGGCTTCGTCGAGCGAGAAGGGTCTGGACAGCCTGGCGCGGGCCCAGGCTTCGAAGCGTTGAACGACCGGATCGAGGTGATCGAGATGGTCGGTCAGCGCGTAGGCCGACTGCGACGGCCGCGAGTCGACGATCAGGTAGCTGGCCGTCAGCGACGCCAGCTGCGGGCTGACCGTCCTGATGATGTGCAGCGCCAGATCCATGTGGCTCAAGGCGGCGCCGGCCGTGACCACTCGACCCGATCTGACGATCATCTGAGACTCGTCGAGCCGGACGCGCGGGTACCGATCGCGAAAGAGCCTGGCCAGCCACCAGGTGGTCGTGGCCTCGCGTCCATCGAGCACCCCGGACTCGGCGGTCACGAAAGTGCCGATGCAGGCGGCGGCCAGAAGGCAGCCGCGATCGGCGATGGCGCCGATCGCTGCGGCCGCCTCGCGGACGTCGGAGCGGCGGAGCGCCTGCTCGAGCGGTCGCGGCATCTTGAAGCCGATGGCCGGAACGACGAAGCAATCGGGCACGTCGTCCCGGATGCGGGAGGCCGGCACGGCGAAGCCTTGTGCCGTCCGCACGCGCGATCTGACGCCGACGATCTGCAGCTCGAAGCGCGGATGCTCGAGCCCGTTCGCCTCCGCCAGCTCGTTGGCGGTCTGGAAGGCATCGAGGACCGCCGACAGGCCGAGGTCGAACACGTCATCCAGCGCGAGTACCTGGATCCTCATCAGCGTGATGCTAGCGCGTCCGCCTCGGCGAGTCTGCCGGTGGCCGAATCGGCGCGAGATTTGGCAATCGCGGCACTTCTGCGCCGGGTGGCAAGCCGCGCACGTTCATTGGCGGACTGGCGACTCCACCCGAACGAACCCGTCCGATACCGTGTTGGCGAGGTCCCATGCCCCGTCCACATATCGGTCGCCGCCTTCGTCAGAGTCCGACGTCATCGCTCATCACCGTCGTCACGGTCTCGATCGGCATCGGCGCGGCCGTGTCGATGTTCAGCGTGTTCGATGCCGTCGTCCTGACCCCGATGTCGATCGAGCGGCCGCACGAGGTCGTCGGCATCGGTGCGGTCAATCCCAAGGTCCGCAATGTGCCGACGGCGCTGTCGTGGGTGCGGTTCGACAACAGCCTCAGGCAGGCGCGGTCGTTCGTCCATATCGCCGCCTACGACAACGACTCGGCCACGGTCGTTGCCGCGGGTGCGGCGGCCGAGCAGCTGCCGATCTATCGCGTGTCGGCGGGCTTCTTTCCGGCGCTGGGCGTTCGGCCTCAAGCCGGCCGCCTCTTCACCGATGCGGACGATCAGGCGCACGGTCCGGCGGTGTGCGTGCTGTCTCACGAGTTCTGGCAGTCGCGCTTTGCCGGCGAGGCGGTCGTGGGCCGCACCATGACGCTGGCGGGAAGGACCACCGAGATCATCGGCGTGCTGCCACCGCGGCTGACGCCGCCATGGACCGAGATCCCGATCTTCGTCCCGCGGGTCTTCGAGTCGTCGACCGTGCGCGCCGACAACGTCCAGAACGGCGCCTCGTTCCTTGCCGTGCTCGGCCGACTGCGTTCCGACGTGACGATCGAGCAGGCGCAGCACGAGCTCGACTCCCTCGGGGCCGAATACGCCCAGCGCTTCGCGGGCCGGATGGACGCCGCCAACTCGACCAGGGCGATCCCGTTCGTGCAGACGCTGATCGGCAATCGCCGCCAGACGCTCATCATCCTGCTGGTCGCCGTCGGCGCCGTGCTTCTGGTGTCGTGCACGAACGCATCGGCCCTGTTCCTGGGGCGATTGATGGCCCGCCATCGCGAGACCGCCATCTGCCAGGCGCTCGGCGCGTCGCGTTGGCGCATCGTCCGCGACTGTCTCTTCGAGAGCCTCGGCCTCTCGCTCGCCGCCGCGCTCGCTGGACTCGCGGTTGCATGGGCGCTGCTGCGGCTGGCGGCGTCGTGGTTTGGCCCGTCGCTGCCGAGTGGTACGTCGTTCGAGATCGACGCGCGCGTGCTCGCGGTGACCCTGGCGGTGATGCTGGTCTCGGCACTGATCGTTGGATTGGTGCCGGCGCTTTACGTAAGCCGGCCGGCACGCACACCGCTGCTCGGTTTCTCGCGAGATGGCGCGACGGGCCCGGTCGGCAGGCGCCTTCGATCCGCGCTGGTCTTCGCTGAAGTCACGTTGTCCTGCATGCTTCTGGTCGGCGCCGCGCTCCTCGCCCAGTCCCTGACGCGACTGCAGCGGGCGAGCCCGGGATTCGACGCTCGTTCGACGGCGGCCGGCCTGATCAGCCTGCCGGCGGAGAAGTACCCGACCAGCGAGCGGCAGGCCGCGTTTGTGGTCGAGGCCGTCGATCGACTGAAGCGCGCGCCGAACGTGCTCGATGCGGCGGCCGTCTTCGGCCTGCCCCTTGGCGACGAGTTCACCTTTCATCAGTACGTCGTCGCCGGTCGGCCGATCCCTCCGCCCTCCGAGCGCGAGCGTGCCGGCATCCGGCTGGTCACGGAGGGGTATTTCAAGCTGATGGGCATCCGGCTGAAATCCGGTCGACTCTTCACGGAGCTCGACCGGGAGGGCGCGACGCTCGTCTGCATCATCAACGAGTCGCTGGCGCGGCGGATGTTCGATGGCGATCCGATCGGTCAGTCGGTCCTTCGCGGCCGCGACGCCGATCTGCGATACGAAATCATCGGCGTCGTCGAAGACGTTCGCACGTACGGTCTCCGCCAGGATGCGGTGGACGAGATCTTCTATCCCATCCGGCAACTGCCGTGGCCGCACTTCGCGCTGATCGCGAAATCCGATGGCGATCCGATCGCGCTGCGCCGTCCGATGGAACAGGCGGTCTCTGCAGTCGACTCGACGCAGCCGCTGGCACGATTCGCGACCATGGGGCAGCGGCTCGACGCGACATGGGGCACCGAACGCGCGATGGCCGGTCTGACGACATTGTTCGCCGCTGTGGCGGTGTTCATGTCGGTCATCGGGCTCTACGCCGCGCTGGCTCACACCGTCGCCGCCCGCACGGTCGAGATCGGGCTGCGGATGGCGCTCGGATCCGATCGCCTGGGCGTCATCCGGCTGATCCTGCTGCGCGGGCTGCTGCCCGCGGGCGCCGGCATCGTCTGTGGGCTTTTCGGCGCGGCCCTGTCGGCGCGGTACCTCGCGTCCGAGCTGTATGCGGTCAGCCCGATCGATCCATTCGTCTACACCGGCGTGGCGGTGATATTCCTCGCCGTCGCCGCGGGCGCGTGCCTCGTGCCGTCGTGGCGCGCGTCACGGCTGGACCCGCTGACGGTCCTCAAGCTCTCGTAGTCCGCGGCGGCGGCAGGCGAAGCGGGTGGAGCCTATCGATCGGCCTTGCGCTCCAATGTCGGCGCCAGGCGCGTCACGCTGTTGTAGCGGACGAGGACGCCGGCCGTCCATCGGACGTAGCCCTCGATCTCGACCCACACCGCGTGCGAGCCGGCGCGTAGTCTGGGAATCTCGATCGGCGTCTCGCCGACGCGCCGTTGATTGACGTACACCGTCGCGCCGGCAGGTTCGGAATGAACGACCAGCGTGCCCTGGAACCCGCGGGAGGTGGCCGGCGGTTTCGCTGTCGCAGGCCGTTCGGTGGACGCACGCGCCTGCTGTGTCGGCGCCGGCCTCGCGATCGAGACTGATGCGCGCGCCGGCTGGCGGACCGGCGCCGCCGAGGGAGTCGCGGGCACGATCGGCGGTGGCTGCGTCACTTCGAGGCGAAGGGGCAGCTTGGCGTAGAACTTCGGAGCATTCACCGGTGGTTGGGCTGACGTCTCCACGTCTCGCTGTTCGATCGCCGGCGCGGGCGTCTCAGAGAAGCTCGGCGTGATCACGGCCGGCACTGCAATGCAGGCGAGGCAGCCGACGAGCCAGACGGGTGGGCCGCTGCGCCCATGAGTCGGACGGCGAATCCAACCGGGCGGGCGGCGCGCCGCCCATGCTGTTTTCATCTTCGCCTTGAGCGAATCCCCGAAAGTTTGCACGTCGCGAAGCCGCATCATCAGCAGCTCGGGCGTCGTCGTCGTCGGGATCTCGACGACGGTCGGCAACGGCATCGCCGCTTTGTGAACGACCAACAGCGGCGGCGGACCGTCGCCGTGATGTGTGTCGCCGTTCCTGTTTTCAGATGCGGCATCGATGGTGTCCGGTTCGAACTCGGGCCGAAACTGTTCGAGCGCGCGATCGGTGCGGCCGACACGCGGCGGCTGCGATCGTCGGCGGGCCATCGGCGTCGCCGACGCAGCGATCGCATCTCCTTCCCGAGTGGTCTCGGCGGCCGCGTGACCGTTCTTCTTGCGCGGCTTCGCCGTTCTCTCGCCTTTGGCCTTCCTGGAATTCCTCTTCGCGCGCCGTGGCGGCTCCGTCAACTCGCACTGCAGAGGGTCCTGTGCCGGGTTGATTCTGGTCTTCATGGCCTGCTCCTCTCGAGAGACCGCGACAGCCCAGGGACGGCGACGGTGCCTCGGAGACGGGACGAAGAGACCCCGCCCGAAACACGAGCGTGCTGGCCTAGGAATTGGTACTGGGGAGGCCGCGTACTATACCCGAAAGACACGTGCTCCGACTGCAAGCCGGCGAATAGGCCATTTCATACCCCGGGCCAGGGTCAGGGATCGCCCGTAGATAACCGATTGCTAACCGTGTGGCGGCCTGGCCAGACGGTTCGATAGGAGGCTGGTGCCCGGTCCGATAGATACTCCGCGTTCGCCGACGCCTCGTTTGATCGGCGTCGGCTGCATGCGGCTGTCGACGACGCCCGATCGCGACGACGACCGGGCTGTTGCCGTCCTGCACGCCGCGCTCGACGCTGGCGCCACGTTCTTCGACACGGCGGACGCCTACTGTCTCGGCCACACGGACGTCGGCCACAACGAGCGCCTGGTCGCGCGAGCGCTCTCGACGTGGACGGGCGATCGGTCGCGCGTTGTCGTCGCGACCAAGGGCGGGCTGACGCGCCCCGGCGGGCAGTGGGTGCCTGACGGCAGGGCCGCGCATCTCGCGCACGCCTGCGATGCGAGCCGGCGCGCCCTTGGCGTCGATCGCATCGCGCTCTATCAGCTTCACGCACCGGACCCGCGCGTGCCGATCGCGACGAGCGTCCGGGCGCTGGCGGCGCTCAAGCAGCACGGCCTCATCGAGCGGATCGGTCTCTGCAACGTCAGCCGCGGACAGATCGAGGAGGCGCGGCGGATCGTTCCGATTGACGCGGTGCAGGTCGAGCTCAGCGTGTTTCACGATCACGAGATCCTCAGCGGCGTCGTTCCTTACTGCATCGATCACGGCATTCAGCTCATCGCGCATCGTCCGCTCGGCGGCGTGAAGAAGCTGCGGCAGGCCGAGCGCGACCCTGTTCTGAACGAGCTCGCGCGGCGACACGACGTGACGCCGCGGGACATCGCGCTCGCCTGGCTCCTGGATCTGGCCGGGACGATCGTGCCGCTGCCGGGTCCGACGCGTGTCGAGACAGCGCGCAGAGTCGCGCGCGCGTTCGAGCTGCGTTTGACAGACGACGACCGCGCCCGGCTGACCGAGCGGGTGCCCGCGACCGCGAGAGTCCGAAAAGTCGAGCAAGCGGACGCTGCCACAACTCCGTCGATCGCGGGCGAGATCGTGCTCGTCATGGGGATGCCGGCGGCGGGGAAGAGCACGGTAGCCGGGACGTTCGCCAGGCGCGGATACACGCGCCTCAACCGCGACGACGCGGGAGGATCGCTGGCGCGTCTCGCATCGCGGCTCGGCGAGGCCGTCGCGTCGGGCGCGACACTTCTCGTCGCCGACAACACTTACGCGACACGGCTGGCGCGGGCGCCGATGCTCGATGCGGCGGCGCGGATCGGCCTGCGCGTGCGCGGGCTCTGGCTCGGCACCACGCTCGAGGAGGCGCAGACCAACGCCGTCTGGCGGATGGTCACGAAGTACGGGCGGCTGCTCGAGCCGGACGAGATCCGGACGATGTCGGCGCGCGATCCGGGCGCCTTCGGTCCCGGCGTGCTGTTTCGCTATCAGCGCGACCTCGAAGTGCCCGAAGCCGCGGAAGGCTTCGCGGAGATCGAGCACGTGCCTTTCATCAGGCAGCTCGACGCGTCATGGGCGAATCGCGCGCTGATCGTTCGCGCCGACGGCGTGCTGCGGCTCAGCCGCGCGGGACATCGAACGCCATTGTCAGTGGACGATCTCGACGTGCCAGCCGGCGTCGGGGAAAAGCTTCGTCGATGTGCGCACGAGGGGATGGCGATCGTCGCGATCGGCTGGCGGCCCGAGATCACCGCAGGCACGCTGACACGCGAAAGCGCCGCTTCGATTGACGCCATGATGGCCGAGCGTCTGGCCGTGGGGATCGACGTGCTCGACTGCACGCATCCCGCAGGGCCGCCAATCTGCTGGTGTCGCAAACCGCTGCCGGGA
This sequence comes from Vicinamibacterales bacterium, assembly GCA_035711465.1. GTDB lineage: Bacteria > Acidobacteriota > Vicinamibacteria > Vicinamibacterales > SCN-69-37 > DASTCC01. The sequence continues at coordinate 49,885 of DASTCC010000256.1, forward strand.
TTGGGCGTCGTCGCGATTCACCGTCATCGGCTCGATCCGGCTCGCTGTCTGTACATCGGAACGGGTCAGCAGGATCCCGGGTTCGCTCGGCGATGCGGGTTTCGGTACGAAACGGCAGAGCAGTTTTTCGCGGGGTCGTGACCGCCAGGAAAGGGAAGCTCGAGTTCCCTTTCCTGGCGACCCGACACTCCCGGTCGCCCTTCTACTGCGGGATGGCGGCGAGGTTCTTCGCCAGCAGCGAGCCCTTCACCGCGCCAGCTGCCGCGCGGCGGCGATGATCGGCGGCCACCGTGCCGTGCTGCATCAGCGAGGCGGCGAACTGCATCTCGGCGTTCTCGCCGGCGAGCTCCAGCGCTCTCAGGACGAGGCTGTAGCCTTCGGCCCCTGAGCTGAGGCGCACGCTTCGGAACTCGGACAGCGACGGCTCGACGCCAGCGAGCATGTCGAGGCCGGCCGTGGCCCTGTTCTGCCGGTACGTCTCGATGAGGTACCCGGCATCGAACCAGGCCATCGAATCCTTCGATTCGGGCGCCGCCGAGCTGGCGCGATCGATGACGGCTCTGAGCAGGGCTGCGGCGACCTTGCGATCGCGTCCGGCGTAGATCGTCGCGCGTCTCATGTTCTCCATGCGCGCGAGCACCGGAGCGGTCGGCGTGAGCAGCTGGAGTGTATCGGCCGTCAGCCGCTGCACATCGTAGGAGCGGTCAGGCGTATTCCAGCCGGGACCGGAGCCCCACGGGAGCAGGCGGGCGGAACCGGCGTCGAATGGATGACAGATGAGGGGCGGCCCAGCCTCGGCGGTTCCTGGCATCGCGACGACGGCGACGGTTGCGGCAACGAACGTCAACACACGGGCGGTCAGTTTCAGCATGGCGTGTTCTCCTGCCTGGTGAGACGCCGTGCGGAAGCGATCTGCCCGGCCTGAAGGGGCCATGGACCGTGACTTTTCGGCCATGTAACCGTTAGTAACGTCCCTCTCCTCGCCCGAAAAGGGTCCCTGGCCGTCGTAGTCCATACTGAGCTTGTGACCGTGCCGCCCGACCAGGTGAGCGCCCAGCTCGAACGAATCCTCGCAAGCGCCGGGTTCCGGAGCGCCGACCGCGCGAGCCGCTTTCTCCGCTACGTGGTCGAACGAACGATCGCCGGCGAGGGCGACCAGCTCAAGGAATACGTGATCGGTTGTGCGGTGTTCGACCGTGGCGACGACTACGACCCGCGCATCGACTCCATCGTCCGCGTCGAGGCCGGGCGGCTCCGGTCGAAGCTCGACGAGTACTACGCCGGTCCTGGCCGGACGGACGGCATCATCATTCGCGTGCACCGCGGGACGTACGTGCCGGAGTTCGAACGAGCCGGCACGGCGGCGGCATCAACCGCCGTCTCCGCCTCAGTTGAGCGCGACGGCGCGTTCATGCGCTCTCGAGTCACGCTCGGCGTGGCCATCGTCGTCGCCGTCCTGGCCGTGGCGGCGCTCGTGGCCTGGCGTGCTGGCCGGCTGCTGACCGCGGACGAGTCAGCGGCGCCGACGATCGCGGTCCTGCCGTTCGACAACTTTTCCATGCAGCCCGCGGAGCGGATGCTGGCGGCACGCGCCACTGACGGCGTCACCGCCGAACTGGCGCGCCTGGGCACGCTCGGCGTGGTCTCTCACACGAGCGCGCTGCAGTATGCGGATGCTCGTCCGCGAGTCTCGCTTCCGGAGATCGCCAGAGCGCTCAACGCGCAGTACGTGCTGGAAGGAAAGGTCCGGGACGATGGCGGACGCATCACCATCCAGGTGGTGCTGGTGGACGGCGTCCTCGATCGGAAGATCTGGGTCCATGACATCGGCGGAACCGCGTCCGATCTGCTCGAGATGCAGCGAGAGGTCGCACGAGCCACATCGGCGGCAGTGCTCCAGCGAAGGAAGTGAGAGTCACCTCCAGCTGCTCCTGAAGCCGTCTGGTCCTGACGCAGCGTGCGCATCGGGTCGACCCTCGTTGCGCGCGCCGCGGAAATCGATGGCTACATTGCCTACAATGTCGTCATCGAGATAACATTGTCGGCATGATGCAGGTGCCGACACCGCTGGGCGATTTCGAGCTGTTGGTATTGATGGCGGTGCTCAGACTCGAGGAGGCGTCGGGGTCGGGGGTGCGCAGTGAGATCGAGACACGGACGTCGCGCCGCGTGTCGCGCGGTGCCGCCTACGTCACCCTCGACCGTCTTCAGGAGAAGGGCCTGCTGTCGTCGCGGGTCGTCAACGCTCCGGCCGAGGCCGGCGGCCGGCCCCGGCGGCGCTACCGCGTGACCACGGCGGGGCGTAGGGCCGCAGCCCAGTCGCTCGGCGACCTCGCCCGCATGCGCGCGGGCATCGAGGCGATGCTCGCGCCGCCGAGGCGGTCGTGACGCCGGGCCGACGTCACCTCGCGCTCGCGCGTCTGGCGCTCCGCCGCGTCGCCGAGCCGCGCCGCAGCGAGTGGCTCGCCGATCTCTTCGACGATCTCCGCGCCCGGCGGCAGGTTCGGGGCGTTCTCGCCGCCGATGCCTGGTTTCTGCGCGAACTGGCCTCGCTCGCGCGGGCGGCGCGCCTCCAGCGATCCCGCCGCGCCCCGGCGCTTCGAAACGATATCCTCGCCGTCTCTACCCAGCTGCGCCGCAGTCCGGTGTTCTTCCTCACTGCCGCGCTGATGCTCGCCGCCGGCGTCACCATCGCCGCGACCACCGTCGGGTTCATCGACGCGACGCTCCTCAAGCCGATCAGCCGGGTCCGCCCCGACGACGTGTTCCGACTCGGCACGACGTCGCCGACGTCGGGCGATCGGAACCAGTTCGCGTTCCCCGAGTTCGCCGACCTGGCCGAACCGTTGCGCGACATCGCCGATCTCACGGCCGCGCACCTCGTCCCCGTGGTCGCGCGGACCGACGGCGGTTCCGAGCAGACGCTGGCCGAAGTGGTCGTCGGCCCGTACTTCGACATCGTCGCCCTGCCGCCGCTGGCGGGCCGCCTGCTCCGGGCCTCGGACGACGACGGAACGGCGCCGGCCGTCGCCGTGATCAGCGACGCCTGGTGGGCGTCGCGTTACGGCCGATCGCCCTCGGCGATCGGCGCGACGATGTACCTCAACAACACGCCCTTCACCGTCGTCGGCGTGGCACCGGCCACCGGATCGGCGGCCTTCGCCGGGGCGAGCACGGACGTCTGGCTGATGGCCGGGCACGCCGGCACGCTGATGCCGCTCGACTTCCGATCCGATCGCGCCCGTCGTGCCTTCGTCGTCCTCGGGCGGCTCCAGACGAACGCGACGATGGCCGCCGCGGCCAGCGCGGCGTCGGCCGCGAGCGCGACGCTGCAGCGCGAAGCGCCTCGGAGCCGGCCGGACGATCGCATCGCCGTGCTGCCGGGCAGCCCGCTGGGCAGCACGCAGCGGCGCCTGGCGATGGTCGTCGCGGCGCTGCTCGCGTCGTTCGCGGCCGTCGTGCTCGGCGTCATCTGCGCCAACGTCGGCAACCTGGCGATGGCGCGCGGCACGATGCTCCGCCGCGCCACCGCGATCCGCCTGTCGCTCGGCGCGTCGCGCGGTCAGGTGCTGCGGCAGGCGCTGCTCGAGGGCGCGGCGATCGCCGCCGTGGCTGCCGCGTGCAGTGCCGTGGCGTACCTCTGGGTCGCGCAAAGGCTGGTCACGATCCCGATCCTGCCGACGTTCACGCTGCGGCTGGATCTCCGAACCGATCCCTCGTTTCTGATCGTCATCGCGGCGATTGCCGGCGTCGCCGGCCTGGTGCTGGCGCTCGGGCCGGCGCTCGCCGCGGCGCGCATCGACGTGATCGCGACGCTCCGCGACGCGTCCGGAGCGATGCGGTTCGGACGCCGCGGCGCGCGGCTGCGTCGCTGGCTGGTGATCGCGCAGGTGGCGCTGTCGTTCTTCCTGATGGTCATGGCGGCGCTGTTCATGCGGAGCCTGTCGCAGTCGCGGACGCTCGATCTGGGCGTCGATGTCGACAGGCTGGCGATCATGGACTTCGACGTCGAGCCGCCGGTCGGCAAGGACGAGCAGCGTGCCATCGTCGTGCGCGCGCTCGACGCGATCCGCGCGCTTCCGGGCACGGCCGGCGTCGCGCAATCGACCGAGGCGCCCATCGACGCGCTGGTCGGCAGCGCTGATCTGCGGATTCCGGGCGCTGCCGACGCGCCGCCGATTGCGCGCGTGTCGGTCATCGGCGCCACGTCCGGGTACTTCGAGACCGTCGGCGTGCCGATCCTGCAGGGCCGCGGCTTCGCCGTGATGGATCCGGCCGGCAGCGTCGCGGTGATCAACGAGACGCTGGCGCGGTCGCTCGACGGCGGTCTCGATCGTGTCGTCGATCTGGGGAACGGGCGACGGCCCCGCATCATCGGCGTGGCCAGGAATGCGCGCTATCGATCGATCGGCGAGCGCGACCAGCCGAACGTCTACCTGGCGATCGAGCCGGGCTTTCATCAGACCCTGATCGCGCGCGCGAACGGGGACCCTCGACTGCTGTTGAACGACATCCAGCGAACGCTCGATCGGGTCGGGCCGGGCGTCCAGGGCTTTTTTCCTCGCACCGGCCGCGATCACCTGCGCCTGGATCTGCTTCCGGTCGAAGCCGGCGGGGCGGCGGCCACCGTGGTCGGCAGCCTGGCGGTCGTGTTGAGCGGCCTCGGCCTTTACGGACTGGTCGCCTGGATCGTCGAGCTGCGGCGAGCGGAGCTCGGCCTTCGGCTCGCCCTCGGCGCCAGTCCAGGAGATCTCCGCACGCTGATCGTTCGTTATGCGATCGCCAGCGCGCTGCCCGGCATCGTCATCGGGCTGGTCGCCGCGCTCCTTGCCGTGGCCTCGTTCAGCAGTCTGCTCGTCGGCGTCCGTGGCGTCGATCCGGTGGCGTTTCTGTCGGCGGGCGTCCTGGTCGCGGCGCTCGTGCTCGCCGCCGCGTGGATGCCCGCGAGGCGCGCCGGTCGGATCGATCCGAGCGCGCTGCTACGGTCATAGGGGCTGCCGGACAATCGCCGGCGCGATGTCGGGGACGCGCGTCCTCAGGTCTGATGGTCCCCCCGCGCTATTCCTGGCGCAACGTGCGCATCGGATCGACCTGCGCCGCGCGCGCAGCGGGAATCCACGCCGCCAACAGGCACGCCGCCACGATCGCACCGAGACTCGCGAGATAGGCCACCGGATCGGTGACGTGCACGATCTGCGAGATCAGCGCGCCGGCCGGCGTCGCCAGCACCGCCGTGGCCAGCGCTGCGGCAAGCCCCGCGCCCGCGATCAGACCGGCTATCACCGGCCGCGTCGTCTGGGCGAGCATCAATCGCGTCACTCTGTACGCCGAAGCGCCGAGCGCCATGCGGACGCCGATCTCCCGTGTTCGCTGCTCGACCAGATAGGAGAGCACGCTGAACAATCCCGACACGGTCAGCAGCACCGCGAGGCCGCCGAGGACGATGGACACCGAGAACGCGATCTGCAGGAAGAACGTCTCGAGCCTCGCCACCGTGCGCATGGTGATGATCGATTC
>DASTCC010000257.1:0-23999 GCA_035711465.1 Vicinamibacterales bacterium
TGATGATGTGGGATCACGGCATGCCGCGCGCCGACGGCACGCTCAATCCGGAACAGCGTCCCGAAGCGGACTTCAACATCGAGTGGCAGTCGAACTCGAAGATGGCGGACGAGTCGATGAAGCTCGCGCTCGCGGTCAAGCTCGCGGCCGATCGCTACTCGACGGACTATCCCGGCACCCTGGGTCCGCACATGACCAACACCGACTCGACGCCGTTCATGAATCTGGTGCCGGCGATCAGCATGCGCGAGAACGAACGCGGCATGCACACCGGCGCGGGCTGGAACCCCACCTGGCATCAGCCCATCGACATCTTCACGACGTTCTCCGACAAGGACTTCAAGCTCGGCCTGAACGCGGCGCAGGCGACGCTGTCGGCGATTGCGCAGTTGACGGGGGCAACGATCAAGAAGTAGGCATCACGGGCTCGGGGCTCGGGGCTTCGAGCCCCGAGGCCCGAGCCGCGAGCCAACTTCGGCGCCAGCTGCTCCGTCTAATCCAACTGCATCTGCATAAGATGCAGTTATGCCAGACACAGACGTCCCGCCGCTCTCCACGCAGCAGTTCCAGATCCTCCTGGCGCTGGTCGACGACGACCGGCATGGCTACGGCATCATCGCCGAGGTCGCCGAGCGCACCGGCGGCGAGGTGAGGCTCGGGACCGGGCCGCTCTATACCGCCATCGGGCGGCTGGTCGATCTCGAGCTGATCCAGGAGACCGCGCGGCGGGACGACGACGACGCGCGAAGGCGTTATTACACGTTGACGGCGGCGGGCCGGCAGACGCTCCGGCGGGAGACGGCGCGGCTCGAGGCGCTCCTCGCGCAGGCGCGGCGCAAGGGGATTCGCGCGCCGTTGCGGGGCAGGCGGTGACGTGGTGACGGGGGTGGTCTCGGCGCGCGCCCGTCGGATCTATGCGTGGCTGCTGCGGCGGCACGGCTCGGCGCGCGCCGGCTATGCCGATCAGATGCTGGCCACGTTCGACGCGCTCCTCGCGCAGGCCGAGACGAAAGGGACGACAGCCGTGTTGCGCCTGCTCGTCCGGGAGGCCGCTGGCATCCTCCGCACGAGCCAGCCAGGGGCCGCCTCGCGCCCCCAACAGGGCAGGAGATCGTCGATGAACCAGATCGCTCAAGACATCCGATTCGCGATGCGCACGTTCAGACGCCGTCCGGCCTTTGCTGCGGCGCTGGTCGCCACGCTGGCCCTTGGCATCGGCGCCAACGCCGCGATCTTCAGCGTCACCAACGCCGTGCTGCTGCAGCGGCTGCCGTTCGCCGATCCGGAGCGCCTCGTGATGGTGTGGGAGAACGCCGCGCACGTCGGCTTCCCGCGGAACACGCCGGCGCCTGGCAACTACACCGACTGGACGACCTCGATTTCGTCGTTCGAGCACGTCGGCGCGATCAGCCACAGCGAGTTCAACCTGGTCGGCGACGGCGAGCCCGAGAAGATCGACGCCGCGCTCGCCACGGCGAGTCTCTGGAGCGCGCTCGGCGTCGCGCCGCAGCTCGGCCGCGTCTGGAGCGCCGACGAGGATCGGCCGGGCCATCGCATCGTGGTGATCGGACACGGTCTGTGGACGCGGCGCTTTGGCGCCGACCCGTCGATCGTCGGCAGGACGCTCGAGCTCAGCGGCAATCCGTACACGATCGTCGGCGTGATGCCGCCGCGCTTCGAGTTCCCCAGCCCCGACGTCGAGATCTGGTCGCCGCTCTCGTTTTCCGCGGCACGCGCCACCGATCGCGGCAGCCACTTTCTCACCGTCGTCGCCCGCCTGCGCGCCGGGACCACGCTCGAACAGGCCAACGCCGAGCTGGCGGCGCTGGCGGCGCGTCTCGAGGCAGAGCATCCCGAGACGAACCGGCGCCTCGGCATGTATGCGGTGCCGCTCGTCGACGACTACGTCGGCGACACCCGCACGGCGTTGATCGTGCTGCTCGGCGCGGTCGCGTGCGTGCTGCTCATCGCTTGCGTGAACGTCGCCAATCTGCTGCTCACTCAGGCCTCGACGCGCGCCCGGGAGATGGCGGTGCGCTCAGCCCTCGGCGCCGATCGCCGCCGTCTCGTCCGTCAACTCCTGACCGAGAGCCTTCTGCTGGCGTTCGCCGGCGGTGTCCTCGGGATCGTGGTCGCGACGCAGACGTTCCCGATGCTGACGCTGCTCGTGCCGCGCGCGCTCTCCGGGCTCAGCCGGGTCACGCTCGACTGGCGCGTCGTCTCCGTGACGATGCTCCTCACCGCCGTCACCGGCATCGTCTTCGGCCTCGCGCCCGCGTGGCGCGCGTCGCGCATCGAGCACGGCATGGCCTCGACCCAGCACTTCGGCCGGGGCGTCGTTGGCGGCGGATCCCGACTGCGCCACACGCTGGTGGTGGCGCAGATCGCGCTCGCGACGGCGCTCCTCATCGGCGCCGGCCTGTTCGTGCGGAGCCTGCAGTCGGCCACGGCCGTGCCGCTCGGCTTCACGCCAGCACAGGTGACGACCGTTCGACTGCAGCTTCCGCGCACCGCCTACGCGGACCCGGCAAGGCGAGCACAATTCGTCGAGGACGTGCTGACGCGCGTGCGCGCGCTGCCTGGCGTCACCGCAGCCGGCTTCACCGGCGGGTTGCCATTGACCTGGCGCGGCGGCACCAGCGGATTCATCCCCGAGCTGATGACGCCGGATCCCTCGTTGCCGTACGACGCGAACAACCGCGTCATCAGCCCCGGCTACATGGAAGCGATGGGCTACGTGCTGCGCAGGGGCCGGACGTTCGACGCGCGCGACACCGCCTCGAGCGAACCGGTCGGCCTGATCAACGAGACGATGGCCCGTCAGTACTGGCCCGGACAGGATCCGCTCGGCCGCCGCTTCCGCCTGGCGTCGCGGGACGCCGTCTGGCGCACCATCGTCGGCATCGTCGCTGACACCCGCACGATGGGCATCGAGAGCCCGACGCGCGCGGAGATGTACTTCCCGGTCGCGCAGGCGGCCGAGAACTGGATGTGGCCGCGCGATCTCGCCGTCAAGGCCCAGGGCGACACGGCGACGATCGTCCGCGCCGTGTCAGCGGCGGTGTGGGCCGTGAACCCGCAACAACCGATCTCGAACGTCGAGACGATGGACGAGATCGTCGGCCGCGAGCTGCAGGATCGCCGCCTGCAGACGACGCTGCTCGCGACGTTCGCCGGCCTCGCGCTGTTTCTCGCCGCCGTCGGCATCTACGGCGTGCTGGCGTGCGCCGTCACCGAACGGACGACGGAAATCGGCGTTCGCCTGGCGCTCGGCGGCAACCCGCGGAGAATCCGCGCGCTGTTCCTGCGCACGGGCGCGATGCTCACCGCCACCGGCCTTGCCCTCGGCCTGGCCATCTCGTTCTGGGGCACGTCGCTCTTCAACGCGCTGCTCTTCGACGTCGACGCCCGCGACGCGCGCACGTTCGTCACGCAGGCGCTCGTGCTGTCGCTGGTGTGTCTGGTCGCGGTCTACCTGCCGGCCCGGCGGGCCAGCCGGATCGATCCTGTCCGGCTGCTTCGCAACGAGTGACGACAACTCAAGACTTCAAACTCAAAACTCAAAACTGAAGACTTGGCGGATGCCGAGCCAAGGAGCAAAGTCTTAAGTCTTGAGTCTGAAGTCTTGAGTTTGTCAGATTCTCATCGCATCAACGCCCGCGCCGACACGAACCTCGGCTCGATGTCCACCGGCACGTCGGCGAGTTTGTCGAGCACCGCCTTCACTTCCGGTCGAATCGTGACCATCGTCTTCAGCATCTGCTGCGCCGCGGCGTAATCGCCCGTCGCCTGGATGGTCATGAGCTCGCGCGTCAGGTCGGCGACGGCCGTCTGGATCTTGTCGTCGACGATGCGGAAGGTGCCGTCGGCGTTGACGGCGACGGCGCCCTTGTCGAGCAGGTAGTTGATCTGCAGCGCGATGCCCTTGCCGTGCGCTTCGTTGATGCCGAAGCGGATCGATCGGAACGCCGACGCGAGGAACGTCGTGTACATCGTCCGCGCGACGTCGGCGGACACCACGCCCTTGTTTGCGAGCTGCTGGAGCGCCCACAGGCCCGAGATGTCGGCCTTCGCTTCCTCGAGCGCGGAGAACGTGTCCTTGAGCGCGAGACGCACGCCCTGCGTCGTGCCCGCGACCTGCTGCGGGCCGAGCCCGTGCATCAGCTCGTGCATGAGGATGTGGGTGAAGAACGCGTCGAACGAGACCTTCGCCTGGTCCGCCGCCGCGAGCGCGACCTTCGAGATCGGCACCAGCGCTTTCTGGAACTTCGCGTCCTGCACGTTCTTGAGCATCACGCGCTTCGAGCCTTTGAGGCTGACGACGCGATCGTCGTTGGGCAGATTGAACGCGGCCGTCTGGACGCCGCGGTTGGCGTCGCCGGCCGTGAAGACGACGTTGACGACGCGGATCGGCGCGAGCGCGCCGAGCTTGGCGCTGCGGTACTTCGGATCGATCGGCAGCGCGTTCTCGAGTCCCTGGAGCTCGCCGCTGAAGGCCGAGAGCTTCTGCGTCTCGGCGTCGTCACGCAGCGTGACGAACGCCTCGAAGGCGGCCTTGTAACCGAACCATCCGTCCTCGTAGGTTTCGTACGGGCCGATCGTCGGCTCGATCGACGCGTCGAGCTCCATCCAGGCGATGTCGCTGTCGTAGTAGTCGTTGGATAAAAACGCCGTGGCGCGGAGCTCGAGGTACTTCTTGAGCGTCGGCTGCGTCGTGAGCCCTGCCGCCTTGCGGAGATGCTCGGCCGCCTGGAGCAGCTCGTTCCGATAGGCGACGCTGTAGGGCACGGCCATCAGCGTGCCGTCCGCGCCGCGTCGAATCACCGAGAAGAATCCGGTCGCGAGGTCTTTGGCCGGTCCGCTCAGGGATGCGAACCACTTGTCGACCTCCTCGCGCGTCGAATCGGCGGGGTAGTAGTTGGCCTGCGGCGGCTTGGCGGGCACGCCGCCGGACGCGCGCAGGAACGTCTCGTCGTGATCGAGGCGCGACCACGGGCCCTTGTTGATCAGGAAGTAGTGCAGCTCGGCCTGGCCTTCCGGCGTCCGATCGGCGGCAAGGGCGGTCAGGAGCGTGGTGTTGCCCGCCCAGACCTGCTGCAGGAACAGCCCGTCCATGATCGCGGCGGCCCGGATGACCTCGCCGAGCGCGGCCTGTTCGTTCTGTGGCAGCGCCGGGACGTTCGCGGTGATGTCCACCGGCGCGAACCGGGCGATCTTCCTGTCGAGCGGCGAGGCCGCCGGCGCGGCGGTCGAGGTCGTCGTTGGCGTCACTTCAGATGGAGTCGGTGAGCCGCAAGCCACGCTGACGAGCACCGCGACGGTCGCGGCCGGGAACCGCGCGGATCGAAACCACTCTAGCGTCGAAACGATCGAGAAGGCACGCATGTGGCTAATTCTGCACGCATTTACCCCGTGCCGGTATGCCGATTACACATCCGGAAGTACAATGGAAAGGTTTATTCAGGATTCAAGAAACGAGTCTTCCATATGAAGAACCTGGCACCGAACGAAGCGGCGGCGCTCGAAGCCGTCGAAACCCGAGAGTGGCTCGATTCGCTCGACTACGTCATCAAACAGGGCGACAGGGGCCGGGTCATCCGACTGCTCGAAGCGTTGCGCGCGCGCGCCAGAGTGAGCGGCCTGCGCCTGCCGTACGTGGCGACGACGCCGTACATCAACACGATCTCGCCGCAGGAACAGGTGCCGATGCCGGGTGACAACGCCCTGGAGCGTCGCGCCAAGAGCCTGATTCGGTGGAATGCGCTGGCCATGGTCGTCCGCGCCAACCGCGAATCGGACGGCATCGGCGGCCACATCTCGACGTTCGCATCGGCGGCGACGCTCTATGAGGTGGGCTTCAACCATTTCTTCCGCGGCAAGGACGCGCCCGGTGGCGCCGACATCATCTACTACCAGGGCCACGCCTCGCCCGGCATCTACGCCCGCGCATTTCTCGAAGGCCGGCTGACCGAAGAGCACCTGAAGAACTTCCGCCACGAGCTCCGCCCGGGCGGCGGGCTGTCCTCGTACCCGCATCCGTGGCTGATGCCGGATTTCTGGGAGTACCCGACCGTTTCGATGGGTCTCGGCCCGCTCATGGCGATCTACCAGGCGCGGTTCATGAAGTATCTGGAGAATCGCGGGCTCAAGCAGCCGTCGGATCAGAAGGTCTGGGCGTTCCTCGGCGACGGCGAAACCGACGAGCCCGAGGCGCTTGGGTCGCTCTCGCTCGCCGCACGCGAGAAGCTCGATAATCTGATCTTCGTCGTCAACTGCAACCTGCAGCGGCTCGACGGCCCGGTCCGCGGCAACGGGCAGATCATCCAGGAGCTCGAGTCGGTGTTCCGCGGCGCCGGCTGGAACGTCATCAAGGTCCTCTGGGGATCGGAGTGGGACGACCTGCTCGCGCGCGATAGCGAGGGCGTGCTCGTCAAGCGCATGGGCGAGGTGGTCGACGGCGAGTACCAGCGCTACGTCGTCGAGGACGGCGCCTATCTGCGGAAGCACTTCTGGGGCGCGGACCCGCGCCTGCTCGACATGGTCCGGCACCTGTCGGATCACGATCTCAAGCACCTGCGCGTCGGCGGCCACGATCCCGCCAAGGTCTGGAACGCGTACCGGATGGCCGTGCAGCACTCCGGCGCGCCGACGGTGATTCTCGCGCGCACGATCAAGGGCTACGGTCTCGGCGAAGCGGGCGAGGGCAAGAACATCACGCACCAGCAGAAGAAGATGAACGAGGGCGACCTGCGGCACTTCCGCGATCGCTTCGGCATCCCGATCTCCGACGCCGGCATCGCCGAGGCGCCGTTCTACCGTCCGGCGGAGGACAGCGCCGAGATCAGATACATCAAGGAACGTCGCCAGGCGCTCGGCGGTCCGGCGCCGCGCCGCGTCGAGATCGCGCCGCCCCTCAAGCCCTCGCTCGACGAGGTCTTCGAGGAGTTCTACGCCGGCGCCGAAGGGCGCAAGGCGTCGACGACGATGGTCTTCGTCCGGATGTTGACGAAGCTGATGAAGGACAAGGCGATCGGCAAGCTGGTGGTGCCGATCGTGCCCGACGAGGCGCGTACGTTCGGCATGGAGTCGCTCTTCCGCGCCGTCGGCATCTACTCCAGCATCGGCCAGCTCTACGAGCCGGTCGACATGGACACGCTGCTGTACTACAAGGAAGCCAAGGACGGCCAGATCCTCGAGGAAGGCATCACCGAGGCGGGATCGATCTCGTCCTGGATCGCGGCGGGCACGGCGTACGCGAATTACGGCGTCAACACGATCCCGTTCTTCATCTTCTATTCGATGTTCGGGTTCCAGCGCGTTGGCGACTTCATCTGGGCGGCGGCCGACGCGCGCTGTCGCGGCTTCCTGCTCGGCGGCACCGCCGGGCGGACGACGCTGCCCGGCGAGGGGCTGCAGCATCAGGACGGCAACAGCCACACGCTGGCGCTGCCCGTGCCGACGTGCCGCGCCTACGACCCGGCCTACGCCTTCGAGCTCGCCGCGGTCATCCAGGACGGCATCAAGCGGATGTACGGCGACGGCGAGGCGGCCTTCTACTACCTCACGGTGATGAACGAGCAGTACGAGATGCCGGCGATGCCGAAAGGCGCGCGCGAGGGCATTCTCAGGGGCCTCTACCGCTTCAAGCCGGGCGGCGACGGCAAGGTGCGGGCGCAGATCCTCGGCAGCGGCGCGATTCTGAACGAAGCGGTCAAGGCGCAGACGCTGCTCGCCAACTACGGCGTCTCGGCCGACGTCTGGAGCGCGACGAGCTACAACGAGCTCTATCGCGACGCGCATCGCGCCGAGCGCTGGAACCTGCTGCACCCGGCCGAGAAGCCGCGCGTGCCCTACGTGACCGAGGCGCTCGGTTCGACCGACGGCGTCATCGTCGCCGCGTCGGATTACCTGCGCAGCCAGCCGGACATGATCGCGCGCTGGATCGGCCGGCCGATGGTGACGCTCGGCACCGACGGCTTCGGCCGCAGCGAGGATCGCGCCTCGCTGCGCAACTTCTTCGAAGTGGACGCGCGCCACATCGCCGCCGCGACGCTGTCGTCGCTGGGACGCGAGAAGCAGATCGACGCGAAGGTCGTGAAGCAGGCGTTCAAGGATCTCGAGATCAACCCCGACAAGCCCGAACCGGCGGTGTCGTAGCTCGACCGACCGAGACACTTTCGAACGCAGGCTGAGAACGAAAGAGGCGATCGCATGTCCGTAGAGTTCACGATTCCCGAGCTGGGCGAGAACGTCGACAAGGGCGACGTCGTTCGCGTGCTCGTCAACAAGGGCGACACCGTCGCCAAGGACCAGCCCGTCATCGAGCTCGAGACGGACAAGGCGACCATCGAAGTGCCGTCGAACGTCGGCGGCGTCGTCACCGACATCAAGGTGAAGCCGGGCGACAAGGTCAAGGTCGGGCAGGTCGTGCTGGTGCTCGAAGGGAACGGGGCGGGTGCGGCCGCCGCCGCATCGACACCGCAGGAGAAACCGCAAGACAAACCACAAGAGAAACCACAGGTAACGGACGCGGCCGAGCCGGCCAAACCGGAACCGGCCGCCGCAGTCTCGCCGAAGTCGGCGCAGCCGGCGAAGGCGGACGAGGCCGCGCCGCCGACCAACGTCGTCGACATCGCGTCCGGCCGTCACGCCGCGCCGGCCGCATCGGCCGCGCCGCGCGCGGAGCCCGCGGCCGAAGAGACCAGTGGCGGACTGATTCCCGCGCCGCCTTCCGTGCGCCGCTTCGCGCGGGAGCTCGGCGTCGACATCGCGCAGGTCGCCGGCACCGGTCCGGGCGGCCGCATCGGTCAGGAAGACGTCAAGCACCACGTCAAGGGCCGGATGACCGGCGCGGTGGGCGCAGCAGCGCCGGCCCATGCGGCGCCGCTGCCGGACTTCAGCAAGTGGGGCGAGGTCGAGGTCAAGCCGATGTCCAACATCCGGCGCAAGACCGCCGAGCACCTCAGCGTCGCCTGGCAGGCGCCGCACGTGACCCAGCACGATCGGGCCGACGTCACCGAGTTCGAGGCGTTCCGCAAGTCGCACGGGCCGCGGGTCGAGAAGGCCGGCGGCAAACTCACCGTCACGGCCATCCTGATCAAGATTTGCGCCGCCGCGATTCAGCGCTTTCCGCAGTTCGCCTCGTCGGTGGACATGGCGCGCGAGTCGATCGTGTTCAAGAAGTACTGCCACATCGGCGTCGCCGTCGACACGCCGAACGGGCTGCTCGTGCCGGTCATCCGCAACGCCGATAGCAAGACCATGACCGAGATCAGCGTCGAGCTCGGCACGCTCTCGCAGAAGGCGCGCGACCGCAAGCTGAGCCTCGACGAGATGTCCGGCGGCGTGTTCTCGATCACCAATCTCGGCGGCATCGGCGGCACGTCGTTCACGCCGATCCTGAATCAGCCGGAAGTGGCGATCCTCGGCGTCTCGCGCACCACCACCGAGCCGGTGTGGCGTGACGACCAGTTCGTGCCGCGGCAGATGCTGCCGTTGTCGCTCTCGTACGATCACCGCGTGATCGACGGCGCCGACGCGGCGCGCTTCCTGCGATTCATCGCCGACGGGCTCGAGCAGCCGCTGACGATGTATCTGTAACCGGCGGCCTCCGGCATCTCACAGAGTAGCGTCCTCGTTTATGTCTTCGACTTCTGTTGTCGTCATTGGTGGTGGCCCGGGCGGGTATGCGGCGGCGTTTCACGCGGCCGACCTCGGCATGCAGGTGGCGCTCGTCGACACCGAGCTCAATCCGGGCGGCGTCTGTCTCTATCGCGGCTGCATCCCGTCGAAGGCGCTGCTGCACGTCGCCAAGCTCGTGCACGAGGCGCGGCACGCCGAGGCTTGGGGCGTGAAGTACGGCGAGCCGGCGATCGACCTCGATAAGCTGCGCGCGTTCAAGGACGGCGTGGTGGCGAAGCTCACCGGCGGGCTCGGCCAGCTGTCCAAGCAACGCAAGGTGAACTACATCCAGGGCAAGGCGTCGTTTGCCGGCCCGCGATCGCTCAGCATCGAGCTCACCAAGGGCGGGACTGAGACGCTCGACTTCGAGCACGCGATCATCGCCACCGGGTCGCGGCCGGCGACCGTGCCGGGACTCTCGCTCGACAGCCCGCGGGTGATGGACTCGACCGGCGGGCTCGAACTGCCGGACATCCCGAAGACGCTGCTCGTCGTCGGCGGCGGTTACATCGGGTTGGAGCTCGGATCGGTCTACGCCGCGCTCGGCACCAGCGTCACCGTGGTCGAGATGACGGGCGGCCTGCTGCCCGGCGCGGACCGCGACCTGGTCACCTATCTCAGCCGCCGGCTCGAGACCACGCTCCACAAGATCCTGGTCAACGCGCGCGTCGTCGAGATGGCCGAGGCAAAGGGCGGGAAGGGGAAGGGTGTCCAGGTCCGCATCGAAGGCGAAGGGCTGGCCGACGCCGACACGACCCAGACGTTCGATCGCGTGCTGGTCTCGGTCGGGCGCAAACCAAACTCCGCGATTGCCGGTCTCGATAAGACGAAGGTCAAAGTGGGCGCGCGCGGGTTCATCGAGGTGGACGCGGCACGACAGACGGCCGAGCCGGGGATCTACGCGATTGGCGACGTCGTCGGCGAGCCGATGCTCGCGCACAAGGCGTCGCACGAGGCCCGGGTGGCGGTCGAGGCGATTGCCGGGCACAAGGTGGCGTTCGAGCCGCAGGCGATTCCGGCGGTGGTGTTCACGGATCCCGAGGTCGCCTGGTGCGGCCTCACCGAGAACGAGGCCAAGCAGCAGGGCCGGAAGGTCGAGATCGCGAAGTTTCCCTGGGCGGCGCTCGGACGAGCGCTGGCAATCGATCGTCCAGACGGCATGACCAAACTTGTGATCGATCCCGACACGGAGCGGATACTCGGGGTAGGCATCGTCGGCGCCGGCGCCGGCGAGCTGATCGCGGAAGGCGTGCTGGCGGTCGAGATGGCCGCGCTGGCCACCGACTTGAAGCTGAGCATTCACCCGCACCCGACGCTGTCGGAGACGCTGATGGAGGCGGCCGAGGTCTTCTTCGGCCACTCCACGCACGTCTACCGGCCCAAGCGCCGTTAGCCTCCTGAACGGAGGTGTTTGGGGACGGACGGCGGGACGGGCGGACAGGACACTGGGAGCGGATTTCGGATATCGTTAACCGATCATCGACGGTTCACATCACGTGAGTCAGACATCACCCGATCGACTCGTCCGCGAGGTCGTGAGCGGTGCGGATCGCCAGCGCCGCGCCCGCCGAGCGACCGCGCGCCTCGCGCAGATCGCGCCCGCGGCGGCCGGCCTCGCGCTGGTGACGGCGGCGCTCGGCCGCATGGCTGGTTGGTCGCCGGCTGTCGCGATCGGCGTCGTCGCGGTGCTCGCGGCGGCGCTCGCCGCGTATGTCGTGCTGATGCGCCGCCCGCATCCGAGCACGGACGCGATTGCGGCGCGCATCGACGCTGACGCCGAGATGGCCGGCGAACTGCGCAGCGCGCACTGGTTCGCCGCGACCGAGTCGCGCGACGAGTGGGCCGACTATCACATGGTCACGGCCGCCGAGCGCGCGAGCAAGGTCTCGTGGGACACGCTCTATCCGCCGGTTCGTGCCGCGCGTGCGTGGGTGATCACCGGCGCGCTGGTTGCCGGCGCGATCGCGCTCGCCGTCGTCGTCCCGGGCACGCGCGCCGCCGCGCCGACGGGCCTCACCGGCGAGGTGGCCGAGATCGCCGCCGAGCTGCCGCCGGAACTTCAGGCGAAGCTCGAGGCGCTGTTTGCGCAGATGGGCGACGGCAAGGCCTCGGCCGAAGCGAAGCAGGCGACGCTCGAAGATCTCAAGAAGCTGATGGAGCAGATCGATCCGAAGCTCCAGGCGAAGCTGGCAGAGCTCCTGAAGAAACAGCCGCTCGGCGATCTGGCCAACACGAAGCGCAAGGACCTCGACGAGGAAGACCTGAACGAGCGCAACGACAACAGCGCGGCCGGGATGCCGGAAGACGTGCGCTGGGCGCTCGAAGATCTGGCGGCGCGGATGGCCAACGCCGACGCGAATCGCAAGACCAACGAGAACAACCCCGCGGCCTCGTCGGAGACCGGCGAAACCGCGAAGGGGTCCGCGCAAGCGGAGACCTCGGAGGCAGGGCAGTCGCAGCAGGCGGGGATGCAGCTGATGCGCGAAGCCGCGAGCGACGCCGGCGGCAGCCAGATGATGATGGCCGGCGCCGGGGCGATGGGCGGCGATTCGTCGAACGGGCCCGGCGGCAACTCGGGCGGCAAGGGCGATCCGAAGGACTTCGCCAGCATCGCCCAGGCGCTGCGCAAGGAATTGATCGAAGCGAACCAGGACATCAAGGGCGAGAACATTCCGAAGGAAGACATCCGCCGGAAGACCGAGCACGGGCAGTCCAGCCTGGGGTTCACGCGTGTGGCGCCGCCCGCCAACTTCGATCGCAGCCGCGCCACCAGTCCGCCGCAGGTGCCCGACGCGCGTCGGCCGCTGCTCTTCCATTACTTCATTCGCCAACGATGACCACTACTGCCGTCGCTCAGCACATCGATCTGTTCCGCGAACGTTTCGTTCGGATCACCAGGGAAGTCGGACGTCGGATCGTCGGCCACGAAGAGATCGTGACCGCCACGGTCACGAGTCTGCTCGCCGGCGGCCACGTGCTGCTCGAAGGCATCCCCGGCGTCGGCAAGACCAGCCTGGTGCACACGCTCGCCGACGTGCTGCATCTCAAGTTCTCGCGCATCCAGTTCACGCCGGACCTGATGCCGGCCGACATCGTCGGCACGACGATCGTTCAGGAGAACACGCACGGCGGCACGTTCTTCGAATTTCAGCAGGGCCCGATCTTCGCCAACGTCGTCCTCGCCGACGAGATCAACCGCGCCACGCCGAAGACGCAGTCGGCGCTCCTCGAGGCGATGCAGGAGATGAGCGTGTCGGTCGGCAAGACGACCTACAAGCTCGAGCAGCCGTTCCTGGTGCTGGCGACGCAGAATCCGCTGGAGATGGAGGGCACGTATCCGCTCCCGGAAGCGCAGCTCGACCGGTTCTTCTTCAAGCTCAAGGTCGCCTATCCGCCCGAGGAGGCGATGCACGAGATCCTCGAACGGACGACGCAGACGGACGCCGTCGAGGTCAGCCGCGTCGTCGATGGGGCGGAGATCCTCGAGATGCGCCACGTCGCGCGCTCGGTGCCGATCGCCAAGCCGGTGCAGGCCTACGCCATCCGGCTGACGCTCGGGACGCATCCGGATTCGCCGCACGCGACGCCGCTGATCAAGCGCTACGTGCGCTACGGCGCCAGCCCGCGCGCGGCGCAGGCGCTCGTCCTCGCCGGCAAGATCAACGCGCTGCGTCACGGCAACGCCTTCGTCTCGGTCGAGGACATCCGCGCGGTCGCGCTGCCGGCGTTGCGGCATCGCGTGCTGCTCAACTTCGAGGGCGAGGCCGAGCAGGTCAACCCCGACACCCTGGTCCAGGAGCTGCTCCGCAGCACTCCGGCGGACTGACCGCGAAGGCGAGCCGGCCGGCCGTGACTGCACCGCCGCCCGCGCGCCCGCGCTGAAAGATCAGTTGTGGCCCTCAGGTTCGAAGACGACTTCCTGAAGAAGCTCGAGTACCTGCACGTGGTGTCGCGCCGTGCGTTCGCCGGCCAGAACCGCGCCGATCGGCTTGCGCGCAAGCGCGGCCGCGGCCTCGAGTTCGCCGACCATCGCGGCTACACGCCCGGCGACGACTTCCGCCAGATCGACTGGAAGGCCTACAAGCGGCTCGGCCGGCTGCTGCTGCGGCTGTTCGACGAGGAGCAGGATCTGCCGATCTACCTCTTCATCGACAACAGCCGGTCGATGGGCGAGACCGCGAAGTTCGATCAGGCGCGCCGCATCGCCGCGGCGTTGTGTTACATCGGTCTGGCGCACCTCGATCGCGTCACCATCCTGCCGTTCCGCGGCGAGCTCGGCGACGAGACCGTCCCCGGCCGCGGCAAGGGACGCATCTTCCGGGTGTTCGAGCTGCTCGAACGGATGGAGTCGAGCGGTCCGACCAGTCTGCGCGAGACCTTTGCGGACTTCGGATCGCGCGGCCGGCAGCAGGGGCTGGCGGTCGTGATCTCCGACTTCCTCGATCCGAACGGCTTCGAGCCCGGCCTCAAGCTGCTGAGCTCGATGGGGCACGACGTCTTCGTCGTCCACGTCGCGTCGGTCGCCGATCGCGATCCGGGCGCGCTCGGCGAAGCGCGCTTCGTCGACGTCGAAACCGGCGAAGTGCGCGACATCGAGGTGACGCCGTCGCTCGTCGAGGCGTACGCGAAGGTCTGGGCCGAGCACGCCGAGGAGCTCGAGACCTTCTGCGGCCGCTACAGCCTCGGCTACGTGCGCGCCGAGGCCGAGCTGCCGTTCGAGGACGTGATCCTGAAGACGTTCCGGAAGGGACGGTTCCTGGCATGAGCTTCAGCGGTCTGGCGGCCTGGCAGGCGCTGGCGCTCATTGCCGCCGCCGGCGGCGCGGCGGCATGGCTCTTCCTGATGAAGATCCGCCCGCCGCGCGTGAACGTCGCGTCGCTGCTGCTGTGGCGCAAGGTGCTCGATCACGCGCGCGAGCAGACGTGGTGGGAGCGGTTCCGCAAGGCGGTGTCGCTCGCGGCGACGGTGCTGCTGGCGGTCGCGCTGGCGCTGGCGTTCGCGCGACCGGGGCCTCGCGTCACCGCGCAGTCGCGCGGACGGCTGCTCATCGTGATCGACTCGTCCTGGTCGATGCTGACGAAGTCGCCAGCCGGAGGGACACGGTGGGACCAGGCCATCGCCGGTGCGCGGCGGCTGGCGGCCTCCTCGGGCGGCGAGGCGGTCGCGATCGCGACCACGGCCGAAGGCCTCGTCGAAGGGCCGACCACCGACAGCGCGCTGATCGAGACCGCGATCGATCAGCTGACGCCCGCCGGCGGCGAGGACGCGGCGTGGCCGCACGTCGGCGGCGCCGACGCCGTGCATTTCTTTACCGACGGCACGGTCTCGCGCGCGATCGATCGCGGCGTCATCGTGCACTCGGTGTACGACGCCGCGCCGAACGTCGCGGTCACGGCGCTCGCGGTGCGGCCGGCGGCGACGGGCCGGACCGGCGGCGAGGCCTATCTCGAGATCGCCAACTACGCGCCGGCCAGCCAGAAGGTCAGCCTCACCGTGACCCGCGGCACCGCGGTGGTCTTCGACCAGCCGGTGGACATGAACGCGGGCGAGGCGATCCGCCAGGTGATTCCGCTCGACGCCAACGGCGACGCGCGCATCCGCGCCCGCGTCAGCGCGCCGGACAACGCGCTGGCGATCGACGACGAAGCGGTGGCGTGGCTGACGCCGGCCGAGCCGCTCGACGTGGTCGTCGTCTCGCCCGATCCGGGCGCGCTGACGCCGCTGCTGTCGCGATCGGAAGGCGTGAAGGCGACATTCGTCGCGCCGACCGCGTACCGCGCCGGCGACGAGGACGTCACGATTTTCGACCGCTACGCGCCGCCCGAAGCGCCCGCGCATCCGTCGTTGCTCATCGCGCCGCCCGCCGTCGGATGGCTCGGCGCCGCCGGCGACGAGGAGCGCGAGCCGCGCTGGGTCTCCACGGGCCGTCATCCGGTCGTCGCCGGCGTCGATCCGCTCACGGTCGACGTGACCCGGGCGCGATCGATCGCCGATCCGAAATTCCAGGTCGCGGCGCGCTCGGAGCGGGGCACGCCGCTGGTCTCGGTGTTCGAGTCGCCGGAACAGCGGCTCGTCGTGCTGGGCTTCACGCTGCGGGATTCGAACTTCGCGCACGCGGCCGCGTTTCCGGTGCTGATCGGCAACGCGCTGGAGTGGCTCGCGCGGCCGGCGCTCGATTCGCCGCGGCGTCCCGGGCCGATGCTCCTGCCGGGCAGCACGCGCCGCGTGGTCGGTCCCGACGGCAGGCCAGTGGCGACGCGCGCGGTCGGCGGGCAGGTGCTGGCGACGTTACCGGCGCCGGGCTTCTATCTGGTCGAGGGCGGCGGCGGCCGCAGCGTCGTCAGCGTCAACGTCGGCGGCGCGGATCGGTCGAACGTGTCCCGCACTTCGCTCGATCAGAACGCCACGAGCGGGGCCGCGGCCGCCGCGTCCGTCGGCGGACGGCCGTGGTGGTTCTATCTGATCCTCGTCGCCTTCGTCCTCGCCAGCGTGGAATGGTTCACGTGGCTCAGGCGTATCACGGTCTGACATGTCGCTGAGCCTCACCACTCCCGCGGCGCTGTGGCTCCTGATCGTGGTGCCGCTCGTGTGGTTCGGCCTGGCGATCGCCCGGACCAACTTCAACCCGCGGCAGCGGCGCCTGCAGGCGGTCGTTCGCTCGCTGCTGCTGGCCTGTCTCGCGCTGGCGCTGGCGCGCCCGGTGATCTCGACCGGATCGTCGCGGCTCTCGGTCGTCTTCGCCGTCGACGTCTCGCACAGCATCGCCAGTCAGGCGATTGCCGACGCGGCGGATCGCATCGACGCGATCGCGCGCGATCTCCGGCCGACGCACATGCGCATCGTCGCCTTCGGACGCGACGACGCCGTCCTCGATACCACCGACGCGCTGCGCGCGATCGGCAAGGCCGATCCCGAGGCGCCCAACGCGCCGGTCGATCGATCCGCATCCGATCTCGATCGCGCCTTGAACGAAGCGCGCGGCGAGCTCGCGCCCGGCCACGTGCCTCGCGTCGTCCTGTTTACCGACGGGCGCCAGACGCAGGGCGACGTGCAGACGGCCGCCGCGCGCGCCGCCGCCGAGGGCGTGCCGGTGTTCGTCGAAGCGATGGGCGTGCGCGACATCGGCGACGCCTGGGTCGACCGCGTCGAATTGCCGGCGCGGGTATCGGCCGGCGCGCTCACCCGGGCGGTGGTCGCGCTCGGCAGCCAGCGCGACGTCTCCGGCCGCGTCGAGATCCGCGAGGCCGGCCGGGTGCTCGCGACGCAGCCGGTCGAGCTCCATCCCGGGCCGCCCGCCGAAGTGTCGATCGACGTCTCGTTCGACGACGCCGGTCCCCATGCCGTGGAAGCGGCGCTGGTGGTGACGGGCGATCCGCTCGATGCGAACAACACGCTGACGCGCGAGGCCTACGTCGCGGCGCGATCGCGGGTCCTCTACGTCGAGGGTGCGGCGGCGAGCGCGAAGTACCTGCAGGGCGCGCTCGGCGAGTCCGGCTTCGACGTCACCGTGCGCGACAGCTCCGGCGTGCCTGCCACGCGCGCCGATCTCGATCCCTGGGATGTCCTCATCCTCAGCGACGTGCCGCGGACGGCGGTCTCGGACGGCGCGATGGCGGCGATGGCCGACTGGGTCGAGAACTCGGGCGGCGGCCTGCTCGTCGCCGGCGGCGACTCGGTCTTCGGCGAAGGCGCGACGCCCAACGACAAGGACGGCTACCGCAACACCGAGCTGGAGCGGCTGACGCCGGTGACCTTCGAACGCAAGGACGAGCCCGAGGTCGCGCTCGTCATCGTCCTCGATCGCTCGTGGAGCATGGCCGGCCAGGTCATGGAGCTCTGCAAGTCGGCGGCGCAGGCGGCCATCGACGTGCTCACCGACGAGATGTCGGTCGGCGTCATCACCTTCAACGACACCCTCAACTGGGACGTCACGCTTCGCAACGTCGGGCGCAACCGCCAGCAGATCCGTGATGCCGTCGCCGCGATCCAGCCCGCCGGCCACACGCTGATCTTCCCGGCGGTCGAGCAGGCGTACCTGGCGCTCAAGGATGCCCGGGCGCGGGCGAAACACGTGGTGCTGCTCTCCGACGGCCGGTCCTATCCCGACGACTATCAGGGTCTGGTCGAGAAAATGGTCGCGGCGAAGATGACGGTGTCGTCGATCGCGGTCGGCCCGGCCGCCGACGTCGAGCTGCTCACCAACATCGCCAAGTGGGGCAAGGGCCGCAGCTACGTCGTCGAAGACGCCAAGGAAGTGCCGCAGATCTTCGTCAAGGAAGCGAAGGACGCGGCGACGCCGGCTTTCGACGAGAAGGCGATCAAGCCGGTGGTGAAGGCGCGCGGGTTCCTCGAAGGCGTCGACCTGACGCGGACGCCGGCGCTCCGCGGTCGCACCGCCACCGTGATCAAAGACGGCGCCCTCGAGCTGCTCTCCACCGAGGACGGCGACCCGCTGCTGGCGTTCTGGCCCGTCGGAATCGGCCGCACCGCGGTCTTCGCGTCCGACGTCAAGGACCGCTGGGCGACCGACTGGCTGCGCTGGAAGGGCTACGCGCCGTTCTTCACGGCGATCGTCCGCGCGCTCGAGCGGCAGCGGCGCCCGCTGGTCGCGCTCGACATCGAGGAGAGCGCCGTGCACGGCACCGCGCGGCCGCTCGTCGTCGGCGTCGAGGCCCGCGACGAGAACGGCAACTACAAGGACCTGCTGAAGCCCGTCGTCCGCGTCCGCGCCGGCGGCGGCGAGACGGTCGAGGTGACCGCGCAGCAAATCGCGCCGGGCCGCTACGAGGCCCGGGTCGTCGCCGACGCGCGCAAGCCGCTCGCCGTCAGCCTCGTCGGCAACGACGATCCGTCGATCACCCGGCTCATCGTCCCGGACCCGGGCGCCGAGTACCGGTTCCGCGCCGCCGACGAAGACCTGCTGCGCGGCATCGCCCAGCTCACCGGCGCCAGGATCTCCCCGGACGCCGCCGCCCTGGCCGCCACCGGCGGCGCCGGCCGCACCGCCCGCCGCGCCATGTGGCCCGGCCTCGTCCTGGCAGCGCTCGCCCTGTGGTTCGCCGACATCCTGCTCAGACGGATCCGGTTGTTCGAGGTCGGGTGATCGTCACGTGCGACGTGCGCTGTGCGCCGTGCGGTTCCAGGTTCTCAGTTCCAGGTTTTGAGTTTCAAGTTCAAGTTGCGCAGGCTCTTCATCGCAACTTGATGTCCTGCGTCTTCTTCTCGCCATGCGCGAGCGAGATCCTGATCGATGCGGCCGCGACCTGTTCGAGGAATGCCGGGTCGGACAGATCCTGCGGCTCGAAGTCGGTGAGCAGCGCCAGGCAGTAGTCGCCGGCTGGGAGATCGGCGAAGCGGAACCGTCCATCGGGCTGCAGCGTCGTCGGCGTGCGGAACCGGCGGGCGCCGGTCAGGCCGAGCGACCACCGCGCGCGATCGGCCGGGAACAGCATCACGAAGAAGCCGGACGCCGGCTTGCCGTCCGCGTCGAGGATGGCGCCGGTCACCTCGGCGGCGACGTCCGAGTAGGTGACGACGACGTCGGAGATGTCCTGGCCGGTCTGGATCTCGACGGGTTCGTCGAGCAGATCGCGTCCGTTCCACATCGCCGACTTGGCCGTCCAGCGCCGCGTCGTGCCCTGGCCGGTCGAGCCTGCGGACGTGCTCGGCGCGCCGATGACGTAGCGTCCCGGCGCCAGTCCGTAGAGCTCGAAGCGTCCCTGCTCGACTGGCTGTGATTGCGCCGGCGTGTTGAGCAATGCGCTCGTCCGCTCCGGCCTCATCGTCAGCGACATCCGCGGCAGCGGATCCGGCGCCGCGCCTTCGAAGACGACGCGCCCCGACACGCTCATGCCGCGTTGGAAGACGACCGAGACGTTGTCGACGTCGCGCCCGTCGACGCCAATCTCGATCTGCGCCCACAGGTCCGGCGTGCGCGACGGCGGCGACTGCCCGGGCGCGGCGCCGGCCCGTCCGCCTGGCTGCGGCGCCATCTGCAGTCGCTCCCGGCCCGGCTGCCCGCTCGCCGCCCGCGCCGTCAGCAGATAGACGCCAGGACCGACGGCCGCGAAGATGAACTGGCCCTGAGGATTCACGCTCGTCCGAAGCGTGAAGCCGACCGCGGCGAGGTCATCGCCGAGGAGCGCGCCTTGCGGCGTCAGCGCGATCTGGACGTTCGTCGGCGTCGTGCCGTCCGGCATCACCACCGTGCCGCGCACCGCGGCCGTCGGCACGAAGCGGAGGTTGAAGTCGATCCCGGATCGCTCCAGTCCTGGTTCGACGGTGACCGCTGCCGCGCCGGAAGCATCGGTGGCGCCGGGATAGTAGACCGGCGCGTAGGCCACGGCAGGACCGCGCTCGGGCGCCGGCGCGAGCGGCGGCGGCATCCCGGCGGCGCTGGTGCCGCGGCTCGCATACGACGTCGCGCCGAGCTGAACCTGAGTCAACGCCCATTGCAGCTCGTTCTGCGTCACCAGTCTCGCGTCACGCGTCGTCTGCTGGGGAGCGGCGCCGACGAGATAGGCCCCTGGCGCCAGGCCCCAGACCCGGTACATGCCGCGGTCGTCCGTCGTCAGCTGGCCGCCCGCGTTGCCCGCTCGAATCAACTGCGCTTCGCCATTGGTTACCCGCCGCTCCATGACCTGCACCCGGACGTTCTGCAGCGGCTGGCCCTGATCGTCGAGGACGCGGCCGCTGATCACGCCGCCGCGCTGCAGCACGGCGACGACGTTCGTCTTCCGCTCGCCGGCGGCGAGCTCGATCGGCACGCCCGGGCTTCGCCACGGCCGTCGCGCGCCGGCGTAACTGCGGACGTAGCCGGCTTTGTTGACCACGATCGAAAAGCGCCCCTCGCTCAGCCCGGTGAACGCGAATCGGCCGGCGTCGTCACTCACCACCTGCTTGGGCATGCGAATGGCGGTGCCGGTGAGCTGAACGATGGCGCGGCGCACCGGATGGCCCGGTCCTTCGTCGGAGACGACGACGCCGCTGATCGATCCGGGCCCGATCGGATCGCCGCCGCGATCCCTTACGGGCGTCTGCTGCGCAGACACGCCGCCCGCGGCGATCAGCATCGCCAGCGACAGCCCCGCGATCGCGACTCGTCTTATTGCTGCCATGGCGAGACGCTCAGCGTCAGGTTGATCTTGCCGCCGGCCGGAACCGTCACTCGCGTGCCCAGACGTCCGAGCTTCAGGTAGGTCTCCGGATCGAACGACGGCAGCGAGTCGCTCTTCAAGGCGACGACGATGTAGTCGCCTTCGGGCACGCCGCGGGTCGAGAACGTACCGGTCTGCGACAGGTTCATCGAGCGGTTGCGGCGGCCGACCATGCCGTTCTCGATCCACTGCTGATAGTTGGCCGGCATCATCACGACGAAGACCTGCGAGTCGTCATCGTCTTGCGACATCGCCGCTACCGTGCCGGTGATTTCAGTGATCCGATCGGTATAGGTGATGACGACGCCATCGACGTCCGACGAGCTCAGCTCGAAGGGCACGTCCGTGCCGTCACGGCCGTTCACCATCACCGATTTCAGCAGCCACCCGGACGGCTGCGACGCGCTGACGATGTAGCGTCCTGGCGGAAAGGTCGTCGACTCGAAGCGGCCGTCGGCCATCACCTGCACCGCGCTGTTGTTGACGGCGAGCGTGTTGCCAACAGGCTGCAGCGAGAAGCCGATGCGCTGCATCTGTTCGGGCGTCGGACGCGTGGCCGCGCCATCGAACTCGATGCGGCCGGTGAGTCGCACGCCCCTGGTCAGCGTCACCGTGAGCCCGTGGACGCTCTCGTTGCCGACCGACACCGGCAGCTCGGCCGACAGCACCGGCTCGGTCGGAAGCCCGGCCACGACGCGAACCGGCGGCGCCGGCAGCGCGGGCATCACACCGCCGGCGATCGGCGGCGGGGGCGGCGGTGGCGGGTTCGCGGGTGGCGTCGGCCTGGGCACGCGGACGACGCGAATCACGTACTGTCCTGGCGTCACGCCGAAGAAGACGAATCGGCCGTCCGGATCGCTGATCGTGGCGGCCGTCTCGAGTCCCGAGAAGTTGTTGCCGAAGTCGTCGAAGACCGCGCTCGCGGGTACCAGCCGCATGCCCATGTTGCCCGCGGGACCGTCGGGCCCGACGAGCTGGCCGGAGATCACCAGCGACGGCACCAGGCGCAGCTGAAGGTTGACGCCGTCGCGCTGCTCGCCGGTCGCGATCGTCAACGGCGTGGCGTGCGCGGGTGACGCCTCGCCGGGATAGAAAATCGTCTGGTAGGTCATCAGCGGGCCGCCGTTGGCGTCGGGCGCGACGACCGCGCCGGCGTACGCATTCATCGACCCGACCACGTAGTTGTCGATCTCCTGGCCGGAGCTGCCGGCCATCATTCCGCCGGACTCCTGCATCGTGCGCATCAGCGCCTGACGGCTGGCCGCGTCGCCGCTCTCGGCCGCCTGCATCAGCGACAGCGTCGCCTTGGGCGTCGCCATCGTCGTCGACGACGTGTAGACGTAGTACGTTCCCGGCGCGAGGCTGTGGAACCGGTACTCGCCGCGATCGTTCGAGGTGGAGCTGCCCGCGGTCTGCAGCCGCTTCGCGCCTCGGTTGTAGGTCTCGCGCAGCAGCCGGATTGGCGCGTTGATCGCGGGCTCGCCGTTTTCGTCGACGATCGCGCCGCTGATCGTCGCGAAGCGCCAGAGCTTGACGGCGATATCCGAGCGCCGCTCGCTTTCCGCGAGCACCAGCGGACGCGCCGTCCCGCCAGGCGCCCGGCGCCCGTACGATCCGGCGAGATAGCCGGTCTTCGTCACGGTGATCGTGTAGCTGCCGGCGGTCAGCTCGCGAAACAGGAATCGTCCTTCGCCGTCGGTGACGACGCGATTCGGCTGCGGCGGCGGGGCGCCGCGGCCGGCAACGTTGTTGGCCATCGCAATGCGGTCCACCGACCCGCCGAGCGTGACCACCGCGCCCGAAACCGGGCTGCCGGTGGCGCCGTCGACGACGCGGCCGACGACCAACCCATCGGCGGGAGCCGAGATCTGCGACGAGCGGCTTTGCGGCTGAATCGGCGGCCGCTGGGAGGCGCCCGCCTGAGCCGCGGCCGGCGGCGCCGGCGCCGCCGCCGCGACGGCCATGCCGAATGCCAGGCCGAACAGTCCGACGTGCCACGCGCGAGCCATGCGATCTCCTCTCGGATCGACTGCCAATTATCGCTCACCCCGAAGAAAGGAACCCCGGTCGGGATGCTTCGTTTTGACGAAGTATCGGCCGGTCGCTAGATTGGCCCCGTGACGCTCGACGACGCCATCGAAGCGATTCAACTCTGTTATCCGCAGGTCTACTACGCCTGTCATACGAGGCACGGCCGCGCGCGATCGGACGCCTCGCGGCTTTCGCAGCGGGACGCGCAGATTCTCGTGCACCTCGATCGGCGCGATCCGATGACGCTGACGTCGCTCGCGCGGCACATGGATCTGGCGGCGTCGACCTTGTCGGAGGCGGTCGGGAAATTGAGCGGCCTCGGTTACGTCGACAGGGTCGCGGTCGCGTCCGACCGGCGCCGCGCCGGACTGCTGCTGACCGCGAAGGGGATCGCGGCGGTGCGGGCCTCGTCGGTGCTCGAAAGCGCTCGGCTGCGACAGGTGCTGCGGCGTCTTTCCGTGGCCGAACGCGTCGCCGTCGCCGATGCCCTCAGAACACTGGCCCGCGCCTGCAGGCCGGCGATGACCGCGAAGAGAAGAAAGGAGGGGCGCCATCGTGCTTAGGTGGGCGTTGTATGGACTCGCGGGGATTGCCGCCTTCGTGGTGCTGACGATCGTCGTCGGCTGGTCGCTGCCGGTGGCCCACCGGGCGTCTGCCACCAGATCGATCGCGGCGCCGCCCGAGCAGGTGTTCGCCGTCATCACCGATTTCGCGCGATACCCCGAGTGGCGGACGGGGGTGACGCGCGTGGACGCCGCCGGCGCGCCGAAGGTCGGGCAACTGATCCGCGAGTTTGGCCGCAACGGCGAGATTCCGTATCGAGTGCAGACGCTCGAGCCGCCCCGACGGTTGGTGATGGCGATCGCGGGATCGGACCTGCCGTTCGGCGGCACCTGGACTTACGACCTGCGCGCCAACGCGACCGGTGGCACCGACGTGACCATCACCGAGCACGGCGAGATCTACACCCCGGTGTTCCGGACGAGGGCGCGCTTCGTGTTCGGCTACGAGGCGACGATGAACGGGTTCCTGACCGACCTGGAGAACAGAGGGGGACGGAGCCCTTTTCCACAGAATCGGGCCGTCTGGGGACAGAGGTCGCTGGGGCAACGCCCCTACCGACCTCTGTCC
>DASTCC010000258.1:0-38788 GCA_035711465.1 Vicinamibacterales bacterium
ACAGGCGGAGTAGCTGGCTCGGCTGTTTGCCCAGCGCCCAACCGGAGCTAGCGCGGCGACAACGCCTCACGTCCCTGGTGGACCCCATCAGCGCTTTGGGCAGCTATACTGGTAGGCGGCCCTGCGCCTGGTTGTGCTGGCCTCTGCCGCCTGCGTGCGCGGTGGGCGGATCCCCGTAAGTGATTTTGGGAGATTCGAGGACGTATCACAAAAACTATCACAATCCTCGAATTCGACCGGATCAGACGCCAGTAAAGCGTTGATTCTAAAGAGTCGGAGAGATGGCCGAGTGGTTGAAGGCGCACGCTTGGAAAGCGTGTGTAGGGGAAACTCTACCGTGGGTTCGAATCCCACTCTCTCCGCCAACCTCCGCTCGCGCTTGCCAAAAATCCCGCGAGCTACGGCTGGCAAGCCAACCTCCGCTCGCGTTTGCCAAAGATCCCTCGCGAGCTACGGTTGGCAAGCCAACCTTCGCTCGAGCGTGAGCCGCCATCTGCCGGCGACTACTTCAGCCGCGCGTCCCAGCGCGTCAGCACGCGCAGCGTCTGCCCAGCGGCAAACGGCTGCTCGGTGACGACGAACTCGGTGCCGGTGGGATTGACCGTGATCGCATCGGCGCCCGGCGGCGTCATGAAAAGCGGAGTGGTCGCGCCGATGGCCACGGTGTCTCCCGACGGCGTGATCGCCACCGCCTTCACCATCCCTGACCGATCGATGACGATCACTTCCCGGCCGTCTGGCCTGAGCGCCGCGAACGGCGCGCCCTCGGCCACCGGGAGCAATGGGCCCAGAGTCGGCAACGGCGTGCCGGGTCGCACTCGGGCAACGGCGACCAACCCGCGCGCGGCGGCCCGCTGCTGAATCAGCACCGTGCGCCCGTCCGTAGACTGCGCGACGGCCAGTTCTTCGGCCGGGTTCTTGACCAGTGCGGCCGACTCCCCGGCGGCGCCGAGCGACGCCACCATCACGTCAGAGGTCGTGCCCTCGCTCAGGACCGTATAGATGAGATAGCGTCCGTCCGGGCTCTCGAGGCCCGGCGCGATCACCGGTCCAGCCTGGCGCACCGGTGTGCTTCCAGTGCCAATCGCCAGCCGCATCGACACCCGTTGGCCCCGATCGCGTGCGAGGTACGACATCGCCTTGCCGTCGGGCGTCCAGAGCGGCAGCTCGTCGTAGTCCGGATCCGAGGTCAGCCGTTCGGTCACCCGCGTGCCGAAGTCGTACATGAAGATGTCCGACCCGCCGCGCTCCACCCGGATGAAGAGCAACCGCCGGCCATCCGGCGAGATCGCGGGCTGCCAGAGCGAGCCGGGCGGGATCTCGAGCCGGCGAATCGGCCGGCCGTCCCGCCCCACCAGCGACAGCGTCGTCTCCGCGGCGCGCGCCAGTGCCCACGCCAGCCGTCCGTTCAGGGACGCGCTCGCGTACACGAGTCGCTGGCTGTCCTCGACGCGCACCCCGGAGACGATCGGCGTCGCCTCGCCCGACAGCGTCCCCGACGCGAGATCGAATGGCTGCGCCAGGAGTTCGTCGTCGCGCGCCCACATCAGATACCAGGCACCGGTCGCGGGATGCTTCGCCACGAACCCACTCGAAAGGGACGCGACGAGCCGCATGGCGGGCGATCCATCCAGGTGACCGAGATAGATGCCGCCGTTCTCGGCCTGCACGCTGCGGACGAAGTACAGAAACTGCTTGCCGCCTGGCAACATGACGGGCCAGTAGTGCGCGTTCTCGCCGCGCCCGGCATCGAGCGTCGTGACTGGAGTAACGACGCCGCCAGCGGCCGCGACGCGGGAGAGCGCACCGCCGCCGGCGCCGCAGAACACGATCGTATCGTCGTCGCTCCAGGTGCCGCCGCGAGGTGAGGACGCCTCCGCGATGTTCTCCGGCAGACCGCCGGCAATGCTCACGGTCCGCAGCTTGCCATCGGCAAAGAATCCCAGACGGCGCCCGTCCGGCGACCAGAACGGATTGGCGGCACCCTCCGTTCCCGGAATCGATCGGGCGTCATCTCGATCGAGCGACTGCACCCAGAGCGTCAAGGCCTTGTCGGTGGCGGCGACGAACGCGATTCGGGTGCCGTCGGGCGAAAGGGCCACGTTGCCCAGATTCGATCCGATCTGAAACTCCGCACCGGCAGGTGGCGCGATCGCCAGCTCGAAGGCCTCCGTCGCCAGCGATGCCGCGCCGGAACGCACGAGGGATGACGTGGGCAGGAGTGCCGCGACGATGACGGCCAGCACGGCCGTCGCGCCGATCCATGCCCAGGGACGGGTGCGAGTGCCGGACGGGATCGGTCCGGAGATCGTTGCCGGGAACGTCTGGATCGCGGTGGCGACAGGCGACGTCGCGCCTGTCAGCGCCAGGCGGGCCTCGCCGATGTCGCGCAGGCGGCGCGACGCATCACGTTCGAGACAGCGCCCGAGCACGGCGCGGACGTGCGGCGGCACGTTCACCGGCAGCGCCGCCCAGTCCGGATCGGACCGCAGCACCGAGGCGAGCGTGTCCGACACGGTCTGGCCCTCGAACGCACGGCGTCCGGTGAGCATTTCAAACAGCAGCGCGCCGAAGGCCCAGATGTCGGTGCGCTTGTCGACAGACTTGCCGCGCGCCTGCTCGGGACTCATGTACGCGGCGGTACCGAGGATCACGCCAGCTTCAGTGGCGCGGGCCGTCAGTGTCGGGGAGTTCATCAACTCTGTGGAGCCGGAATCCGACGCCATCGCCTTGGCGAGCCCGAAGTCGAGGATCTTGGCGCGGCCGTCCGGGGTGATCTTCACGTTGGCCGGCTTCAAGTCGCGATGGACGATGCCCTTCTCATGGGCCGATTCGAGCCCGGCGGCGATCTCCGACGCGTACCGGACGGCGTCATCCACGTCGAGCGGCCCGCCGTGCACGAGCTCTGCGATGGTGCGGCCCTCGACCAGCTCCATCACCAGCGCCGCCCGGTCGCCGGCTTCCTCGAGGTGGTAGATCTGCGCAACGTGCGGGTCGTTGAGCGCCGCCAGGGCCTGGGCCTCACGACGGAAGCGCGTCAGGCGCTCGGTGTCGCGCGCCAACGCGTCCGGCAGGACTTTGATGGCGACATCGCGCCCGAGCTTCGGGTCGCGCGCGCGGTACACCTGGCCCATTCCACCTTCGCCGAGCAGGGCGACGATTTCGAAAGGGCCGACCTTGTCTCCCGCGGCCAACGACATAGGCGCAGAGTGTATCGCGAGCGCGGCCTGGCTTCAGCCGGTGACGTGGAGGTCACACCCGCAAACGCTCGTGCCGTTTCCTGGCATCCGCCATCAGCGCCTGGAACCGTTCGTCGCCGCGAAGATTCGCGAGCAGCGGATCGTGTCGCGACAGAAACCGGTAGTTGATGAACCCGCGGGTGACCGCGTGGCCCAGCCAGTCGAGGGCCTGGTCCGACGCGCCGACCAGCGCGTGGCCGCTCGCGACCTCCCACGAGTACTGCCAGTCCACGCGCGCGGCCTCGACGAGGTCACGCGTAACCGCCGCAAAGGCGCCGTCGCGATCACCGGCGAGGGTGCGGAGAAACATCGACGCCATGCGACTGAACGCGCCGGCGTCCGGCCTCGCCTCCAGCTCTGCGAAGACCGTCCGTGCGTCGTCGAGCGTCACCATCCGCGCTCAGGTTCTTGAACGGCATCACCGCAATCGACGTCGGCGTGTCCGGCCTGGCAACCGTGCTTCCGCCGGCCGCGAGACACGCCTCGACGGTCTGGAATCGCGCCTCGACATTCTTGGCCAGACACCCACGAATGACCGGCGCCAGCAGTTGATCGCGTTCATGATCGGCGAGGCAGTGTCTTCACTTCGCAATCTGTCGTCTGAGCTCCGTCCGCCAATTCGGAATCACGACAAGGCTCGCATTCGACGTCTCCGTCTCGATCATCAGGAAGCGCCCGTCCCTGCCCAGGTCGTAGTCAGTGCCGCTAATGCGCGTCTCGAAGAGGGTCTCCCTGGACACGACACGAAGCGCCGGATCGCGCGCGATCGTCGCGACCATCACCCGGCCGGCATCTCTGTAGTAGAGCCGCTTGCCGTCGCGATCCCAGATCGGGCGGCGGCCGCGGCCGACGCGGACCCGGCCTGGTTCCGGAAACGTCTGGACGTAGACGTCGGCGCCACCGGCGTCCTCCGAGGTGTAGGCGATCGCGTTGCCGTCCGGCGAGAACCGCGGAAAGCCGTCGTTGCCTTCCGACGCGACGATCTCGATCGCGCTCTTCGAGTCGTCGAGCGCGAGTGCCTCGACATTGAACGAGCCCTTGTACACCGCGGCATACGCGACGTGTCGCCCATCCGGCGTGAGATCGATGAACCAGGGATTGTGGGCCGGCACGACGGCCTTGACGGCCGGCCCACTCCCGTCGACGGGGTGCCACCAGAGCGCCGCGGGCCCGTCTTGTGTCGACGGGTAGAGCACGCGCCGGCTGTCGGACGACCACGCGGGGTTGCGAATCGTGCCCGTGCTCGTCAGCGGCGTGAGCGTGCCGCCGTCGAAGTCCAGAATCCAGAGATCCCGTTTCCACGCTTCCTGAATCGTTATCGCGGCCCGGCGCCCGTCGGGAGAGATGCGCACGAGATCGAAGGCGCGGGCCTCGGGAAACGCCGGCGTGGCATGGCCATTTCGATCGACCCAGACGATGCGGCGCTTGGCGGCTGCGCGCGCGTAGACGAGACCGCCGGTATGACTGAGAAACGGCTCGGTGTTGGGCGCGCTGTCCGACAGGTCACGAACGAGCACGGCGGTCCCCGAAGTCCGGAGCGTTTGCGCGTCGAATGGAATCGCCATCAACGCGCCCTCGACCGTCACGTACACCAGCTGGCCGTCGACGACGCCGAGCGGCCGGGTCGCGCGGATCCCCAATGGGACGACCTTGCCGTCGGCGAGCGACACGGCGCCGATTTCCGCCTGTTCTGCCGATCCGAGCCAGATCGTGAACAGCGCCGTGTGCCCGCCCTCGAGGACTCGCGGATTCTGGTGACTCAGCTCCTTGCGTGCCTTGTCGATGGAGGTGAACTCAACGGGAGTCCCGCCGGTTGTCTTCAGGCGAAAGAGACCTTTGAGACCTTGATCCGCACCGGACCCGAACACAATCTCATCGGGCGAAATCCAGTCCACGCCACCGAAGTCATCGACATCCGTGAGCACCACCGGCGGGCTGCCATCCAGCGAGCGTTTGACCATTCGACGGCGGCCCTCGACGTAGACGATGGACTTGTCGTCGGGGGAAAACGCGACCGACGAGAGCACGACCGGCATCTCGGTCCCGGGAATCGGCTGTCCGGCGGCCTGATCGAGCCGCCGGAGGAACAGCGAATACGTCTGTTCGTCCGGCCGCCTCGCGAGATAGACCATCGTCTGTCCATCGCGAGAGAGTGTCGCGACGCCGCGAGGCACCGTCACTTCACTGGCCGGCGGCGATCCAATCTCCACCCGAATCGGAAATGGATCCGCAGTGCTGGCGGGCGTGGAGCGGTTGAGCGTGACGATGGCCGCGGCGACGGCCACGGCAGCAACGGCCACAGCCGCGAGCGATCGGGCGTCGCGCAGCCAGCCTCCGAATGTCGCCCGCGATGGAGCAACCGCTGCCGCGCGCGCGAGATTGGGATCGGAGCCCGTGGATGAACCGAGCGTCTGCAGCGCGAACGCGAGATCGCTGGCCGACTGAAAGCGCGCCGCCGGTTGCTTCTCGAGGCAGCGCGACACCACACGGTCGAGCGCGAACGGGACCGCGCGACGGCTCGACACCGGCGCCGGCGATTCGCGCAGAATCGCGGTCATCGATTCGGCGGCCGTGGCGCGCGTGAACGCGCGCTCGCCGGTCAGCATCTCGTGCAGCACCGCGCCGAAACTGAAGAGATCCGATCGCGTATCCGCCGTCTCGCCCCGTACTTGCTCTGGGGCCATGTAGCCCACCGTGCCCATCACCGCTCCGGGCTCGGTCGCCGGCGAGAGCCTCGTGTGGGACGCGGCCCGTGCCACCTCGATCGCTTTCGCCAGGCCGAAATCCAGAATCTTCACGCGTTCGTCCGTGGTGACGAACAGATTCTCCGGCTTGATGTCGCGGTGCACGATGCCGCGCGCGTGCGCCGCCGCGAGTCCCTGCGCGATCTGATTCGCGTAGTCCACGGCCTTCGGGACAGCGAGCAGCTCATCGTCGAGGACAGCGCGAAGCGTTCGACCCTCCAGCAGCTCGGATACGACGTAGGCACTGCCGGCATCATGACCAACGTCGTGAACGACCAGGATGTTGGGATGGTTGAGCGCGGCGGCGGCCAGCGCTTCCTGTTCGAATCGTGACAGCCTGGCCTCGTCTCCCGCAACCGACGCGGGCAGCACCTTGACGGCGACGTCCCGGTTCAGCCGGCTGTCGCGCGCCCGGTACACCTCGCCCATTCCCCCTTCGCCGATCTTGGACAGAACCTCGTACGGGCCCAACTTTCGCCCGATCACCGCGAGGTCCTGTTCTTGGCTACGGGGGATCCGCCATAGCTGCGGCCGAAGGCCGCGTTTAGCGGAGGCGGACCACCAGCCCCGATGGCAGTGACGATTTCGTAGGGCCCGAGGCGCGTGCCGGGGAGCAGGGGCAAGTCGCCGCGAATTATATGAGTGAATCAGTCGCTTACGACAGCGCCTCGCCTACTCCGCCCGCAGCGCGTCGGACGCCTGGATCGACGACGCCCTTCGCGCCGGTACCCACCCCGCGACGAGCGCAGTAAGGCCGAGAGCGAGAGCCGGTGGAAGAATCACGACAGGATCGAACAGTTCGGTGAACGGGAAATTCGCTTTCAACGCGACCAGCAGCGGCACGCCGACCATCACCCCCACGGCGAGACCGACGCCCGGGCAGCCGCACCGCCTGTCCGAGCACCATGCGCACGATGTCGGCGGAGCGCGCGCCGAGTGCGAGACGGATCCCGAACTCGCTGGTGCGCTGGGCGACGAAGAACGTTCGCCGGTCGTTCCCAGCAGCATCTGGATGGCGAGATATGTCGCGTGAATCCAGAACAGCAGCAGGGTCGGCGAGGCGACGTCGCGGAGGATGCGCCTGAAACACTCCGAACCGGGGAGGAAGAGCGACTGCGAACCTACCGGCTTCTCACGGTCGAACGCTGCGAGTGCGCTGTCTCACTCGGCGCGTCGTTTTGGAGCCTCGAGTTCGTGCTCGCGGAGCCAGCTCGCGCTCAGCCGCGGGACTGAGAGCTTGGCGCGAGCGCGCGGCCGAGAGCGGAACGAGAAGAACGCCGTTTTCAGTGGCGAGAGAAACAGCAGCGCGACAGTCCACGGTGAGGAAGGTCGATCGAGAAGAAGCATGTGTCCTCCTTGCGGATCCAGTTTGTCGCGAACGCGGCGACAAGGGTCACGGCTCGTCTCCCGTCCGGCGACCGTTCAATCACCGCCTGAAGACTCGTCGCCGCGCTCATTCTCAGTAGACGGTACTCGTACAGCGCGATCCATCCTGTCGATGCTGGAGACAGATCCGCCGAATCTGTTTGCTGGGCGACCACGCGACGGGGAGTCGGGAGCCGCTCTCGAGCGCGCTGCGCACGGGGATGGCTCCAGACGGGAGGAAGCTGGTGGCTGACGGCCCCCGTAACTCATGACAAGACGTGAAGCGCCAGATCGATTGCCAATCTCGATCGGCGAACAGCTGATTCAGACTATGGCAGTTCTTTCCACTTATGAGGCGTCATCGTCCGAAGGCCAATTGATGTGGGAGTGAACTGCAGAGCCCGGCGAGGCTCGCATCTTGCAGAGGTTCCAGCAGGGTGCCGCCCTGCTGGTTCCCAATCACCCTCTCGGATCAGAGTAGGAGGCCAGGTTGGAGCAGCTCCGCTTTAAACCGGCATGGTGCCGCCCGGACGTTCTCGAGGGGGTGCTGGATCTCGCGATTGAAATCGCTCGTGAAGGAAGTGAGGGCCGGCGGGTCGGAGCCCTGTTCACGCTGGGCCGGTCCGATGAGGTCCTTGCCAATTCCCGCCCGCTGATACTCGATCCGCTGGCCGGACACTCGCCCGGCCGCACCCAGATCACGAATCCGGACCTGCGCGGCACCGTGAAGGAACTGGCCACCCTGGACGGTGCGTTTGTGGTGACCGCCGAGGGGACGGTAGTGGCGTCATGCCGTTATCTCGACGTACCGTCATCAGGGGTCGAGCCTGGTTTGGGACTCGGCAGTCGCCACCTTGCGGCCGCGGCGATTTCGGGTCATCTGCAGATTGTTGCGGTGGTCGTTTCGCAGAGCGGAGTTGTCCGGGTGTACTGCGAAGGCAAGGAAGCGGCCGTGATCGACGCTACCTCCGGCAGTTCTTCGCCGCACTAAAGGGACTCCGAAAGGCGACGGTTAACGGCCGCCCGCGGACGCGAATCTGCACGCCGACAGCGACGACCGATCCGCTCACGATAGTGGGCTGCGTGCTCGTCGGCGGCGTCTGCGGGCGTCGACACCACCACCAACAGGACGAAAGTCCTGGACCCAATGCCGCGACGGACGAGGCTTGAGCACGGCCCCCGGCTGATCGTTGGCCACGATCCCGTACTCGGGCTTCGAGGAAGCGCCGCGCCGTTGAGTGTTCGGAACGCGGTCTACCGCCGCGCTGCTTCGATCGGGACCGCCGCCGCAATCGCGAGCACCGCGTACGATGTTCCCGCGGCAGAGATCCACTGATCGCGCCCGTACGGATAGCCGCTCTCGAAGTACGGCTGGAACTCGAGCGACCGGCTCTTCACGTGCCAGGTCCCGTCGGCAGCCTGCGTGGTGAGCAGGAACTTCAGGCCGGCCTGATAGACCCGATGCACGGGACTCATCCCGGCTTCGTGCAAGGCAAAGAGCGCGACGCCCGTGGCGTAGGCGTCCGACGAGAGCGTCGGCAGCTGCGAGAAGCCGCCGTCGGCGCGCTGCAACGATTGGAGCGCGCGCGCCGCGGCGTCGATCGAACGGCGATCGGCCGACGCCCAGACGAGTCCCAGCACGCGGAACGCGTGCTCTTGTGTGCGGCTGGCCTTCGCGTTGAGCAGCCACCGGGCGGCGCGCTCGATGCGCTGGCGCGTGTCGGCGTCATCCTGCGGCTGGCCGTAAGAGCGCAGCGCCCGGATCATGTAGGCCGTCGGCGAGAATGCGTCGAAGCTGAGCGGCGGCCGCGCGGCGGCCGGCCGGCTCAACGCCTGCTGCGCGTTGTTGGTCAGACTGCCACTGCCGCCACGCCAGTGCCCTTCGGGCTGCTGCTGGGCCTTGATGTAGCGAATCTGGGCGCGGATGCGCGCGTCGAGCGGCGTCCCGGTCAGATCCGCGGCGAAGAGCTCGTACGTCAGCGCATTCACGCCGGCGCCGCCGGGCACCGAATACTCGGCGTACCGCTCCATCGTGGCGTCGGAGAGCTCAGCCGGCAACTGCGCCACCGCCGGCTCGGACACGATGCCGCGGCTGCGCGCGAACGCCTGCGCGGCTGCCGGCAGCATCTGGTTGTGGCACGAGTTGCAGCCGCCCTTCTTGATGAACGTCGGGCTCGTCTTGATGAGCAGATCGAGACCGCGTTCCACCGCCCGGCTCAGGGCGACGGCCGACAGGGTGTCGTCTGTGGCCTCGTACGCACGGACCATCGTGGCGCCGACCAACACCAGCGCTGCAAGCGTCAGAACGAGTCGCTTCGCCATCGCGCACATTCCTTTTGTCCAGTGGTCGATCAATCTGGATCGACGCGGCCGCCCGATCGCGCGGCGGTCCGCAGCAGTTTCGTCACCGCGGTCTCGCCTCGCTTCGCGGCCAGACTGAGCGCCGTCTGGTTCTCAGCGACCGGCGTGACGTCCGCGCCGTGCTCGAGCAGCAGCCGGACGAGCGCCAGAGCATCGCCGTCGTACTGCGCGGCGAACATCAGCGCGGTGTAGCCTCGATGATCCCTGGCGTTGACGTCGGCGCCCTTCGCGATCAGCATCTTCGCCGCGGCGGCGTCGCCGCGCGTGGCCACGTCCATCAACGCGGTCTCGCCCACCTTCGAACGCGCCCGCACATCCGCGCCGGCGGCAATCAGGAGCTCGACGACAGTCGCATCGCGAGTGAAGAGAATCGGCGTCGCGCCCGACTTCGTCACGTGATTGGGGTTGGCGCCCTTGTCGAGCAGGAGCTTCGTCATCCCGGCGCTCGAGTTGACCGCCGGAAAGAGCGGCGTCGCGCCGACGAGCGTGTCGGCGTTGGGATTGGCGCCCGCGTCGAGCAGGAGCCGCAGGGTCGGTGTGCCGGAGGCCAGCGTCGCCGCGACGTACAGCGGCGTGCGGCCTTCTATGGTCTTCGCATCGACAGCCGCGCCCTTCGACAGCAGCAGCGCGACCTTGTCCGCATCGGGCAGCGCCCAGTGCAGGGCCGTCGCCCGGCGCGAGTTCGACGCGCCGACATCCGCGCCGGCGTCGATCAGCGCGCGCATCGCCGCGATCGATCCGCTCATGGCGGCATGCATCAGGACGGTTGAACCGGAGCCATCCGCCGAACGCGCCAGGCTCGGGTCGTCGGCAAGGAGGCGGCCGATCGCGGCGCCGTCATCAGAGGCGATCGCATCGAGCAGACGCGTGACGGCCGCGGGCGTCTCGCTCGCGGTTGCCGCGGTCTCGAGCGCGCGGCCGGGCATCTCCGCGCCCTGATCGATCCAGGCGCGCAGGATGGCGATCTCGTGCTCGGGCAGCGGGCCGGTCGGCGGCATCTGCATGCCCGCCGTCGAGCCCGTGAGTCGCTTGATGAGCTTGCTGTCGGCGGATCGTCCCGGAACGATCACGACGCCGTAGTCGCCGCCGCGCAACGCGTTCTGGCGCAGATCCAGGCGCAGCCCGGACTGCGCCTGCTTCGGCCCGTGGCAGCCGAAGCACTGAGAGAGAATCGGCCGCACGTCGCGGTCGTAGTCGATTTCAATCGGCTCCGCCGACGGCGTCGCCGGGACACGGCGATCCTGCGCGTGGACGAGAACGGTTCCGATGAAGGTCGCGGCGGCCGTCAGCCACCAAACAGCCCGTCGAGGGTGAACGTTCGTGTATGAACCGGCCACGGCACCCCTCCCGGCGCACCGCCATCGTCGACTCCACGGAACGTACGCGTGACAGTATCACCAACGTCACTCGCGCGCTCACATTCCCGGGAAGCCGTTCGGGCGGCGGAATCCAGCCGTCTCCACCACCGCGCCCGCGCTTACAATGGCCGCAAGCCGATCGAAAGAGGGCTCCATCATGCGCGCATTTGCAGGCAAGCCGAGGATGCCGCCGCGCTCGCCATCCGGCAAGTCCACGGTTCGTGTTTCAGCGCACCTCGGACGGACCGATGGAATGCACGCGATCCTTCGCCACCAGCGCACGGTGGGAAATCACGCGCTGCAGCACGTACTGACTTCAGTGCCCCTGATCCAGCGCGACAGCAAAGGCACGGACGATTTCCGCTCGAACCTGCAGCACGTCGCCGTCGGCTCGAAGGCGCTCAGCAAGGGCGTGATGGTCTGGGCGATGTGGCGCGTCATCAAGGGGAATTCGGTGGTGATGAGTCTGTCCTTCACCCCCTACAAGCAATACCGGGGAAAGACAATCGTCTTCCTCCAATCGATGAAGGAGACGGGCGGGAGCGAGTACGCGGATCTCGACGTCCTCACCTACGCGCACCGCGGGAGCAAGACCGACGACAGCGCGCCGTTCCACGGCGCGATCTGGAGCAACACCGATAGGAAGTGGATCGCGTCGGGGGCGCCCAGCCCGTTCCGAAACCAGCCTGGGGGGCCGTCGACTCCCATCGCGTATTTTTTCGACCTGCCCATGGTGTACCCCGGTCAAACGAAGAGCTTCGAGACCGTGGCCGTCATCCCGGAAACCTTCGAGGTGCTTGGCGTCATCCGCTGGGGCGCGAAGGGAACCGACGACGGAGCTGAGGCGATCCTGCCGCCCTCGTCCGAGCCGAGCGATCGCCCGACCGCGGGGTTCCTGGTGGCGGTCGACAGGTTCTTCGAGACCCCATCGTCCGTGGGCCCCGACCCACAGCGTCACCAGCGCTACGATGCCATCATCGATCGGTTCGCTCCGGACGACGCGACGCTCACCGCCGATCAGAAGAAGTCACTCGATCCGATCGCCGTGAAGGTAAAAGGGGCGAACGACACGAGCCTGTACGTCACGGTCGGCGGCTTCGCCGACGCGACGGAGAAGGATCCGAACGGGATCTCGGAAGCGAGGGCGAGGGCCGCTGGGAGTCATCTCGTCGCTCAAGGCGTGCCGAAGGACGCGATCCGGATGGATTTCTTCGGCGCCGGGTGGGCGCGATTTCCTCCAAGCGCAAAAGAGGAACGCAACAGGCGCGTGCAGGTCCGGGTCCACTGGGGTCCGTCGAGACCCTGATCCCTCACGCCTCCGTCACAGCCGCGAGCCGGCTGTCAGGGCCGGGGTTGGAGAAACGCTCCTTGCCGTCCGAGGCCCACGCCGGATGATGGCCCGCTAAGTTCGCACCTTACCGCCGCGAAAAGACCGTTCCGTGAGGCCTCGCTTCGCCGGTGAAGCCGTGAGGCCAGGACTTCCCCGTCAATGACACACCGGGACCGGCGGCGCCCGCGTCCTTGAACCGTTCGTCAATCTGAAGCTTGCCGGTACCCGGATCCACGTTGACGATGTAGAGACGGTTTGGCTTGGATCCGGCGGAATTGACGACGACGCGGCGTCCGTCTGCATTCAAGGACGCCCAGTGCGGCCCTTCATCGTCGCCGAACGTCACACGACTGACCTCGCGCGGGCGCTCGGGATCCGAGATGTCGAGCGACACCAGCGCGTGATCGTACGGCACGGGCTGGAGCCAGAAGTGTCTCGTCAGCACCGGCACGCCGCAGCTGTCACGCGTGAACGACTTCACGAACGTCGCGCGCGGCTGTCCGGTATCGAGGTCACGAATCAGATAGAGACCGCAGCTGAACGTGTGCACGTAGACGCTCTTGCCATCGGGCAGCAGGCGCAGCTCTCCGGTGAACCTGTGCTCGTCGCCGCGAGGGCCAGGTTGAAGCGCGAAGGTCTTCAGCAGCTTCAGATCCGACAGGCGCCACATCTGTATCCACTCCGACGTCGCCGGCTTGTTGCCATCGTCCATGTCAGTGGTGGTGGACAGGGCAAGATCGATCTGCGGCAGCGGCAGCACATGGTACGGATAGAGGTGCGGCGTCACGGAATCCCGGGCGCTCGCCGCACGGATGATCTCGCCCCGTTCGGTCATCCAGACCAGGCCGCCGGTCAGCGGCGCCGGCCTCGGCGGCTTCACGGTCTTGTCCGTAGCGGCCGCAGCGGCAGCCGGCGGCCCATGATCGTGATCGGCCGACACCGGCTGACCTTTCCCATACTGGAATGTCGCCAGGACCTCACCGTTCGGCAACCGGACGTATGAATGTGGATGCGTGAAGTCGGCCTTCTCGCCGAACGAGGTCAGCACCTTCGGGGAGAGCGGCTCCCCGAGATCGAACAGCCAGGATCGTCCGGCGCCGAACCCGTTGGCCAGCAGATGATCGTTGGCTGGCATGACCTGTTCGGTGTGATGCGGCGATGTGCCGATCTCGCCGACGGGGAGAGAGGCGACGATGGTTCCGTACTTCGGTGAGTCCGGAGTGGCGTCAATGACGCCGAGAAAGTCGCTGGCCCTTCGATCCTTGTCACCGGCCCAGACGAAGAGGTAGGAGCCCACGGGCGCCTGAGCACCGGATGTGATTGCCGATGCAACGATGGCGGCGCAAAGCAGCTGTCGCATGGCGCCAGTGTAGATCGGAGCCAGGCCGCGATGTCGCCATCACAATCCCGTGCGCCCGGGGTGGCGCAACGTTCGGACGCCCGCGGTCAAAGCTCCGCGTTGACCTCCGTTGGCACCAGCGGCGCGGGCACGGTCTTGGCTTCGCCAGTGGCGAACAGCGCCCGGCGTGTCAGCAGCGGACCGACGACTTCGAACACGACCACGGCGGCGAGAACGACGCCCGTGATCGTCGGCGCATGATCGGGGAAGGACTGCCGGATTTGAATCGTCAAGCCGACGGCGAGCGACGACGACGACACCAGACAATACCCGAGCTGGCGGCGCACGACGTCCGACACGTCCTGTCCTCTCAGCGCGAATCTCGCGCCGGCGATCTTGCCGGCGGCCCGGGCGACGATGTATCCGATCCCGAGCAGACCGAGTCCGAGCACGGACGACGGCACGAGCTCGGCGCCGGCGAGGACGAAGAAGGCGGCGTAGAACGGCGGATCGATCCGGCCGAGGGCGCGCAACAAGTGGTCGCCGCGCCGCGAGGCGTTGGCGACGGTCGCGCCAAGCGCCAGCGTCACGATCAGCGAGGACAGCCCGAGCCATTGCGACGCGCCGACGCCGATGAGGACGGCGCCGATGGACAGGATCATGGCTTCGCCGGATTCCCGGGCTCTCGCCGCCCACGCGTCCATCAACAGACCGAGCAGCGCACCCAGGGCCACGGACCCCAGCGTCGACCAGAGCAGGCCGTGAAACGCCTGATACCCGGACCAGATCCAGCTCGGTCCCGGCGTCGCGAACAGCAGTAGTGCCGTACTGACGACGCCAAACGTCACGAGGACGTACATGTTGTTCAGCGCCACCAGCGCGAGCAGC
This sequence comes from Vicinamibacterales bacterium, assembly GCA_035711465.1. Lineage (GTDB taxonomy): Bacteria > Acidobacteriota > Vicinamibacteria > Vicinamibacterales > SCN-69-37 > DASTCC01. The sequence continues at coordinate 14,625 of DASTCC010000258.1, forward strand.
CGGCTCGTCAGCGGACCTTCGGCGTCGTACTCGTTGAGCACCATGAGCGTCGTCGCCGGCGCGGTTTCCATCGCCACGACGGCAAGCAGCAGCGCCACCGGCAGCGACATTCCGCTGATCAGCGCGACGACGAACACCAGGACGAACGCGAGGGTCGCCTCGTACAGCGTGACGCGGACCACGCCTCGCCCCACCCGACGGAACTGCGATGCCTCGAAGATCGCGCCGATGTTGAACAGAATCAGGCCAAGCGCGATGTCGCTGAGAAATCCGAGCGTCCGGATGTTCTCGTGAGAGATCAAGTCCAGCGCGGACGGGCCGATGACCAGGCCCATGACGAGATAACCGGTCACTTCCGGGATTCTCACCAGCTGGGCGACGTGTCCGGCAAGGAGCGCCGCCATCAGCACGAGACCGACGGACAGGAACTCGTTCAACGGATCGGCTCCACGATCACGAAGAACCGGCTGCTGCCTTCGCGAACCAGGACGCGGATGGGTTGACGTGCGGCGCGGAGCAGCCTCGATGCCTCTTGTGCCGTCGTCAGACGTCGCCCATCGACGCTGATCACCTGAGCGGAGGGCGGAATATGGACGGCGTCGAGCACGTCGCGGGGAAACAGGACGCGCGCTTCCGGTGCGGGCGCGAGATCGGCGCGCGATCGCGCCAGCATCGCGACTTCATATGCGGCCGCGGGGACGACGGGCATGGTCGTGACGGTTTCGCCGCGGCGCACCTGCAGCGTCGTCGGCGTTCCGACCGCGGCGGAGCTCAACGGCGTATCCGCGGTCGCCGCCGACTCGATGCTGGCGTTCCCGACGGCAACGAGAACATCGCCCGCGCGCACGCCGGCCGCCTCGGCCGGCCCGCCAGGCACGACGTCGGCGACGAGCACGCCTTCGGCGCCGAACACGTCCGCCAACCGGCCGGACAGAGCCTGATAGCCGACGCCGAGCGACGACTGCCGCTGCCCGGTGGACGCGATGCTCAACAGGCGATCGACCGCGCGTCGCGCGGGAACGGCACGCTGCTGTGGGCCGGCGGAGATGACCAGCGCAGACAGTTCGCCGGCAAGGTTGAAGACGGGCGTGCCCGACGGCAGGACGCCGCCGAACGCGCCGACCGTCAACGCGTCGGCGGTGACGCTGGTAACGTACACCGGAGTGACGAGGACCTGATCGTCGACGCGGCCGACGGCCGCCGCCAGCGTCCCCGGCGCGGGTTGATCGAGCGCGAGCATCGCCACCGTTCTGCCTTCCGCCTCCGGGACGTGAAGCAGCACGAGACCCGTTTGCCGATCGTACGCCGCGACTTCCGCGCCCGCTCTGCGTCCGTCGATGCCGACCACGGCACCCGCGTCCGCCGGCAGGGCATCGAGGTGCGTCAACACCCGAGTCGCGGACACGAAGACGCCTGATCCGGTGAGGCCTGTCGTCTCAGCGACGCCTTCGGAGTAATCGTTGCGGGCGACTGACGGCGTGCGGGTCGCCAGGATGGGAACCACGTAGGCGCTGAGGCGGCCGGCGATTTCCTGAAGGGCCAGCAGCGGACCAGCGGCTTCACGACGCTGCATCTGCTCCTCGAGCAGCGGCGCCGCGCGCTCCGACGGCACGACCGGGGCGGTCTGTGGTTGCCGCGGCGACGTCAACGCGCCCACGGTGAGCACGAGGCCGCAGGCCGCCGCGAGCGTGAGCTTCGCGCGGCCGCTGGTCAGCAGCTTCTGCGGCTGACCGGCAGTCGGCTCCTCCATTACCTCTCCTCCGATCGGTTATCGCTGCGCCGTGGCGCCACGGTCATGCGTGCGCGCGCAGCGGCCGGAATCCGGAAAGAGCCCACATCATAACGTGCGCCATCACGCGCCGAGCCTCAACTGGATGGCGGCTTTGAAAATGAAGACTCACCGGCCGCCCACGGTGACGGGACGGACGCCCCTGGCCGCGGCCGATTGCCAGTTGACGAGAATCGTGAATGGCGCGTTGGTGGCCGCGGCGCGACCCGGGATCTCGGCCACGATCGGCGCGACGACTTCGTACACGCCGAGCGGGGTGCCGGGGAGCAGGGACACGGGCGAGACTCTAGTCGATTGAGGCCGTGGCGGCGATAATGGGCCGCACAACATGATCGCGGGAAGGCACGTGTTGCTCGCCGCTTCGCTGATCGTCGGCACGAGCGCGTTGCCTGACGCGATGGCCCAGAAAGGCATCGTCGAAGGCCGTGCCCGAGCTGAAGAGGGTGGCGCGCCGGTGCCGTTCGCGCTGGTGCGACTGCTGCCCGTCGACTCGAACCCGTTGCCGGCAGACAGTCCGCTGCAAGGGATTACCGACGCTGAGGGGCGCTACCGGTTCGAGGGCGTGGCACCTGGACGTTATCGCGTGCAGCTGCTGCGTATCGGTTTCCGCCCGTTCCTGTCAGAGCTCGTGCAAGTCGCAACAGGCGAGACCGTACAGTTCGATCTCCGCGCTGCGTCCGATCCGCTGGCGTTGCCATCGGTGACCACCACCGTCACCGTCAAGGCAGACGTCTGCGTGCCTGCCAGGGACCTCAACGAACACCCGGAGCTCCAGACGCTGTGGCAACAAGCGCGAGATGGCGCGTCGGTGCGCACGGAGCTCATGGCGCGATTCCGCTACCAGGTGTTCTCGCACGAGGAATCCTACGAACTGACAGCGGACGGACCCACGGCTCCTGGCACGATCGATCAGCGCTACGTGAGCGACCCGAAGTCGGCCGTCAGGACGGCCGCGCGCAACCGTGAGCAGCGGCTCTCTCGCGGCTACTACGGGCCGAGCACGAAGCTGGGCGACGGGTTTTACGTGCCCAGCGAGCTGGACGTGTTGCACGAGGACTTCCTGAAGACGCACTGCTTCGTCGCGGCGGCCGAACGTGGCGCGGGTGAAGTGGGACTGCGTTTCCGGCCGGTGCGCGCGCGCCGGAACTTCCTCGACGTTCTCGGCACGATCTGGCTCGACTCGGCCACCTACCTCGCGCGACGACTGGAGCTCGAGTACATCGACTTCGACGAGTCGCGCGGGACGGTCCGCGTGGACTTCGCCGACGTCCCGGTCGCGGGCGGGACGCTGCGAATGCCCGTGGCCAACGCGTTCACGATGCGGCCGTCGCGGAAGAATCCCGCGAGACGTACCGAGGGGAAGGTCACGATCGCGTATTCGGGCTTCGAGGAGGTGCGGCGGCAATAGCGGCGCGAAGGCGCGCCGATCGTTCACCCCTCCGCGCGCAGCGCCTCGATCGCCTGAATCCGCAGCCCGCGCCGCGTCGGCCCCAGCGTCGCCAGCAGCGCGACCAGCGCCATGAGCGCAGCGACGGTCAGCAGGAGCGGTATCGCGGCGGCCACGCCCAGACCGATCGCCACGAAGAAGCCCGCCGAGAGCAACGAGCCCACCGCCACGCCGGCTGAGACCTGCCACGCGGCGCGTCCGAACACGCTCCGCACGACGCGCTGCGGCGGGGCGCCCAGCGCCATGCGGATGCCGATCTCCCGTCTCCGCTGCGCGACCGTAAACGACATCAACGCATAAATCCCTGCCGCCGAGAGCAGCAGGACGCTCGTCGTGACGAGCGCGGCGGCCCACGCGAGCGAGCGCAGCGCCGCGCGCAGAGTCTTATAGAGATCGACCATCACGCCGACGTCCGTCGCCTGCAGCGCCGGATCGACCTCCGCGACGACGCTGCGGAAGCGGTTGATGAACGCCGGCGGCGCGGCGCCGGCGAAGCGCACGGACACGAGCGGGCGAGCGACGTCGCCGATCGCGATGGCATGGTAGATGGTGGGCTCGCTCTCGCGCTGGAAGTTGAGCGGGAACGCCGGGAAGTCGCGCACGACGCCGACGATCTGATACCAGACGGCCGCCGTCTTCGGATCCTTGCTCTCGTAGCGGAACATCAGACCCAGCGGATTCGCCTCCAGCAGATACGTGTCGGCGAAGCTGCGATTGACGATGACGTTCGTGGCGCCGACGTCAGCCGCGGCGAACCTGCGACCGGCCTCGATCTCCGCGCCGAACGTGTCAAACGCGTCGACACCGACGCGCGTCATGCTCGGCAGAAACGCATCGGTGATGCCCACGTCCGGGATGTAGTCCGTACTCGTGCGCGCGCGTACGCCGTCAGCGAAGCGAATCCGCCGCGTCGAGGCAAACCCCGGCATGTTCGATGACAATCCGACGCTGGTCACGCCTGGCTCGGCCGCGAGTCTGGTCAGCAGTTCCCGCTGCTGCACCGCCAGTCGATCGCGATCGGCCGGCGACGCGTCGGGACTCAGGCCGACGTAACCAGCGACGATCGACTCGACCGGGAAGCCCGCACCCGCCAGCTCCATCCGGATGACGCGCGACGCGATGAACACCGCCGGCGGCAGCGCCGCGACGGCGACCGCGACCTGCGCGACGATCAGCATCGTCCAGGTGGCGCCCAGTCTGGTGCCGCTGCGGCCGTGCAGCTCGTGCAGATGTGTGGTGACGCCGACGCGGGTCGCCTTCAATCCTGGCAGCACGCCCATGATGAACGCGGACATCGCCGCGAGTCCGAGCGCGAACATGATGGCAGCGGGCGACAGATCGAAGGTGATCCAGAACGCCAGACCTCCGTCCGCATCGTTCAGCGCCTGGATCCGGCCGAGCGCGTAGCGCGCGAGACCCAGTCCGGCGACCGCGCCCATCAACGTCAGCACGAGCGCTTCGCTGAACAGCTGCGCGAGAATCCGCCGGCGGCTCGCACCGAGCGCGGTGCGTACCGCGATTTCACCCAGCCGCGTCACCGTGCGCGCGTAGACCAGGATGGCGAGGTTGATCGCGACGACGACCGTCAGCACACCGACAAACAACTGGCCGGCGCGCATCAGCCACTGCACGAATGGATCCTCGATGACCTGCGTGTAGGGAGTGATTACCGGCCGAAGCGGCTGGCCGCTCTCCGGATGGGCCACCGCCGTTCGTTGCGCGACGGCTGCGAACTCGGCTTGCGCCTGCGCCATCGTCACGTTGGGCGCGAGGCGCCCGAACATCGAGATCGAAGGGCCCTCCCAGCGCGGGAACTGGAGTGGATCCACGCGAAGGGGGATCCAGAACTGGTGGTCGATCGGGAACTTGAACCCTTCCGGCATGACGCCGACGACGGTCCGTGGAACGCCGCTCAGGCGCACCGTCCGACCGACGACATCGGGGTCGCCGCCGAAACGAACCTGCCACGCCTGGTAACCGATGACGACCGCAGGCGACGCATCGTCTGCCTCGTCGGACGGCATCAGGTAGCGGCCCCGCAGCGCTGGCGTGTCGGTGATCGCAAACGCCGTGGGCGTGATCTCCGCCACCACGACGGGCTCGGGTGCGATCCCTTCCGCGATCAAATTGTGCTGCGCGGTGCGGTAGGCGCTGACGTGCTCGACGGTGGTCAAGGCGCCACGCAGCGCCGCGAAGTCGTGAATGACCTGCTGCTCGGCACTGCTTGGATCCGCACCGACGAACTCGAGCTCGACGACCCGGTCGCCACCGGCGAACGGCAGCGTCGGGTCGAGGATGGCCGAAATCGCCTCGAACGCGGTGGCGCCGACGCCGATCGCCACCGCCATCGCGAAGCCCGCGACCATCGTCAGCCCGGGATACTTCACGAGCATCCGGCCGCCGAGTTTCAGGTCGACGACGAAGGCGTCGAGGCCTGGCAGACCGCGGCGATCGCGATGCGCTTCGCTGGCGCCCGTCACACCGCCGAGCCGGGCGAGCGCCTGGCGGCGCGCCTCGTCCGGTGTCATGCCGGCGCGGATGTTGTCGTCGACGTGCAGATTGATGTGGCTCTCGAGCTCGTCGGCGAAGTCCCGCTCGCCGGCCTTGTGCCGAACGAAGCCGGCGATTCGCGACCACCACGCGCGCAGCGTTCTCATGTCCGTCCTATGGGATAACAATAGGAGTAGACGGGACCGGCGCGGCAAAGGTTCGAGGGCGCTGATCGGCGGGCACCTGTTGTCTATACAGGCCCGGTCCCGGGCCTGCTGACCGGATCGATCGCGGCGCGAACGCGTCGTTGCCGGTCTACTTCAGTTCCGCGTTGCGCTTCTGGATCGTCGTCGCCGCGGCGCGCATGCGCTTCGCGTTGAGACCGGTCGTGCCAGCTGCGCTCTTCGTCAGCTCGGCGGCCAGGCCGTCGAGGCGGCTGACGGCGGTCCGGCGGTTCGCCGCACTCGCGGTTTCGACCTCGTTCATCGCCGAATTGAGCGCGTCGATCCGATCCTGCGGCAGCGCCTTGGCGCGCACCAGCTGATCGAGGTAGGCGCGCGCGACGACGTAGCTGCTCGGCCAGACGTAGTGCGGCTGGCACTGCACGTTGAGGTCGTTGTTGGCGCCGCAGCCTTCGCGCGTCGCGAGCTTCGCCGCGTCGATCTCATTCTGCGAGAGAAACGCGCTCGGCGTCAGCTCGAAGATGTCGAGACCGCGCGCGATCTCCGAGCCGTAGATGAACCCGTTGTAGTAGTAGACCGACCAGTAGCCGGCGATGACCAGGTTGTCGGCGTCGACCGGCCCGCGGTCGAAGTAGGCGATTTCCTGGATGCGCGCCGAGTCGGTGAAATCGAAGACGGTCGTCCCGCCCTGATAGAACGCCTGGACCATGATGTCGCGTCCGGGCACGGGCACGAGGCTGCCGTTGTGGGCGACGCAGTTTTCCGTTGCGGTCTGCCACGCCGGCAGCTTGAAGTAGCCGCCGAACTTCAGGCGCCGGTTGTCGCCCGTGCCCTGGATGTCGAACACCGCGTTGCCGCCCCACATCGGCGGATGCGTCGACTGGCACATCGGCTGCGTGCCGCCGCCCCACTCGTCCGAGAACAGCAGCTTGGTGCCGTCGTTGTTGAACGTCGCCGAATGCCAGAACGCGAAGGCCGGGTCGGCGACGTCGTCGAGGCGCTTCGGCTGCGTCACGTTCTTCGTGTCGAGCAGCAGCCCGTTGCCGGAGCACGCGCCGCCGAGCAGCTGGAAGAACGGAAAGCTGGTGACGTCGTGGCATCCCGCCGTCGGGTTCGGGCTCGGTTCGCCCGTGCCCTGGCGGCGGCCATGCAGGCTCGCCAGCTCACCCGTGTTCGCGTCCGCGAAGATGTAGGCGTGGCTGACCACGGCGGATTGCTCCGGGTTCTTGAGCGGCACCTTGATCACGTCGATGCCGAAGGTCGACGTGTTCGGCGCGTTCGGATCGGAGACGCAGCCCGCCTTCTCCTCGGCAGAGCGGACGCCCGAGTTGCCGGACACGTAGATATAAAGGTTGTCCTTGTCGTTCGGATCGGTGACGAGCGAGTGCGTGTGCGAGCCTCTGCAGGTCTGCACCGCGGCAACCTGACGCGGCTTCCGCGGATCGGCGATGTCGAAGATCCGGACGCCGAACATCCGATCGGGATCCGCGGGAGCGGCCCCGCGCCCGGCGCCCGGCGCCGCGCCGCGTCCGCGGCCGGCGTTGGGCGAGGGCTGCGCACCGCAGTCGATGCGGCCGTAGCTCTCGACCGACATGAAGGCGAGATTGCCCCAGATCGACACGTCACCCTGGCCGCCCGGACACGAGACGATCGTCTGCAGCGAGGTCTTCGTGGGATCTTCGATGTTGTAGAAGATCAGCCCGTGGAAGTTGCCCTGCAGCGCCAGCCTGCCGTTCATGCCAAAGGCGAGATCCGAGTTGGCGTAGTCGAGGCTGCGCGGGTTGGTCGCGTTCGGATCGTACATGCCCTCGGGCTGACGCATGCTGGCGACGAGCTTCATGTTGAGCGCGGCCTCGCCGGCGTCGTACTTGCCGGGCTTCAGGCCTTCGCGCGGATCGGGCATGTGACAGGGCACGCCGCCGCCGCGGCCGCGGCCTCGACCGGCGGTGGCGTCGGCCGGCTGGTTGGCCGCCGCCTGGGCCGCCGCGATCTGCTCGGGCGTGCACGGCTGCGGAATCGGAATCTGTCCGACGGGAGGATTCTGCGCGAAGGTCGTCGCCGCGCCCAGACCGAGCGCAGCGCTGACAAGGACGAGACGAATCCGGGTACGCGCGTTCATGACCATTCCACTGGCCTCCCTAAGAGTCCGTACATGCGGACGATCTCCATCCGCTGATCGTTGTCGACGTCGTTCAGAAAGGCGCCGATGTTCGTTTCCTTGCCGCCGCCGGCGGCGCGCAGGTCCGCGACCATCTTCAGGGCGCCCTTGTGATGCTGAATCATGCCGACGAGAAACAGCTCGTCGAACTTCGCCTCGCGAGCGGCATCGAGCGCCTTCATCTGCTCCGGCGTGAGCATGCCCGGCATCGACGGCATGTCGCCGTGATCCATGACCGTGCCATCCGGATTGAGCATCGGCACCGTCTGCTTCCGCGCGGTCAGCCACTCCTTCATCGCCTGGATCTCGCCGCTCTGCGAGAGCTGGATCTTCTGTCCCATGGCCTGCAGCTGGGGCGTCTTCGTATGCGTGGCGATCATCGCCACCATCTGGAGCGCCTGGCTGTGGTGATGGATCATCCCCTGCATGAACTTCACGTCGTCTTCCGTGAAGTTGTTGTCCTGAAACGCGGGGACGCTGGAGATGACGGTCGAGGCCTGGCCCGGGGCGCCGGGTTGAACGATGGCCGGCGCCTGAGGCTGGGCGTTAGCGGCAGCGGCCGGGCCGGCAGACTGATCCGTGGCGCGATCGCAGCCGGACAGTCCCACGGCGGCCACCAGCGTCAGGGTCGAAATCGATAGCATCTTCGTAAACCTGCGCCGATCCATGGTCATCTGAGCTCGCAGCATACACCGGCAGCGCCCGAAACCGGCCAGCGCCCGGATCGCCGGTCGGAATGGCCGCCCTGCTAGCGGACGACCGATCGCATTTCGTACGTGACACCACAGTCGGCGACGTTCGATCGACAGGTCACGACGATCTGCTGCGGAAACCCGAGCTCCCGGTCGTACTGAACCGCAACCGACTGGATGTGCTGCCCCTCAGCGAGCTCCTCGATGCGATCGAACAGATCGGCGACAGTCTGCCAACCAAGCGGCGTTGCGAAGGATCCAGGAGGCAACGGCTCGAGCGGCTCCGTCTCCACGACCTGGTTGTTCCGGATCGTCAGCCTCGTCCAGACCGCCAGATGCCCTGGGCAAAAGCAGTGAATGCGGCTCTCCGCGGTGTAGCTGGCGATTCCCGCCGACGCCCAGCGGGCCTCGGCTCGCGCCAGCTCCGAGCGCGAGGGCGATACCGGGCCGCCGCAGGCCGAGGCCGTCAACACCACGACGGCGACGGTGACGATCCTCAGGCGGCGCATATCGAATCTTAATCCTCGTCAGCCTGCCTTCTTCATGCCGCGCAGGATGGCCGCGGCCACGTCCACGCCCGATAGCGCGGCGCCTTCCATGAAGCCCTGCCACTCGTAGAACGAGTTGGCGTGCTCGCCGGCGAAATAGACGTTGCCGGCTGGCGCGCCCTCCAGTCCGGCGATGCTGGTGAACTGACCCGGCCGGTAACACGTGTAGCTGCCGAGCGCGAGCGGATTGGACGGCCAGTGTTCGAGGTGCGCGATCGCCGATCCATCGCCGCGCCGCGACGCCACCGCGGCGGCGCCCGGGTACACGCGATCGAAGTCGTCGAGAAACGCTTCGGTCGCGGCCTGGACGAGCGCCGGGTCGAGCGACGCGCCGCGGTCGCCGCTGGCATAGTCGGTGACGACCGCACGCGACGCCGATGAGTTGACGCGATTGGTCTCCCAACTCAGTTGATGGTCCGGCAGATCGGAGTACGCCGTGCCGTTGCTGCCCTGCGCGGCCCACGGCCTGCCGTCGAAACCCACGAGCAGCTTGGCGTTGGCGCCGTAGCCGAGGTTGTCGATCGCCGCGCGCTGTGCCGCGGGAATGCCGAGACTCGCATCGAGAGCCACGGTGCGAAGCACCGTGAACGGAATCGCGAAGACCACGACGTCGTGCGTCTGCGGCGGCGGCGCGCCCGGCCCGGCGAATGTCAGCTCGATCGCCCCGGCGCCGGTGCGCCGCGCCGCCACCACCTGCATGCCCAGCTGCACGGACCGCGGCAGCGCGGCCGTCAGGCCCTCGACGATGCGATCGTTGCCGTCGGCGACGTGATACCGCTCGTCACTGAACACGCCGAACGGCGTGAACTTCGATCGCCGATCGGCATGGATGAACATGAGCAGGTTCAGGCAGCTCTGCTCGTCGGTCTCCAGACCGTACTCGCCGAGATAGGCCGACGTGATCGCCGCCTTCGCGATCGGGCCGGCAGGGATGCCGAGCGCGTTGCTGCCGTCGAGGTATTCGGCCAGGCTCGTTCGATCGACGGCCATATCGACCGACGTCGGCGACAGCGCCGTCACTTCATTGGACAACCGGCGCAGGTCCGCGTGCAGCACCGGAACGAATGCCCGGAACTCCTCGATCACCTCGGCTTCGGCGACGGCCCGCCCATCGAAGAAGTAGCTGGTCTCCCCCGCCTTCTTCGTCACGTCCTCGAGCGCCAGCCCGAACCGTTTCGCATACCGCAGCATCGTCTTGTGCGGCGTGTCGATGAACTCCCCGCCGCGTTCCGCGACCTGCCCGGGAAAGAACCCGCGGAGCGACCAGCAGCGACCGCCGGTGCGTTCGTTGGCGTCGTAGACGGTCGCGACGATGCCGCGCTCGGCGAGCGCATCAGCGCACGCCAGCCCCGCAAGGCCGGCGCCGACGATCGCGATGCGTGCCGAAGCGCGGGATGCGGCCGCGGCGCGCAGTGGCTGGTTGCGCGAAGCAACGGACGCCACGGCGCCGACAAGACCGGTGGAGCCGACGAACTGCAGCCATTCACGGCGCGTCCGCCGGCGGCCGGCACACCTCCGTCCGATCTCATCCGCGATCGCCCTGCCGTCATCGGTGGAGAGCCGTCTCGCTTCGCAGAATCGGGCAACGCCGAGCTCCCGATGGATGTCGTCGAAGAGCGGTGTGCGGGCCATGGTTCAGCTCCGTTGAAGCGATACCGGGCAGTCTAACGACGCGGCACACGCGCATCAACGTACGGCCCCATCGTCCGAACCCGCTGCCCTAGAATCGTCGGGATGGCGGACACGAGCGCGCCTCGGCCGATGGCGGCCTCGCTCCAGGAGTTGTGCGCGGTCAACACGGCGGAGCCCTGGTGCATCGATCTGGTGCAGCGCGAGCTCAGTGGCGGCCGGACGACCGCGCGCGACCTCGACGCGATTGCCGCGCGACCGGACGCCACCGCACTTCGCGTCAGCGGCCTCGATCAGAAGACTTTCGAACGGCTGGTCAGCCGGCATGGATCGCAATTCGACGCCATCTACTTCTGGAAGTCGGGTCGCATCGCAGACCTGACGCCGCTGGAATCGTTGCCGCAGCTGCGACTGGTGGCGTTCTACGTCAACCAACGCACCACGAGACTCTGGGATTTCCGCCGCACGCCGCGTCTGGTCGGCCTGCAGTTCGAGAACTTCACCAGACTCCATGCCCTCGATGACCTCCATACCGCGGTGACGCTCGAGGAGCTGCACTTTGGCGACGCGCTGTGGAACACGTCCGTATACGACTCGCTGTCGCCGCTTGCGGCGCTGACCCCGCTGCGGCGACTGACCTTCAACGCAAGACGGCTCGACGACGGCCGCATTCAGCCGCTGGCGTCGCTGCGATCGCTCGACTCGCTGGGGTTTCCCGCGAACCTCTTCACGACGTCGCAGGTCGCGTGGCTCCGGGCGCGTCTGCCCGAGTCCGTCCAGAGCCACGTGCTGGGACCGCTGATGCCCCTGGGGCCGATCAAGAACCTGAGCGACAACACCGTCACGGAACTGGACAAGAACGTTCTCGTCGTCGGCAAACGGAAACCGGCGCTGAGCTCCCGGCGGGATGGCGCGCGAATCCAGAAATACGTCGACGAGTTCGAGCGGCTCGTGCAGAGATTCCGTGACGACCCGGGCGCTCAGCCGGACTGACGCGCTCACATCCGCCGCAATACGAGCGACAACACGTCTTCCATCCGTCGGGTCATGCCCGCGGCGTCGAGCGGCGCGCGGCCGTCGATCTGAAGCGGCAGAAAGTACTGCCAGCCGGGTCCGTACGACAGGAGCGCGTGCAGGTCCCAATACGGATCCACCGCGCGTCCCGACTCGAGCTCGTACAACTCCCGGAACCGTTCCGCGACGTCGACGGAGAAGAGCAACGTCAGGTTGAGGCGGCAGTGACCGACGTCGAGGTCCGGCGGCCCATGACCGGCGCCGCCCCAATCGACGACGCCGGTCAGCCGCTCCCGCGACCACAGGAGATTGAAGTGCTGGTAGTCCCGATGAATGAACGAGGCGGGCGCCGGCGTTCGCGCCTGTGCCACCGCTGCGAAGGCCTCGCGCCAGATGTCGGCGCGCGAGGCATCCGGCGGCGGCGCCAGCTTGGTGACGTCGAGCCACAGCTCGGCTGCGGGGCCGATGGCGTCGAGCGCGTGAACACGCGCCAGCATCTGCGCCATCTGCCGCAACCAGGCATCGCGATCGCGCGGCATCAGCAGGATCCGGCCGGGCACGCGTGTCATGAGCACGGCAGGCCCGCCCGCCGCCACGTCGGTAGTGAATGCGATCAGACGCGGCGCCGGGATGTTGCTCCGCTGGAGGCCGGTCAGAATCGTCGTCTCTGTCGCGACCGAGCGCCGGACCCAATCTTGATGTTGAGGGTCGGCCTCCCAGGAGCGCAGCACGAAGCGTCGCCTTCGGCCGTTCTGCGCGACCGTCAACTCGCGCACGCGCGACGTCAGTCCGCCGCTGAGCCGGCGTGCGGCGAGAACTCGAGCGCCGTGTCCGAGGGCGCGCTCGGCCCACGAAACCAGTTCCGGTCGCTTCCGCCGCGCAGGCATGGACAGGTCTCGAAGCTGACTGCGCGCGCCGCCGAACGGCTATTCGCCCCGCAGCACGTGGGCTGGATCGACGCTCATCGCGCGGCGCGCCGGAATCCACGCCGCGGCGGCGGCGACCGCGCCGAGCACGCCGACCGTGATCGCCTGCGCGAATGGATCCCACGGCTCGATGCCGAAGAGCAGCGTCCGCATCCACTGCGCGGCGGCCAACGCCGCGGCCAGACCGACGACGATGCCGATGCCGACAACCCACGAGACGTTGCGAACGATGAGCCGGAGCACGTGCGCCGGGGTGCCGCCGATTGCCAGGCGTACCGCCATCTCATGCCGGCGCAGAGCCACGACGTACGCGAGCAGGCTGTACAAGCCGATCGCCGTCAGCGTGATCGCCGCCGCGCCAAACGCGCCGAGCAGCCAGGTGTTGAAGCGCCGCGCCGCGGTCTGGTTGTCGATCAGGCTGTCCAGCGGTCCGACGCGAGCGAGCGGCTGCTCCGGGTCCAGGTCGCGCACCACCGTCCGAAGCGCCGGCACGATCGCGGTCGGTTCCCCCGCGGTACGCACGAGCAGCGTCATTGACCCCGGGCTTTGCGTGTACGGCTGATAGGACTCGGTGCGCACGCGCTGGTCGACGCCGTATCGCCGCGTGTCCGCCACGATCCCGACCACCGTCATCCACCGATCGCCGCCAAACGTGAATCGCTTCCCGAGCGGATCCTCGTTGGGCCAGTGCGTCTTCGCCGTCGTCTCGTTGATGATGGCGACGGGCGGCGCGGCGGCCGTGTCGCGATCCGAAAACCAGCGTCCGCGGAGCAGCGGCACCTGCAGGACCTGGAAGAAGTCGGGCGTGACGATGTCGAAAGTCAACGGCTGCTGTATCCACTCCGCGCGTCCCTCGATCGCGAAGCTGGAAGAGCTCGAGCGGCCCAGCACCGTGCTGCCCGCGGCAGCGCCGGTCACGCCAGGCAGCGCGCGGACGCGTTCGAGCAGGCGATCGAAGAACCGCTGGCGGGCCGGAGCGTCGGGATACTTCGCGCGCGGCAGCTCCAGCCGCGCGGTGAGCACCCGCGCCGGCTCGAACCCGAGATCGATGCGTTGCGCATGGACGAGACTCGCGAGCGAGAGGCTGGCCGACGACACGACGACCGTCGCGATCGCGATCTGCGACGCGACCAGCGTCCACCTGAAGGGTTGCGATAGCCCGCCGCGGCCCGTGCCCTTGACTCCGCTCGCGACGACAGCGACGACGTCGGCGCCGGCGCCCCGCCAGCTGGGCAGGACGCCAAAGAACACACCCGTGAGCGCGGCCGTCCCGAGCGCGATCGCGAGCATCGGTCCGTCGAGCGAGACGTCGGCCAGCCATGCGAGCGTCGGCGGCGCGATCCCAACGAGCAGCCGCAGCAGCACTGATGCGAGCGAGACGCCGAGGACGCCGCCGAGGACGAACAGCACGACCGCTTCGGTCAGGAGCTGGCGGACGACCCGTCGCCGCGACGCGCCAAGCGCGGTGCGAATGGCGACTTCCCGCCGCCGCGCCGCGCCGCGGGCGGTGAGCATGCCCGCGACGTTCACACAGGCGATCGCCAGGACGCCGAGCACGGCAGCGGTCAGCAAAGCGAGCGCAGGTTTGAACGGGCCCGCGATCTCGTCGCGGAGACCAACGAGCGCAACGCCGAGTCCGCGATCGTCGGGCCTCTCGGCGCCGAGGCGATCCGCGATCGCCGTCATCTCCTGCTGCGCCTGCGCGAGCGACACACCAAACCTCAAGCGCGCCACCGCCTCCAGCCAGAACGCGCCGCTCTCCCGCTCCTCCCGGCTCGGCCGCAGCGGCACCCACGCGTCCATGTCACGCGCCGGGAACTGAAAGGACGGCGGCAGCACGCCGATGATGGTGTACGGCACGCCATCCAGCCGCAGGGTCTGACCGACCGCGCCTGGCTGCCCTCCGAACTTTCGTTGCCAGAAGCCGTGGCCGAGCACCATGACGGCGGCGTCTTCTTCAGTGGCCGCAAACAGACGTCCGACCACCGGCTCGGACCGGACGACCCGAAACAACTCCGGCGTCGTCCTGACGACGATCAACTGCTCGGGATCGGCGATGCCCGTGACGACCGCGCGCCTGAAGCTGTAGGCGGCGAACGTCTCGATCGACTCACTGCGCTCGCGCCACGCGACCAGGCGCGGATACGACGTGACGTCGCGATCCCGGTTCTGACGAGGATTGGTCACCCAGACCATTGCCGCGCGATCGGCCTCGCGGTACGGCAGCGCGTCGACGAGCAGGGATTTGCCGACGCTGAACACCGCGGTCGACAACCCGATGCCGAGCGCGACGGTGCCAATCGCCACGGCGGCGAACCAGCGCTCGCGGCCGATCAGACGAAGCGCGAGTCGAAGGTCCTGCGCGACGACGACGGCGTGCTGTCTGGGCGCGTCGACGACGACCGCGGCAACCGCCGCGAGGAGCGCGACGACGCGCGCGGCGGCGCTCCGCTCGGCGCGCAGGCGATCGACGAGGACGAGCGTCATCTCCCGGCCGTACTCGTCGCGGTAAGAGGCCGGGTACAGATGCAGGACGGCGGCAAACAGCGCCCGCGCTCGTCTTTCGAAAGCCGTGCCGCGCATTGCTATCGCCTCCGCGGAATCAGACCGCTCGCCTTCGCATCCGCGAGCAGACGCGTCAGCCTGGCGGCTTCGCTTTCGGCCACCCGCCGGCCTAGCGGCGTCAGCCGGTAGTAGCGGCGGCGCTCGTCGTCGTGCGCGGGATCGGGCCGCTCGCTGAGCTCTTCGATCAGATCGGATTCGAGCAGTCGCTTGATGACCGCGTAGAGCGTGCTTGGGCTCAGGCGGATGCGGCCGCCGGTGCGTTCGGCAATGTCCTGCATGATGGCGTAGCCGTGACGCTCGCGATCGGCGAGGGAGACGAGCACGTCGAAGGTGTCCCGCGGCAGCGGCAGGAAATCGTCCGGTTCCGGCGGGTCGGGGCGCGCTCGCGGCATGGCTGAAGTCTACCCGTTTTCGCTATAGCTGACAATGGACTAGTTGATCGGGCGCCGCTCTTCACGCTGCCGGGCCGCACCCGCCGCGGTTTCGCCGGCGGCGCGTACATCTATGCTGCGGCTCCGGACGGCCAGCGCTTCCTCGTCTCGGTGCCGGCCACCGACTCGCGAATCGCTCCGATCACGGTCACGACGAACTGGACGTCGTTCCTGAAGAAATAGATCAAAGACGTAACCGGCGTGACGCCGTCAAACGATCGGCTTCAGCACCAACCGCCCGTAGGCGATGAACGCCATCAGCAGGCCGAGCACGGCGCTGATGACGATCGGCGGCACTTCGCGGTACCTGACGTGTACGCCGATGAATACCAGGCTCTCGATCGCCAACGCCACGGCGGCCGCCACCGTGAGCGTCGGCTTCCAGCGCAAGGCCGCGGGAACGATCAGGCCCACCGTGCAGACGAGCTCGAGGATGCCGAGGGCCATCCAGGCCTGACGCGGCAACGCTCCGAAGGACGGCACGTCGCCGCTGATCTGGTCGAACATGAAGACCTTCATGATGCCCGACGCGCCGTAGACGAGCGCGGCGAGCACCTGCAGGATCCACAACAGGGTGTTCATCGTGTGCCTCTCGTGCCGATCCTCGGATCCTTCGCCGCGATGAAGAACAACCGGTTCATCGTCGCCACGAACAGCGCGTCGCCGCTGGCCGCCGGCTGCGAATAGAGCGGCGCGTTCATCTCGATCTCCGCCAGCACGGCCTTCTCCCGTCCGGTGCGAAGCACGGTCATGATGCCCTCTTCGTTGCCGACGTAGAGCCGATCGGCGGCGAGCAGGAGGCTGCCCCAGATCGGGCCGTGTGTGTCGTGCTTCCACACCGGCGTGCCGGTCGCCGCGTCCAGACAGTGAATCGTGCCGCCGAGGTCGCCGACGTAGAGCAGCCCGTCTTTGACGATCGGCCTCGCGGTCACGCGGCCTACCGCACGCGACGTCCAGAGGAGCTTGCGTGCGGTGACGTCGCCCTCGCCGGTGGGATCGAGCGCATGAATCAGTGACGGGCCATTGTCGTGGCCGGCGCTGAATCCCATCGCCACGAAGACGCGGCCGTCAGCGAAGACGGGTGGCGCGATGATCGAGCTTCGCGACAGGACGCCCGGACGCGGCAACCAGCGCGCGTCCTTGGGATTGCCGTCGAATCGCCACGCTTCCCGGCCGGACGACGTGTCGTAGGCGCGCAGCCAGCCATCGCCGCCGCCGAAGAGCACCTGCAGCCGCCCGCCGACCGTGATTGCCTCCGGGCTCGACCACTGGCCGTGCAGCACCTGACCGCCGGCGCCGATCGCACGCCAGACGACGTCGCCCGTCTGCTTGTTCACCGCGATCAGACTCGGCGCGCGCGGCGACGGGACGCGGGTGTGGCCTTCGTTCCGTCCGTTGGACGTTCCGACCATCAGCAGGTCGCCCAGCGCGAGCACGTCGCTGTTCGTCGCCTCATGCGGGAACACGCCGAGACTGCCGCACATGTCCAGTTCCCAGACGATGTCGGCCGCTGCGGGATCCTGGAAAGGCTCGTCCTGATAGACGCCGTCGTTCTCGTCGTCTCGGAAGCCTTGCGTGTCGAGCGCGCGAAGCTGGCATTCGGCAGTGACGTAATAGAGCCGATTGCCATCGACATACGGCGTGCCCGTCGTCGACGGCAGCAGGAACTCGCGCAGGCCGCGCTCGACGCGTGGCGAGACGTCCTGCCAGAGGAATTCGCCATCCTTGGCCCGGAACGCCATCAGCACGCCGGAATCTTCCTGGTAGTCGGCGTTCCTGGGATTGCCGTTGTCGGTGCCCACATAGATCACGTCGCCGGCAACGACGGGCCGACCGTAGGTTTCCTTTCCCAGGTCGACGCTCCAGACAATGTTCCGCTCCGTGCGCGGATCCCAGTCGAGCGGCGGATTGCCTGCTGCTACCGTCGGCGGCGGCGGAGACGCGGCGGCCAGGGCGGAGACCTCGGTCGAAGCGGCGGGCGCAGCAGATCGAAGGCCGACGATGCGTTGCAGCGCCCACTCCGCTTCGTGACGGAGCGCGGGATCGTTGGCCGCCTCTTTCAGCGCGTCCCGCGCGGCCTGCGCTTTCGGCCCGATGCTTCCGAGAGCGCCGGCCGCGAAGATGCGGACGTAGAGGAACTCATCGGCCAGGGCGTCGATCAACTGCGGCACGGCCGCGGCTGCGGCAGGACCGATGCTGCCGAGCGCTTCGCACGCCGCCCAGCGAACGCCGGGAATCGGATCGGTCAGGGCCGCGGCGAGGGGGCTGGTCGCGGCAGCGGCGTTCGGACCGACCGACGCCAGCGCCTCCGCCGCATAGACGCGGACGTAGGCGTCGGCATACGAGAGCGTGTCGACGAGCGCGCCGACCGACGGCGTCGCTCTCACGCCCAGCGCGCCAAGCGCGCGCGCCGCGTCGCCCGCGACCATCGCGTCGTCGTCCCGCAGGGCGCGCCGCAACGCGGCCTGATATCCCTCGGTGTGCGGCGCCAGATCGATCAGGTGATCGATCGCGTTGCGGCGGATGGACACCTGATCGCTGCGAAGCGACTCGACCAGCGTGAGGACCGCCGGTGGACCAATCCGCCGCAGGACTTCGAACGTCGCGGCCTGCAGGTCTTCGTTCTCGGTGTCGAGGAGCCGCTTCAGCAAGGGCAGCGCCCGCGGTCCGCCTTTGACGAGCGCGGCTTCGGCCGAGACTCGCACCTTCAGATCCGCGTCGAGCAGACGGCTTTCCCAGTCGCGGACCGCTTCCGGGCTGGTCGAAAGGTCCACTGACTGAGCCTGACGCGGAGGGCCGGACGGCGGCGGCGCGCCGGCGAGCACGGGCGCGAGCAGCAGACAGAACAGCAAACCGATCGGCGGACGTCGCATGGCCGGCTCCGGCTGGGCAGCGCCGATTATAGACGGTCCGGTCGGCGGGCTCCGCTTCCTCTTGACTCTCAGGAGAAGGGCGGCGATTATCTCCTGACAGTCAGGAGGAGACACCACGTGGCCGACACGCCGCTCTTGCCGGGAACCCTGGACGTGATGCTGCTGCAGGTCCTGGCGGATGCGCCGCTGCACGGCTGGGGCATTTCCGAAGCCATCCGCGAGCGATCGCGCGACGCCTTCCGGATCAACCAGGGGTCGCTCTACGTCGCGCTCGAACGGATGCTGCGCCGGGGCTGGGTCACGTCCGCCTGGCGCATCACCGACAGCAACCGCCGCGCCCGTTACTACACGATCACGACGAGCGGCCGGCGGCGCCTCGAGAAGGAGCGGCGCCGCTGGGAGCGAACCGCGGCGGCGGTCAGCTTCGTCCTCAAGCCGCACGGAGGCCGGTGATGTCGTGGTGGCATGGCCTCCGCCATCGCATCCGCAGCCGCGTCCGCGCCGACGAGGTCGAACGCGAGCGGCGGGAGGAGCGGTCGTGGTTCGTGGAGATGGAGAAGGCCGCGAGGAACCGCCCGGCGGCAGAACGGCGCTCGCCGTCAGTCGCAGCGACTTCTCGTGATCCTCACGCCTCCCGACGGAGCTCGATGAGCGGCTCGATCTTGATCGACGTGCAGACGGCGTGGCGGAGCTACCGCCGCCAACCTGGGGTCGTGGCGGCGATTGTCCTCTCGCTGGCGCTCGGCCTCGGCGCGGCAACGGCGATGTTCTCCGTCGCCCGGGCCGTGCTGCTCGCTCCGCTGCCCTACCGCCAGCCGGAACGGCTCGTCACCGTCTGGAGCAGATGGGAGTCGGTCGACCGCACCTGGCTCGCGTCGGCCGACGTCCGCGACATTCGCGCCCGCAGCCAGCTCATCGACGGCATGGCGATGTGGACGTGGGATCGCATGACGCTCACCGGGATCGGCGACGCCACGAGCCTGAACGCGGGAATCGTCACCGCCAACACGTTCGAGGTGCTCGGCGCATCGCCGCTCTACGGTCGCGTCTTCACCGAAGCCGAAGCGCTGGCGGCGACGACATCCGGCCGGACGATGTTCGCCGTGCTCGGCTACGACCTGTGGCGAAGCACGTTCGCCGGCGATCCCGCGGTCGTCGGACGGTCGGTCACGATCGACGACCATCCGGTCACGGTTCTCGGTGTGATGCCGCCGCGCTTTCAGCTGCCCACCGACTTCACCAGAGCGGTGGCGGCGCCGACCCAGCTGTGGACGCCGATCCACAACGATCCGGCCATGAACGAAGGCGGCCACAGCTATTACGGCGCCGCGCGGCTGCGCGCGGGCGTGTCGCTGCCGGCGTTCACGACGGAGCTGGCCACGTTCGCCGTGGATTTCAGCCGCAGAAAGCGCAACGACGCCGCGTCCCAATTCGCCGTGTTTGCCGAGCCGATCCACGATGACGTCTTCGCAGGCGTGCGGCCGATGGTGCGCGTCCTGGCGGCGGGGGTGTCGGTGCTGTTCCTGATCGCCTGCGCGAACGCGGCGGCCCTGCTCGTGGCGCGCGCCGAGACGCGCCGGCGCGAATGGGCGACGCGAGTCGCCCTCGGAGCCGGCAGGCTTCGCCTGCTCCGCCTGCAGATCGTTGAAGCCACGCTCCTCGCCCTCGCTGGCGGCACGCTCGGCATCAGCCTGGCGGTGTTCGCGGGGAACGCGCTTCAGGCCGTGGGTTCCACGGCGATCCCGCGCGCGGGCGACGTGACCATCGATTGGCGCGTCGTCGCGTTCATGGTCGCGCTCGCGGTGGTCGCGGCAGTGGTGTCGAGCCTCACGCCCGCCATGCATGCCGTTCGCTTGAACGTCGTCGACGGGCTCCGCGGCGCGCGCGGCGTCTCGGCGAGCCGCGGACAACTGCGGCTTCGCGCCCTCCTCGTGGTGTCGCAACTGTCACTGGGCATGCTGCTGCTCACCGGCGCCGGTCTGCTCGGCCGGACGCTCCTCGCGATGCGGGACGTCGATCTCGGCTTCGACGCCGCGCACGTGCTCACCGCGCGAGTGACGCTGCCGGCAACGCGCTATTCGAGGCCCGAAGAGGTCGACGCCTACTTCGGCGCGCTGACCACGCGCCTTCGTCAATCCCCCGGCATTCAGTCGGCCGGGCTGGTGCGCGTGCTGCCGCTCGGCCAGGGCATCGGCAACTGGCCGGTGACGATCGAGGGACAGGCGCCAGGCACCGTCGCGTCCGGAGATTGGCAGGTGGTCACACCCGACGGCCTCGAGGCGCTCGGCGAGCGCCTCGTTCGCGGACGTTTCTTCTCCGACGCTGACACGGCGGCGGCGCCGGTCGTCGCTCTGGTGAACGAGGCGATGGCGCGGGCCTACTGGCCCGGACGCGATCCGGTCGGCCGCCGCCTGCGGTTCAGCAACGATGCGCCGCTCGTCTGGGCCACGGTCGTCGGCGTGGTCGGCGACGTGCGCCACGCCGGCGTCACCAGCCAGGTCAAGCCCAAGTTCTATCTGCCCTACGCACAGTTTCCGGCGGCGACCGGCGACGACCCGATCGCGTACGGCACGATCGTGCTTCGCGGCGCCGGCGATCCACTTCGTCACGTGGCCGCGCTTCGCGCGGCGGCCGCCTCCGTCGACAGGACGGTGCCGGTCATCGCGGTCCGCCCGATGACGGACGTCGTCGACACCGCGTTGACGACGCCGCGACTGACGAGCGGCCTCGTGATCGTCCTCGCGGCGATCGCCCTCGTGCTCGCGGCGCTGGGCCTCTTCGGTCTGCTCGCCTATCTCGTCGCGCAGCGTGCGCAGGAGATCGGGATTCGCATCGCCATCGGCGCCGGACCAGGCGCGGTCGTCCGACTGGTCCTGGCGCAGGGTTTGCGCGTGCTCGGCGTCGGTCTCGCGGTCGGGCTGCTGCTCTCGGCGCTCGCGACGCGCGGACTGTCGAGCCTGCTCTACGGCGTGCGGCCGTGGGATCCAGTGAGCTGGGCCATCGCGCCGACGGTATTGATCCTCGTCGCGATCGTCGCCTCGGTCGTGCCCGCGCGACGGGCCGCGGCGATCGATCCGCTGCGCGTCCTGCGGCAGTAAGACTGCCGGCGCGCTCCGATCGAGACGCAGGTATGATGCGCCACCATGTTCCGGTGGCACATCGTGCTGCTCGTCTTCGTCGCGATCGCGATCAGCTACCTCGATCGCCAGGCGCTGCCGGTGGCGGTCGCCGCGATTCAGCGTGACATCCCGCTCACCAACACCGAGTTCGGCGCGCTGAACTCGATGTTCCTGCTCGCGTATGCGCTGATGTACGCGGGCGGCGGCGCGCTGATCGATTGGCTGGGCACGCGACGCGGATTCCTCACCATCATGATCTTCTGGTCGCTCGCCTGCGCCAGCCACAGCTTCGCCACCGGCTTCTGGATGCTGGCGGCGAGCCGGTTCCTGCTCGGGGTGGGCGAAGGCGGCGGGTTCCCGGCGGCGACCAAGGTCATCGCCGAATGGTTCCCCGCCAGGGATCGATCGACGGCGATGGGCGTGGTCAACGCGGGCACGGCGGTCGGCGCCGTCATCGCGCCGCCGGCGATTGCGGCGATCGTTCTCTACGGCCACTGGCGGCTGATCTTCGTCGTCTTCGGCCTGGTGGGTCTGGTGTGGGCGGTGTGGTGGTGGCGTGCGTATCCCCGCAATCCGCCGGAGCTCGAGGCGATCGCGACCAGGCGCGCCGCCTGGTCCGAGCTGCTGACGCTACGCCCGGTATGGGGCCTGGTCGCGGCGAAGTTCCTGACCGACGCGGCGTGGTTCTTCTATATCTCGTGGCTGCCCAAGTACCTGTACGACGCGCGCGGCTTCGACGTGAAGCAGGTCGGCTACTACGCGTGGGTCCCGTTCGCGGCGTCCGGCATCGGCAGCCTGCTCGGCGGGTGGTTCTCGAGCTATCTCCTCGCACGAGGGCACACGGCAGATTTCTCACGCAAGCTCGCGCTCGGTCTCTCCGCGGCGGTGATGCCCGGCATCATCTTCGTCACCCAGGTGCCGGTCGAGTGGGCGATCGTGCTCTTCAGCCTGGCGTTCTTCGGCCAGCAGTCGTGGTCGACGCTGGTGATGATCGTGCCGACCGATCTTTTCGATCGACGCGTCGTCGCGTCCGTCGCCGGAATGGTCGGGTTCGGCGGCGCGATGGGTGGCCTGCTGATGAACCTCCTGGCCGGGCGCCTCCTCGATCTCGGCTTCGGCTATCAGACCGTGTTCTCGATCGTCGGCATGCTCCATGTCACGGCCTTCGTCGTCATTCTCATCGCCATTCCTCGAATCCGGCCGGTGGCGGCGGCATGATGCCACCGACAGTTCTCGCCGCCAGGCCCTCAGAAACGTCGCCGCGCCTCACGTCCGCGAGAGCCGTCGCCGGCAGATCCTCCTGGTACGGCCCGTGCTGATCTCGTCAGGATGCGTCGGCCCTGGCAATGCACGCTTTTGCACGCCGCGCTCGTCGGCGGGCTCTCCGGGGCCTGCGCGACACTCCCGGGCGCGCGATCCGATCTGCCGCCGCAACTCACCGTTCTCGTTCAGGAGTCTCACTCCTTTTATTACCGGAACGAGACCAACCATCAGGTGGGGTTCAGCCACGAGCTCATCGAACGGATGCAGCATCACCTCGCCGTGCCGGTCGAAATCAAAGCGTTCGCCGACGACGTCTCGATGTTTCAGGCCTTTGCCGCAGGCGCCGGCGACATCATGTGCCCGGCGGTCGCGCTCGCCAGGACCGCGCCGGTTTCAACGATCTTGACCGAGCTCGGAGGCGAGCCCTTTCCGACGCTCCGCTTCAAGGTCTCGGACGACGAAGACTTCGTGTGGGTGCTGCGTCAGCATCTCCACGGCACCGGCGCGCGTCTGGACGCATGGCTGCGCACCACCCAATCGCGGCTGTTCGTCGCCAATCTGTACGAGAAGTATTTTGCGCACCTGGGCCTGTTCAACAAATTCGACCTGATGATGCTGAAGGTCCGCTACCGGCGCGACCTGCCCAAGTACCGGTCGCTGTTCGAAGAGGCCGGTCGGCGCCACGGCCTCGATCCGCTGTTCCTGGCGGCGATGTCGTATCAGGAGTCGCATTGGGATCCCGAGGCCGCGAGCCAGACCGGCGTGCGTGGACTGATGATGCTGACGCAAGACACCGCCGATGAGCTCGGCGTGACGGATCGCCTCGATCCGCGCCAGAGCATCCTCGGCGGCACCCGGTACCTCATGCAGCTCCGGAATCGAATCGACGACGAGGTGAGCCGGCCGGACAACGACTACTATGCCCTGGCGGCCTACAACGTCGGACTCGGGCATGTCGAGGACGCGCAGGTGCTCGTTCGGCGCGCCGGCGAGGACCACACTCTGTGGAGCAACCTGCGCGACGCGCTGCCCCTCCTC
>DASTCC010000259.1:0-2310 GCA_035711465.1 Vicinamibacterales bacterium
ATCACCGGATCGACCTTGGCGCGAACTTCCTGGGCCGCCACGTCCGGGTTCTTCGAGAGATCGAACGTGATGGGGACCCGGGAGCGCCCTTCGCTCGAGGTCGAGCGCAGCTCGTCGATGCCGGCGACGGTGTTCACCGCCGCCTCGACGCGATCGGTGACTTCGGTCTCGATGCTCTCCGGCGTCGCGCCGCGGTTGCTGGTGTTGACCGAAACCACCGGCGTCTCGATGCGCGGATACCGATCGACGCCGAGCGTGAAGAACGACACTGCGCCGACGACGGTCAGCGCCGCGATCAGCATCGTGGCGAAGACCGGACGCCGGACGCAGATTTCCGCGAGCTTCTGCATGGCTCAGTCGTTCCTTTCGGCGCGGGCGTCAACGCCCGCGACCGACACGGTCATGCCGTCGTAGAGATCGGCGAGGTTGGACGTCGCCACACGTTCGCCCTCCTGGACGCCCGACGTGATCCGCACCGTGTCCTGCGGCTGTCGGGCGGCCAATCGCACGACGCGAAGGCGCGCCCGGCTCTCGTGGTCGATCACGTAGACGCGGTAGGAGTTGGTGTTGGCGTCCTCGATCAGCGCCTTGCGCGGCACGACGTGCATGCGCTCGCGGCGGCCGGTATCGATCTGCGCCACCGCGAACATGCCCGGCTTGAGCGCCGCGTCGCGGTTCGGCACCCGCGCCTCGAGACCGAGCGATCGCGATTCGGCCGAGAGCGACGGGTTGAGCGCGGTGACCCGGCCCGTGAACGTCCGCCCAGGGTAGGCGTCTACCGACGCGGTGACGGTCTGGCCGACCGAGACCTGCCCGGCTTGCACACCCGGCACCGTCAGCCGCAGGCGCAGCGGATCGATGCTCACGAGCGTCACCACCGCCGTCGACGGCTGCACGTATTCGCCCGTCGACACCTTGCGCTCGGCGATATACCCCGCGAACGGCGCGGCGACGACGACGTCGGCGACGGCCTTCTCGGCGAGCGCGAGCTGCGCCCGCGCTTCGGCCAGCGAGGCGCGCGCGGTGTTGACGCTCTCGAGCGCGGTCTCGGCCGTCGTCCGCGCCTGATCCGCGACGGTCTTCGAGACGTCGCCGGTCGCGACCAGCGCCGCGTAGCGGGCAGCGGTCGTCTGCGCGAGCGTGTTCTGCGTTTCAGCGAGTTTCAGGTTCGATTCCGCGCGCGAGGCCGCCGCCTTCGCCTCGTCGAGCCGGAGGCCAGCGTCGACGCCCTGGATGCGCACGAGAATGGCGCCGGCCTTGACGAAGTCGCCGACGTCGACGAGCGTCGCGCTGACACGCCCCGATGCCTCCGGCGCGACGTCGGAGGACTCGGCCGCCTCGAAGCCGCCGGTCGCCTCGATCGCGACCGGCTCGTCGATGCCCTGCACCGGCGCGACCTGCACGGTGATCGTCGCCGCCGGCGCCGCTTCGCTCTGGCCTTCGGTCGAGGCGCGATCGCAGGCGGAGGCGC
Organism: Vicinamibacterales bacterium; assembly: GCA_035711465.1. Lineage (GTDB taxonomy): Bacteria > Acidobacteriota > Vicinamibacteria > Vicinamibacterales > SCN-69-37 > DASTCC01. The sequence continues at coordinate 1,472 of DASTCC010000259.1, forward strand.
CAGAGAGAGCGGTGGCGACGAGAAGTGAGAGAACGCCGCGGCGCCTCACGATGCCTGCTCCGACGGCAACGCTTTGAGACCCGCGAGCGCGAACCGCACGCCTTCGTCGATCACGTCCTCGTGCGCCACCCGCGGCCACGGCGTCTGAAAAAGGTGGCGCTGCAGGATGTGGTAGATGGGCAGGGCCAGCACCGCGCGGACGAGCACCGGCACGGGACCGGCGCGAAAACGTCGGCGCTGCTGGCCGTCGCGGATGAACGCCTCGACGAAGTCGTAGAGGCGGCGGCCGCGGGCGTGGAGGCGGGGCGCCACCGGATGCGCTTCGAGGGAGGCGTAGACCATCAGGCGCAGGAACACCGGATCGCGCCGGTGCTGATCGACCAGCCCGGCGTAGAGCACGCGCAGCGTCGCGGCGTCGTCGCCGGTGCGGCGCGCATCTTCGAGCGCCTCGAACCAGCGATCGGTGCTGAGCTCGTCCGCCTTCTGTTCGAGGATCGCGTCGTAGAGCGCCTGTTTGTCGGCGAAGTGCTGGAAGATCACCGCTTCGGTGATGCCGGCCGCCGCGGCGATCTCGCGCGTCGTCGCGCCTCGGAAGCCGCGGGTCGCGAACACGGTGCGCGCGGTGTCGATGATCTGCTGACGGCGATCGGCCGTCGACATCCGCCGCGCCGTTGCCGCAGGCCGCGGCCGCGATCGCGCCCGGGGACGACGTGTGGGGTCGGAACTGGGTGGGAGCACTCGGACGGCCGTCTGGCGCATACGACCAGTCTAACGGCGCGGCGATAGTAAGTGTTTACTAACCAGGGGCGCGCGGCTTGCGGCTGCGGGCTACGGGCTGC
>DASTCC010000260.1:0-9651 GCA_035711465.1 Vicinamibacterales bacterium
TGCTGCCAGAGCGGGTGGTTGTAGGTCATCGCCTCGCCCCAGTACGCGAGGGCAAAGTTCGGATCGGCCTGCTGCGCCTCGCGGAACGCCTCGGCCGCGGCGTCGTACTCGAAGCTGTGGAGCAGCAGCACACCGCGAAGAAAGGGCTCTTGTGCTGCCGCGTTGCCCGAGTTGGGAAAGGCCAGCGTGCCGAGGCCTTCGACGACGTGCAAACCTGCCGGCACCGTGCCGCCAGGCGCGTCGAGCCGTGAGCAACCCACGGCTGCGAGCAGAACCAGGATCACCGTGGACGGGAAGCGGCGGACCATGCCGCGCATACTACACCTCGATCCGCTCACTTCCCGAGCGGGTACACAGCCTTGCTGATCGCGGCGATCAGCGCATCTCCAGCCCTGGCGTCGAGGCCGCGCGTCAGCACCACGAGCACGTACGGGCGCCGGCTGTAGACGATGCCGCCGTCATGGCGGATGCGAGTGATCGTGCCGGTCTTGTGCGCGACGCGCGTGCCGGCCGGGAGGCCCGCCGGAATGCCGTCGCCGAATTTCTGGCGGGCGAGAACGTCCACCATCTCGGCGCTCGCGCGTGCGCTCACCACTTCGCCGCGGCCGAGCTTCCAGAAGAGCGTCGCCAGCGCCGACGCGTCGGTCGTGTTGTTCAGGCCCGTGTCGAAAGCCTTCTGATCCTCGACGCCGCGCAGGACCTCGATCCCCGACGCGCCCAGCGCGGCCATCGTCCGCCGGATCGCGGCAGGATCGAGCCGGTCGATCAGGATGTTCGCCGCGAGGTTGCTGCTCACCGTGATCATCGCCTCGTTCAGCGCCCGATAGGCGATCGGCCGGCCGGCGAGCTTGTAGACCTCCGCATCCGAGTCGTCCCCGATCGACAACTCGTAGGCGCTGCCATCGACGATGCTCTTGAAACGGTTGGTGACGACGACGGTGTCGTCGAGCTTCAGGTCGCCGGCGTCGACGCGGCGATAGAGCTCGATCATGATCGGCACCTTCATCATCGATGCCGCGTGGAAGCGTCCGTCGGCGTTGAGGCTGATCGCAGCGGCGCGCTCGGCGTCGAGAGGCTGCCAGACCACGGCCGCCTCACCGCCGCTGCTGGCGATGAGCGCGGCGACGGTCTCACGGACCGCCGCGACGTCCGGCTGGCCGCCCAGCGCGGCAGCCGCCAGGAGCAGGCCGACGGCGATCGGTCGATTCGGTCGCACGTCCGGCATGATACGGCGATCCGGATCCGCCGGCGCTCGGGCGCGGTTGTGCGCCTACTTCCCGACCGAAATCTGCAGATTGCCGCCGCGTGCGGTGCGGCAGCCCATTTGCACGGCAGGCGAGCGACGGCGCCGGCCAGCGCCATTCGTGGGAGGTTCTTTCGTGCGTGAACGTATGAATGCTCGTCTCGTGACAACCGGGTTCCTCGTGCTGGCGGCGCTGGCGCTGCCGGCCGCCGCGGCCGCGCAGGCGCCGGCCGGGCGCAATGAGCTGACGGTCTTCGCGGGAATGTCGCTGGCCAGTCCAGAAAATTCGACGACCGTCGATCCGACGATCCTGCAGGCACGCTCGCTCACGACCATCTTTCCGGGTGTCGTCCGCACCGAGGTGTCGCTCGACGGCAGCGCCGAGTTCGGCGCGCGCTACGGGCGGTACCTGTCGGACGCGCTCTCGATCAGCGCCGACTTCTCGATCGCGCCCTCGCACAGGCTCACGCAGCGTCTCGATTTCGGCTGTCCCGATCTGCGGCTCTGCATCCTCAATCTGCCCGGCCTGCCCCCGCCCGGATTCACCCTCCTCGCGCCCGATGAGTTGACGACGTCCGTCGTCGCCTACCACTACGGCGGCAACGTCAACTTCGATCTCCTGAAGGGCGCAATCCGTCCCACCGTCGTCGCCGGAGTCGGCGCAGTGAGCTACGACCTCGGCTCGCGCACGGAGACGCAGTTCGCGTTGCGCGTCGGCGGCGGCCTGCGCGCGGACACCGGGCCGATCGTGATTCGTGTCGAGGTCGTCGACGTGATCCTGGCCGATCACTTCGTCACCAAGCAGGCCGAGCACGATGTCCATGTGCGCGTCGGCTTCGGGGTGAAGTGGTAGGGGACAGACCCTGTCTTTCTAAACGGTGAGGGGGTCAGTCCCGGCTTTCGCCAAACGGGACAGACCGGGTCTTTCTGACAGGTGAGGGGGTCAGTCCCGGCTTTCGCCAAACGGGACAGACCCCCTTTCTTTCTTTTAGTTTGTTTCGTCCGTGTTTCTTCTGCAGGCGTGGGGCGGCCTTAGCGCGGCTGAAACCGATCCGACAAAGTCCTGTTACGTACGGCCGGTAGGCTGTCGGTCCCTTGAGGCGATCTGGCCTCGGGAGATCGGAGCCTATGTCTTTCAGCGCCCTGTCGCGATGCTTGATCGGGGTCTGTGCGGTCGGATTCATGCTCGTCGGCGCCGCCCCGGCTCAAGCCCAGCCCCAGCCCGTGCCGCCGACCTACGGGTTTTTCTATAAGGAAATAACGAGAGAAGGCCGCATCTACGTCTTCAACAACCCCGAAGAGGCCGCTCGATTCGAGGCCTCCGGCGAGCTGGGCCGCGCCATCACCAAGCCTGGCACCGGGCCGAACGGCGAGACCGTCATCGGCGACAGCGAGCGCGCGCTGCAGCTCTTCTATTTCAAGCACGGCCTCTCCGAGCCGGTACCGGATCCGGAGCCGCTGCTCCAGCGCATCGAGTGGCGCGATGGCAAGACGCGGATCAGCACCAGCATCGCGTACCTCGAGATCTCGAATCGGGTGCAGTTCCGCTACACGCACGACTTTCCGCCCGACAACGTGACCCGGCCCGGCACGGAGAATCCGGGCGACTCCATCGGGTCGTTCCGGATTCGTCGAGCCAAGACGAAGTTCGAAGGCTGGTTCTGGAAGGCGCCGCAAGTCGCGCCGCTGCCGGTGACGATGCCGCGCTACTCGTACGAGATGCAGATGAACTGGCCTGGAGCCAGCGTCGCCAACCCGGCAGCCCTGCTCGAGGACGCCACCTTCATGTTCGACCCGACGGAAGCCGGCGTGTTTCGCGTCGTGGTCGGCCAGTTCAAGGTGCCGCAAGGCCGTCAGGAGATGACCTCGTCGGGCAGTCAGCAGTTCGTCGACCGGACGCTGGTCTCCAATGAGTTCGCGCGCGGCCGCGACATCGGCATCGCCGTGCAGGGCGCGACCCGCGGCAACAAGCTGGAGTACCGCTTCGGCATCTTCAACGGCAACGGCGTCAGCCAGTCGATCGACAACAACGCCGCCAAGCAGGTCAACTTGCGGCTGATGTGGCAGCCCAACGGCAGCCAGGTGCTCGCGCAGCGCGCCTGGATCAGCGGCGCCCTGTACTCGGAAGCCGACTTCGAATCGACGACGGCGCCGATCTACGCGGTGGCGTTCACGTACGAGCGCAACGACTTCCATCGGACGACGACCGGGAACGACACCAAGTCCAACGTGATCGGCCTCGACGGCATCTACAAGTACAAGGGGTTCTCGACCCTCGGCGAGTACTACTTCCGGAAGCGAACCCCTGAGACCGGATCGAAGTTCGATTCCAACGGCGGTTTCTTCCAGGCAGGCATGATGCTCAACCGGTATCGGACCTGGGAAGCCGCGTTCCGCTACGGCCAGCGCGACATCAACGACACCGTCGACAACGACGACATCACCGAGATCCGCGGCGCGCTCAGCTACTACTACAAGCGCCACGCGCTGAAGTTCCAGATGGACTTCGGGCAGCTCAAGACCGAACTGCCTGCCGGCGGCTCGCAGAAAGCCAAGGAGCTCCGGCTGCAGGCGCAGTTCATCTTCTGATTCGACGACAGCAACAGCGGCAACGCGCCGATACGTCGGCGCCAGGGAGGCAGAAGTCATGAAACGCGCAGCAGCACTCATCGCGGCCCTCGCGGCCACGGCCGTCGGCGCGACGGCATTCCAGGCGGTTCGCGTGGATCCGGCCATCAAGCCCTACATGAAGTCCAGCGGGGTCTCGGGCAACGTCAACAGCGTCGGCTCGGACTCGATGAACAACCTGATGACGCTCTGGGCCGAAACGTTCCGGAAGTTCTACCCGAACGTCAGGGTGCAGGTCGAAGGCAAGGGCTCGTCGACGGCGCCGCCGGCGCTAATCGCCGGCACCTCGCAGTTCGGGCCGATGTCGCGGCCGATGCGCTCGACCGAGATCGATCAGTTTCGGCAGCGCTACGGTTACGCGCCGACCGAGATCCGGTCGAGCTACGATGCGCTGGCGGTCTACGTCCATCGTGACAACCCGATCAAGCAGATGACCTTGGCGCAGGTCGAGGCGGTCTTCGGCAAGTCGCGGCGGCGGGGCTACAAGCAGAACGTCACCACCTGGGGCCAGCTCGGCCTGACCGGGGACTGGGCGAACCGGCCGATCGCGCTCTACGGCCGCAACTCGGCCAGCGGCACCTACGGCTTCTTCAAGGAGAACGTGCTGAAGAACGGCGATTACAAGGACACCGTCAAGGAGCAGCCCGGATCGGCCTCGGTCGTCCAGGGCGTCAGCGAGGACCGCTATGCCATCGGCTACAGCGGCGCCGGTTACCGCACCTCGGGCGTGCGTGCCGTGCCTCTCGCCGAGACCGAGGCCGGACCATTCTACGAAGGCACCTACGATGAAGTCACGACCGGCAAGTACCCGCTCAGCCGGTTCCTGTACGTCTACGTCAACAAACCCAACGGCAAGCCGCTCGATCCGCTGCAGCTCGAGTTCCTGAAGCTCATGCTCAGCAAGGAAGGGCAGGAGGTCGTCGTCAAGGACGGCTACATGCCGCTGATGCCGAAGCAGGTCGAAGAGGAGCTGGCGAAGATCGTCAAGTAACGAGCTCAGCCTGGCCGCGGTTCGGCAGGGGACGGGATGAGGACGGATGAGTACGACCGGGTCGACGGTTGACGCCCTCGGGCGCTCCCAGCTGCGGCGCCACATGGCGGCGTCGACCGGACGCATCCGGCGGTTGAAGCAGATCGATCGGCTGGCGGTGGGCATCATCACGCTCGGCGGCATTGCCGTGATCGTGAGCGTCATCGGCATCCTGGCCTTCATCGGCGCGGAGGCCGTACCGCTGTTCCGGTCGTCCCAGGCCTCGCTGCTGCGGTCGATGACGCCGGCCGGCGCTGCCGCGACGACGCCATCGATCGCCGGCCGGGCGGTTGTCGGCGTCGACGAGTCGCGCCGCTTCGTCTATGCGGTCGAGTCGCCTGCGCGCCTCGCCGTCTTCGCGGCCGATTCCGGCGCCCGTCTGGCCGAGATTCCGGTCACGAGTCTCGCGGGCGCCGGCGTGACGACGGCATCGCGCTCGCTCGAGGGCGATCTGGTCGCGATCGGAACGGGCGACGGACGGGCCGCGCTCGTCCGCGTGCAGTTCCCGCCGCCGCAGAACGAGACCGACGCGGCCGCGATTCAGGTCGTCGAACGTGGACTGGTCACGCTCGATCCGGCGGGGCGGCCGATTCAGCGCATCGATTTCGTCGAGCAGGACGATCGCCAGATCGTGGCGGCGCTCGTCTCGGATCGCGAGGTCGTGCTCCGGTGGACCGACAGCAGCGGCGCGACGCACCAGGTGACCGAATCGCCGCAGAACGCGGACGCGTTCACGACCGTCGCCGTCGGCCGGCACGACACGGCGGTCGCCGGGACGCGCGGCGGGTCCGTCTATCACTGGGAGCTTGGTGAGCAGGCCACGCTCACCGACATCGTCACCACGGGATCAGCGCCGGTGACCGCGATCGGCTACATCGTCGGCCATCGGTCGATCGTCGCCGGCACGGGCGGCGGCGGCGTCAGCGTCTTCTTCCGCGCACCGGTCGGCGCCGACGAGTCGCTCGGCATGGTACGGTCCATGACGTTCGACTCCCAGGGCGCGGCGGTGACGGCGATCGCGGCGTCGACGCGCGATCGGTCGTTTGCCACGGCGGGCGCGGACGGGTCGGTAGTGGTCCGCCATCAGACGTCGGGCCGGACGCTGGTGCGCCTCGATGGCACCACGTCGGTGGCGGCGCTGACGATCGCGCCGCGCAGCGATGCGGTCCTCGTCGGGCGCGAGTCGCACGTCGTCGATCAGTTCGCGCTGGCGAATCCGCATCCCGAAGTGAGCTGGCACACGCTCTTCGGCAGGGTCTGGTATGAAGGCTACCCGCAGCCGGAGTACGTGTGGCAGTCGACCGGGGCGACCGACGACTTCGAGCCGAAGATCAGCCTCGTGCCGCTGGTATTTGGAACGATCAAGGGCACGGTGTACGCGCTCCTGTTCGCGGTGCCGCTGGCGATCTTCGGCGCGCTCTACACGTCGCAGTTCGTGCATCCGCGCATTCGCGCCCGGATCAAGCCGACGGTCGAGATCATGGCGGCGCTCCCGAGCGTGGTCATCGGATTCGTGGGCGGCCTGTATCTGGCGCCGCTGGTCGAGCGCAACCTGGTCGCGTCGCTGCTGCTGATCATCGCGCTGCCGGTCGCCGGCACTTCGGGCGCGCTGCTGTGGAACTTCGTGCCGCCGGAGGTCCGGACCCGCCTTCGCACCGGCACGGAGCTGCTCGTCATCGTGCCGCTGCTGATCTTCGGCGGCTGGCTGGCGTTGATGCTGGCGCCGGGCGTCGAGGCGATGCTCTTCCGCGGCAACGCGCGCCAGTGGATGTCCGACGTCCTCGGCATCACCTATGACCAGCGCAACAGCCTGGTGGTCGGGCTGGCGATGGGATTCGCGGTGATTCCGATCATCTTCACCATCGCCGAGGACGCGTTCTCGAGCGTGCCGTCGAATCTGTCGGCGGCGTCGCTGGCGGTCGGCGCCAGCCGCTGGCAGACGGCGGTGCGGGTCGTGGTGCCGACGGCGAGTCCAGGCGTCTTCTCCGCGGTCATGGTCGGCTTCGGCCGCGCCGTCGGCGAGACGATGATCGTGCTGATGGCGACCGGCAATACGCCCGTCCTCGACTGGTCGATGTTCAACGGCTTCCGCACGCTCTCGGCCAACATCGCGGTCGAGATTCCCGAGGCCCCGCAGGGCGGCTCGCTCTACCGCGTGCTGTTCCTCTCGGCGGCGCTCCTGTTCCTGATGACGTTCACCGTCAACACCGTTGCCGAGGTGATCCGGCAGCGGCTTCGCAACCGGTTCAAGGCGATCTAGATGACGTTCCGAGAGCTGTTGCGCCGCGGCGATCCTGCCATCTGGTTTGCGGGGACCGGCCTGGGCATCTGCCTGTTGATGATCGCCGGCATGCTCGGGCTCATCCTCGTCAACGGTCTTGGTTTCTTCTGGCCGCGGCCGCTCGTGCAGGCGACGCTCACGGACGGGTCGGTGCTGCTCGGCGAGCAGGTCGCACACGAGGCGATTCCCAGGCCGGGCACCCCCGATCATCTGCGCGACTTCCGGACGCAGTTCAAGGTCGGCAACCGCGATCTCGGCGGCGCCGATTTCCGATGGGTCGAGGACGCGGAGATCGTGTCGCGGTCGACGCCGGCCGATGCCACCTACGTGGAGCGGCGCGAATACGGTCCCTTGATCGGCCGGCCGGTGCGTCTCCTCGAAGGGGAGCGTGAAATCGCGACCGGCGTGGACGCAACCTGGGAGGCGCTGCAGCCGCTCGTCGCCAGGGCCGAGGTCGATCGCGAACGCATTCGCGACATCGAGCGCGACGAGATTGGCGCGATCAATGCGCGGCTGGAACGGGAGCGCCTGGCGCTGCGCAAGCTCGAGATCAGCGGCCGTGCCGACCCAGCCAGCCGTGACGAGATTGCCGCGCGGGTCGCCGAGCTGCAAGCCGAGTACGCCTCTGCCGAGACCCGGCTGGTCGAGACCCTGAGCAGCGCATCGGCGACGCGGGTCGTGTTCGCAGCGGCCGATGGCGCGGAGAAAGAGCTGCAGACGCTCGACGTCTACCGCATCTATCGCGCCAACGAGCTGTCGCTGACCGGCCGCATCGGCGTCTATGCCGGTCGCCTCTGGGAGTTCCTGAGCGGCGACCCGCGCGAGTCGAACACCGAAGGCGGCATTCTGCCCGCAATCTTCGGCACCGTGATGATGGTCATCCTGATGAGCATCCTCGCCGTGCCGTTCGGGGTGCTCGCCGCGCTCTACCTGCGTGAGTACGCGCGCCAGGGCGTGCTGGTCCGGTTCGTCCGCATCGCGGTCAACAACCTCGCCGGCGTGCCGTCGATCGTGTTCGGCGTCTTCGGGCTCGGCTTCTTCGTCTACTTCGTCGGCGGCGCCATCGACCAGGCGTTCTTCGCCGAGCGGCTGCCGACGCCGACGTTCGGGACCGGCGGCATCCTCTGGGCGTCGCTCACGCTCGGGCTGCTGACGGTGCCGGTGGTGATCGTCGCGTCCGAGGAGGCGCTGGGCGCGGTGCCGCGCTCGATGCGCGAGGCCTCGCTCGCCACCGGCGCGACGAAGTTCCAGACCATCCTCCGCGTCGTGCTGCCGGCCGCAGCGCCTGGCGTGCTCACCGGGCTGATCCTGGCGATGGCGCGCGGCGCCGGCGAGGTCGCGCCGCTCATGATCACCGGCGTCGTCAAGCTGGCGCCCGACCTGCCACTCGACGGCGTCGCCCCGTTCGTGCATCTCGATCGCAAGTTCATGCACCTTGGCTACCACATCTACGACGTCGGCTTTCAGAGCCCGAACGTCGAGGCGGCCAAGCCGATGGTCTACGCGACTGCAATCCTTCTGCTGGTGATCGTCGTCGCGCTGAACCTGACCGCGATCATCGTCCGCAACCATCTCCGCCGCCGCTACCAGACGTCGGCCTTCTGACGGGGGCCGCATGGGGACTTCGATGATGACCACCGAACCGAGGACCGCACCGGCGCCGCCCGGGCTGAAGACCGACGTGCCCTTCGCCGCCAGGACTGACGCCGTGCCCGAGGATGCCCCGGCGATCGAGATCCGCGACGTCAATCTTTACTACGGCGCCAAACAGGCGCTGTTCGACATCTCGATGGACATCGCCAGCAGGCAGGTGACGGCGTTCATCGGCCCGTCGGGATGCGGAAAATCGACGCTGCTCCGCTGCATCAACCGCATGAACGACCTGATCGACGACGTGCGGATCGACGGCACGTTCCTCGTAAACGGACAGAACCTCTACGACCGGATGACCGACGTCATCGAGGTGCGGCGGCGCATCGGCATGGTGTTCCAGAAGTCGAACCCGCTGCCGAAGTCGATCTACGAGAACGTCGTTTACGGCCTGCGGATCGCCGGCGTCAAGTCCAAGGCGACGCTCGACGCCGCCTGCGAGCGCAGTCTGCGCGGCGCGGCGCTGTGGGAAGAAGTCAAGGATCGCCTCCATACCAGCGGCCTCTCGCTCTCCGGCGGCCAGCAGCAGCGGCTGTGCATCGCCCGCGCAATCGCGGTCGAGCCGGAGATCGTGCTGATGGACGAGCCCTGCTCGGCGCTCGATCCGATCGCGACGCTGAAGGTGGAAGAGCTAATCCAGGAGCTCAAGGACCAGTTCACCATCGTCATCGTCACGCACAACCTGCAGCAGGCGGCGCGCGTGTCCGACAGGACGGCGTTCTTCTGGTTAGGCAAGCTCGTCGAGTACAACGCCACGGCCGAGATGTTCACCAATCCGCGAGAGAAACACACCAACGACTACCTCACGGGGAGGTTTGG
>DASTCC010000261.1:0-3663 GCA_035711465.1 Vicinamibacterales bacterium
AGCTCGTGACTTGGCGCGAGCTCGGCTTCAATCTCTGCGTGACGCGCCCCGACGACTACGATCGCGCCACCTCGCTGCCCGACTGGGCGCGGCGCACGCTCCGCGCGCACGCCGGCGACGCTCGCGAGTTCGTCTACTCGCTCGACGAGCTCGAGTACGCGCGCACGCACGACGCGCTCTGGAACGCGGCGCAGCGCCAGCTCCTGCGCGAAGGCTGGATGCACAACTATCTGCGTATGCTCTGGGGCAAGAAGATTCTCGAGTGGACGCGCACGCCCGAACAGGCGCTCGAGGTGATGGCCGCGCTGATGGACAAGCACGCGCTCGACGGCCGCGATCCCAACTCCTACAACGGCTACGGCTGGGTCCTCGGCCGCTTCGATCGGCCCTGGGCGCCCGAGCGGCCGATCTTCGGCACCGTCCGCTACATGAGCTCGGCCAATGCGCTGAAGAAGCTGCGGCTGAAGCGATTCCTCAAGGAATACGGCCCGTTCATGGGCGACTAGGCCGGGTCACAACCTCGCGCGGTCCGAAACCGTCTAAGGCCTTATATCTCAGATGAGATAAATTAACTGCCGTGACCACGCCGCGCGCTCCGATGCCCGCTCACTGCTTCCAGATCCTGCTGGCCCTGGCCGACCGCGATCGCCACGGCCTCGGGATCATGCACGACGTCCTCGATCGCACTGACGGCCAGGTCCGGCTGTGGCCGGGCATGCTCTACCGGACGCTGCAGCAGCTTCGACGCGATGGCTACATCGCCGACGCGCCCGGCCCCGACGTGCCCGAAGCGGGCAGCCCGCGCTACTACCGGCTCACCGCCGCCGGCCGCCGGGCCTGCGCCGCCGAAGCCGCGCGTCTCGCGGCCATCGTCGACGTCGCGCGCGCGCGGCGCGTGCTGGGCAAGAGCTGACGATGACCGCCCGCTGGTGCTACCGGCAGATCGCGCGGGTGCTGCCAAAGGCCTTTCGCGACGAAGCCGGTCCCGATCTCGAGGAAGCCGCGCTCGACTGGCTCGGCCGCGAGCGCGCCCGCCGCGGCTGGCCGGGCTTGGCGATGGCCTGGCTGAAGATTCTCGCCGACACCGCCGCGACCGCGATCGCGCTGCGCCGCCAGCCCGATCGGATTGCCTTGCAGTTCTCGCCCGACGACGTGATTCCGTCACGAGGAGTGTTCGACGCCATGCTCGACAATTTCCGGAAGGATTTTCGGTTCGCGATCAGGTCGCTCTGGCACCAGCCTGGCTTCACGCTGATCACCGTGCTGACGCTCGCGCTCGGCATCGGCGCCAATACCGCGGTGTTCAGCGTGCTGAACGCGGTGGTGCTCAAGCCGCTGCCCTACCCGCAGCCCGAACGGCTCCACATGATCACCAGCCAGTTCCCGAACATCGGCTTCGATCAGTTCTGGATCTCGCCGCCCGAGTTCCTCGAGTTCCGGGAGAACAACCAGGCCTACGCGTCGGTCGGCGGCTACTCGGCGGGCGCCGTCAATCTCGGCGTCGAGACGCCGGTGCGCACCATCAGCGCCGCGGTCACGCCCGGGCTGATGGAGACGCTCGACGTCAAGCCGCTCTTCGGCCGCTGGTTCACCGAGGAAGACTCGCGCCCGGGCGCCGAAGACGTGGCGATCCTGTCGTGGCCGCTGTGGCGCCGTTCCTTCGGCAGCGACCCGCAGATTCTCGGCAGGACGGTCAAGGTCAACGACGCCCCGGCACGCATCGTCGGCGTCATGCCCGAAGGCTACGACGTCCACGACGAGAACGTCGAAATCTGGCTGCCGCTCACGATCGATCCGGCGACGCTGCCCAACCGCCGCGGCAATCACTTCCTGTACTTGATCGGCCGGTTGAAGCCCGGCGTCACCAACGAGCAGGCCGCCGCCGATCTCGATCTGCAGATGAAGCAGTGGCGCGAGCGCATTCCGCAGGGCCACGTGCCGAACCTGACGACGCACCGGCTGCGGATCGATCCGCTGAAAGAAGACATCGTCGGATCGATCCGCACGGCGCTGACCGTGCTGCAGGCGGCCGTCGGCGTCGTGTTGCTCATCGCCTGCGCCAACCTCGCCAATCTCCTGATCGCGCGCGCCGACACGCGGATGCGCGAATACGCCGTGCGCACCGCGCTCGGGGCGTCGCGGCTGCGGCTGTTCTCGCAGCTCGTCACCGAAGGCCTCGTGCTGTCCGTGCTCGGCGCCGCGCTGGGCGTGGCGCTGGCGGCCGGGGGACTCGAGCTCCTGCTCGCGGCCAATCCGGACGCGATCCCGCGAACGTCGGAGATCGGCATCGACTGGAGCGTGCTCGGGTTCACGCTGCTCGTCGCCTGCGCCACCGGCCTGATCTTCGGATTGGTGCCGCTGTTCCATCTCTGGCGCGATCGCGTCGGCCAGACGCTCAAGGACTCCGGCACGCGATCGGCGGCTGGCAGCGTGCGTTCGCGGATGCGCTCGGTGCTCGTCGTCGCCGAGACCGCGCTGGCCGTCGTACTCGTCGTCGGCGCCGGCCTGCTGCTGCGCAGCGTGCTGAACCTGACCAAGGTCGACATGGGGTTCAATCGTTCCAACCTCTCGACCTTCGGGCTGGTGCTGCCAGGTCAGAGCTACGACGCTTCGCGGAGCGTGTCGTTCTACAACGAGCTGCTCGGCAAGCTGCGGGCGATTCCGGGAGTGCAATCGGCGGGTGTGATCTCGGGACTGCCGCCGCTCCGCCAGGTCGACGCGAACGACACCGACTTCGAGCACATCCCGCCGGGCCGGCCGCCGGGCAGTCTGCCGGTCGAGAACGTCGACTACTGGCAGAGCATGTCGCTCGGGCTGGACGCGGCGCTGGGTCTCGCGCTCGTCGAGGGCCGCTTCTTCGAGCCCGCCGACGTCGCCGGCGCGCCGGTGGCGCTGATCAACGAGGAGCTGCAGAAGAAGTTCTACACGGATCGCAGTCCAATCGGACAGCGGGTGCGGCTCGGCGGCGGTCAGTCGCCCTGGTTCACCGTCGTCGGCATCGTCAAGGACGTGAAGCAGGGCGGCGTCGACGCGCACGCCGGCACGCAGTTGTACCTGCTCAACGAGCAGCTGCCGAACGCGGTCGGCTTCGCCTACCAGAACATGAACGTCGTCGTGCGATCGACGCTGCCGCTCGACGCGCTGGCGTCGGGCTTCCGTACCGCGGTGAAGGAGCTCGATCCGGCGCTGCCGCTGGTGCGGATGCGGACGATGGACGACGTGGTCGGCGACAGCATCGCGCGGCCGCGATTCCTCGCGCTGCTCCTCGGCGTGTTCGCGGGGCTGGCGCTGGCGCTCGCCGCGGTCGGCATCTACGGCATCCTGTCCTACCTCGTCAGCGAACGCCGCCAGGAGATCGGCATCCGCATGGCGCTCGGCGCGGCCCGCGGCGAGATCCTGCGCCTGGTGCTCGGGAAGGGCCTGCTGCTGTCGGGCATCGGTCTCGTTCTGGGCCTGGCGGCGTCCTTCGGCCTGACGCGCGTGCTGCAGTCGATGCTCTTCGCGGTGACGCCAAACGATCCACTGACGCTGGCCGTCGTCGCCGGAGTAATCGCCCTCGTCGCAGTGATCGCGTGCGTCACGCCGGCGCTGCGGGCGACGAAAGTCGATCCGCTGGTCGTGTTGCGGCAGTCGTAGGCGCGGAGTTCGCCGTCGCGTTCGGCG
>DASTCC010000262.1:0-2001 GCA_035711465.1 Vicinamibacterales bacterium
GCGATCGATGACGCCGGCGACTCTCGCCCGTGCGGCGATGTCGGGCCGGTCCAGTCCCGCGATGGTGAGCCCTGGCCACGCGCGCCGTGCCGCCAGCGCGATCGACCCGCCGATCAGGCCGACGCCGGCGATGCCGAGCGACGCCGGCTGATCGGCGGACGCCTCGAACGCGCTCAGCGCGCCCATCCCCGCCGCGCCGCTGCCTCGACGCAGATGCTGCGGCCGATCGCCGGCGCGATGATGCGCAGCTCGGCCATCAGCTGATCGAACTGCTTGGGGAACATCGACTGCGCGCCGTCCGACTTGGCGTGGTCCGGATCGCAGTGCACTTCGATCAGCAGCCCGTCGGCGCCGGCGGCGACCGCCGCGCGCGCCATCGGCGCGACTTTGTCGCGGCGGCCGGTGCCATGGCTCGGGTCGCCGATGATCGGCAGATGGCTGAGCTTCTGCACCACCGGGATCGCCGAGATGTCGAAGGTGTTGCGGGTGTAGCTCTCGAAGGTGCGGATGCCGCGCTCGCAGAGCATCACGTCGGTGTTGCCGCCGGCGAGCACGTACTCCGCCGAGAGCAGCCACTCCTCGATCGTCGCCGAGATGCCGCGCTTGAGCATCACCGGCCGCCGAATGCGCCCGAGCTCGCGCAGCAGCGGGAAGTTCTGCATGTTGCGCGCGCCGACCTGGAGGATGTCGGCATACGGCATGATGACGTCGATCTGGCCGATCTCCATGACCTCGGTGATGAGCTTGAGATCGTGGCGATCGGCGGCGGCACGCAGCATCCGCAACCCGGTTTCGCCGAGACCCTGGAACGCGTACGGCGAGCTGCGCGGCTTGAAGGCGCCGCCGCGCAGGATCTTGGCGCCGGCGCGCTTGACCGCGGCCGCCGTCGCCTCGACCTGCTCTTCGGTTTCGGCGGAGCACGGACCGGCCATGACCACCACCTCGTCGCCGCCAATGCGGACGTCGCCGATCGTGATCACGGTGTTCTCGGGCTTGAAGGTGCGGCTGGCGAGCTTGAAGGGCTCGGTGATCCGTAGCACTTCCTGGACGCCGTCCTGCACTTCGAGCAGCTGCGGATCGCCGTTGCCGTTGCCGACGGCGCCGAGCACGGTCCGCGACGATCCGGTCGAGCGATGCACGTCGAATCCCATCTCGACCAGGTGCGCGATCACCGCCTGGATCTGAGGCTCCGACGCCCGTTCCCGCATCACAACTACCATGTCATTCACCCGTACCGGTCGCGCGTCGGCGACCCCTTTGCCGGTCATCAGTCAGTTTACCGTTCCGTTCCCGCGTCCGCCGGGCGCTGGCCGATCGACAGCCGCTCGAGCCGCCGCGCCTCGTCGATGATGCGCTCGAACAGCCGCGTGATCGCCCGGTCGTCGAGCGGGCCGGGGTTGGCCGCGCGAACGTTGGCGAGCACTTCCTGCTCGCGCGCGGGCTGATACATCGGCAGCCCGGCCGCCTCTTTCACGTGCCCGATCGCCACCGCGCAGCGCGCCCGCTCGCTCAACAGCGCGACGAGCTGTCGATCGATGTCGTCGATCCGGCGTCGCAGATCCTCGGTCTTATCCACCGTGCTCAGACCCCTTCAGCCACCGGACGAAGCGCTCCGCCGCTTCTCCGGGCTCTTCCCCGTTGTCGGCCGTCCGCGCCACCGTCTGCACTAGTGCGCTGCCGACCACGGCCGCGTCGGCAAATGTCGTGACTTCCGCGACGTGCTCGGGCCGCGAGATCCCGAAGCCGAGCGCCACCGGCAGGCTCGACGCCGCACGGATGCGCCGTACCAGCGGCTCGGCAGTGTCGGCCACGGTCTGGCGCGCGCCGGTCACGCCGAGACGCGAGATCGCATACAGGAATCCACGCCCGAGCGACGCCGCCTCCGCCAGACGCCGATCCGTCGTCGTCGGGCTCAGCAGGAAGATCTGATCGAGCCCGCGGCGATCGAGCGCCCGCCGTGTGTCGGCGGCCTCTTCGATCGGCAGATCGAGCAACAGCACG
>DASTCC010000263.1:0-5978 GCA_035711465.1 Vicinamibacterales bacterium
GACGTCACCCGCGTCGAGCCGATGCTCGAGCGGCTGTGGTTCGCGCCGACGGCGTTCGAGACCGTCCCGGCCGAGTACTACGTGCCGGCCTCCGCCGCCAAGTCGCTCGACGTGCTGCGCGCGCACGGCATCGAGCTGCGCCAGACAACCGCGCCGCTCGAGGGCGTCGAGGAGTTCGTGATCACGGGCAACACCGCGCGGCCCGCCAACCCGCGCAGCATCGACACACAGAATCACGAGCTGCGAACCCTCGAAGGCTACTGGCGGCCGGCCACCACGCCGGTGCCGGCCGGCGCCTTCGCGGTCGCGCTCAATCAGAAACTCGCGCGGCTGGCGTTCATCATGCTCGCGCCGACGTCCGACGACGGGCTCGTCAACTGGAACTTCCTGGACGACATGCTGCAGGACGGGAAGCCCTATCCAATCCTCAGAAAGCGGTAGCAACGGCGGTCTGAAGGCCGATCGGTTTGGACTGGCCGCGCGCGGCATCCGCGACGACCGCGTCCTCGCGGCGATGGCTCGCGTGCCGCGCGAAGCGTTCGTACCGCAGGAGTATCGTCACCTCACCGAAGAGGACGGCCCGCTGCCGATCGGCTTCGATCAGACGATCTCTCAGCCGTTCATCGTCGCCTGGATGACCGAAGAGCTCGAGATCCAGCCGGACCATCGCGTGCTCGAGGTCGGCACCGGCTGCGGCTACCAGACGGCGGTCCTGGCGGAACTGGCGAAAGAGGTCTACAGCCTCGAGATCATCGCAGAGCTTTCCACGCGCGCCGCGGCAACGCTCGGCTCGCAGGGCTACACCAACGTTCACCTGCGCATCGGGTCCGGGTACGACGGCTGGCCCGAGTTCGCGCCGTTCGATCGGATCATCCTCACCGCCGCCCCGCCGGACGTGCCGCAGCCGCTGATCGATCAGCTCGCCGACGGCGGCCGCCTGGTCGCGCCGATCGGCATCGAGCATCAGATCATCGTGACGCTGGACAAGCGTGGCGGCACGATCACGCGCACGCCATCGGTACCCGTGAGATTCGTGCCGATGCGTTGAGGGCGAGGCTCGAGCCTTCTATCTGAAGTACCGAGCGATGTCGTTGTAAATGACCGTCACCATCAGCAGCACGATCACGGCGGCGCCGGCGAGGAGCATGCGCTCCTTGATCTTCATGCTGATGTCGCGACGGGCGAGGCCTTCAATCGCGAGGATCGCGATGTGGCCGCCGTCGAGGACGGGAACCGGGAGCAGGTTGAGCAGGCCGAGGTTGAGGCTGATCATCGCCATCAGACCGAAGAGCGCCTGCCAGCCGAGCTGCGCGGCGGTGCCGGAGAGCTCGGCCATGCCGATCGGTCCGACGAGCTGACGAACCGGCGTGCCGTCCTTCTCGAACAGCCCCTTCATCGTCCGGCCGATCATCACCATCGTCTGCCAGTTCTGCTCGGCGCTGAGGCGGAGCGCCTGGCCGACCGTCGGATCGACGCGGCGGACCTCGTAGTGCTGAATCACGACGCCGAGCATCGGGCGGCCGGTGGACGTGTCCGGGGTGACGTTGATGGTCATCGGCACGCGGTTGCGCTCGATCGCGAAGGTCATCGGGCGGCCTTCGCTGGCGATGATGCGCTTGAGGACCTCGGGCTGGGTCAACCCTTCTTCTTCGCCGACGCCGAGGATCACGTCGCCGCGCTGCATGCCAGCCTTGTCCGCGGCGCTGCCGGCGTTGACTTCGACGATCTGCGGACGCTCGACGGGCCCGAGCCCGAGCTCGCCGATCTCGTAGCGTCCGACCGACTGCGGCGTCACCGCGAACGCCACCTGCGTGCCGCCGCGCTGGACAAGCAGATCGATCTCGCGGTTGGCCTTGGTGATGACCTCGAGGTCGAACTCGTCCCAGGTCTGGACCTCGCGGCCGTTGACGGAGAGGACGAGGTCGCCGACCTCGATGCCGACGGCTTCTGCCGGACTGCCCTGCGCCACCTTGCCGATGACCGGCGGCTGCGTGCTGGCCGCGCGCACGTCCGCGCCGCCCATGAGCGAGGCCGCGAGGACGAAGTACGCGAGCAGGATGTTCATCACCGGCCCGGCCAGATAGACCTGGAACCGGATCCACTTGCTCTTCGACAGGAACTCGTCCGGGGCGCCTGAGAGCTGATCTTCGACGGTCTCGCCGGCCAGCTTGACGTAGCCGCCGAGCGGAATCGCGCTGACGCAGTACTCGCAGCCGTTGCGGGTGAATTTGAAGAGCTTCGGGCCGAACCCGAGCGAGAAGGTCAGGACTCGAACGCCGTACCAGCGCGCGACCAGGAAATGTCCCAGTTCGTGCACGAATACGAGCACCCCGAGCACGAACAAAAATGCAATTGGCGTCGTCAGCGGCCCGAGGTTCATCGAATCTAATCTCTACGACGATGGTAGCGTACGGACGGTTTCACGGGAAAAAGCGCGGGCCCAGTCGTCGATGGCCCGCACGTCGATCAAGCTTTTCGGCGGGTCGAGCCTCGGTTCTGAGGCCTCGAGCGCCTGCTCGATCACCGCGGGGATGCCGGTGAACCGCAGTTTCCCGGCCAGAAACGCCTCCACGGCCACCTCGTTGGCGGCGTTCAGGACCGCCGGCCTCGCGCCCCCGAGACGCAGGGCCTCGAAGGCCAGCCGCAGACAGGGGAAGCGCGCTTGATCCGGCGGCTCGAACTCGAGTGAGCCCATGCGGCTCACATCCAGCGACGGCAGCGCCGCCTCCCACCGCTCCGGATACGAGAAGGCATACTGAATCGGCAGCCGCATGTCGGTGACGCCGAGCTGCGCGATCACCGATCCATCCAGCAGCTCGACCATCGAGTGGACGATCGACTGCGGGTGAATGACGACGTCGATGCGGTCGGCTTCGACGTCGAACAGCCAGCGCGCCTCGATCACCTCGAGCCCCTTGTTCATCAGCGTCGCCGAGTCGATCGTGATCTTGCGTCCCATCTGCCAGGTCGGATGACGGAGCGCGTCGGCCGGCGTGACCCGCGACAGGCTCGCGGCGTCGAGCGATCGGAACGGGCCACCGGAGGCGGTGAGGATCAAGCGCCGTACGTCGGCGTGCCGGCGGCCGTCCAGACACTGATGGATGGCGTTGTGCTCGCTGTCGACCGGCAGGATCGCGACGCCACGTCGCCGCGCCGCGTCCACCATCAGCGCGCCGGCCATCACCAGCACTTCCTTGTTCGCGAGCGCGACCGTCTTGCCGGCGTCGATCGCCGCGAGCGCCGCCTCGAGTCCCGCCGTGCCCGACGAGGCGCAGAGGACGATGTCGGCATCCGGATGCGTCGCCACTTCGAGCAGCCCGTCGCGGCCGAGCGGCACGCGTCCGGCGCCGCAGCGCGCCTCGAGCTCCGCGCGGACGTCGCCGTCGGCAACGGCAACGATCTTCGGCCGGTACTTTCCGATCTGCTCCGCGAGCCGCTCGGCGTTGCGTCCGGCGGCGAGGCCGATCACCTCGAGGCGATCGGGATGCGCATCGACGACGTCGAGGGCGCTGCAGCCGATCGATCCCGTGGATCCGAGAATCGCGATGCGCTTGCGCGAGCCGGGTGCGGTCGTCACGCGATGTGTCTCAGGAAGAGATAGAAGAACGGGCCGGCAAACAGATAGCTGTCGATGCGATCGAGCGCGCCGCCGTGGCCGGGAATCACCGACGAGCTGTCCTTCACGCCGGCGCTCCGTTTGAGCATCGATTCGAAGAGATCGCCGGTGATGCCGATGGTCGCGAGCAGCAGAGCCAGCAGCCCCGCTGCGGCCGGATGCACCGACGGCAGCGCCCAGATCGCGATCGCCGCGCCGGCGATCGCGGCCATCGTCAGGCCGCCGATGGCGCCTTCGACGGTCTTCGCCGGACTCACCGCCGGCGCGAGCTTGCGCCTGCCGAATGCGCGGCCGGTGTAGTACTGCGCCGAGTCGCTCGTGGCAATCACGGCGATCATCCACGTCAACGCGGCCGGACCGGCGAGGCCGCGGATCGCCGCGATCGCGCCGAGCGGCAGGCCGACGTACAGCGGCGCCAGCGCCAGCATCCCGGCGCGGTTCAACGTCGCCGCCGAGGGCGGACCCGACGAGAGCGCGACCAGGCCCGACGCGATCGCGATCGTCAGGAGCGTCGATGGCAGCGCGGCGTCGCGGTAGAGCGGCAACTGCGGATCGCCGAGCACGAACGCGATCGTCGCCAGCGCCGCGGCGAGGCCGACGAACGCCGGCGGTGCGCCAGCCATCCCGGCGAGCTCGCGGCCGGCCTGGAACGCGACGATCGCGGCCGCGACGAGCGTCGCCCACCAGGGCAGCACCCAGATGGTCGCGACGACGATGACGATGAGCGCGGCGGCGCTGAGGACGCGGACCAAACGCTATCTCTTGCCGACGGCGGCCGCCTCGGAGGCGATGGCGCCGTAGCGGCGATCCCGCTTCTGGAAGTCGACGATCGCCTCGAGCAGGTGGCGGGCGCGGAAGTCGGGCCAGAAGGCGTCGGTCACCCAGATCTCCGCGTAGGCGATCTGCCAGAGCAGGAAGTTGCTCACGCGCATCTCGCCGCTCGTGCGGATCAGGAGATCGGGATCGGGCTGCCCCGCGGTGTAGAGCAGGGACGAGAACGTGCGCTCGTCGAGCGCGTCGGCGGCGACGCCGTCGCGGATCGCCCGGCGCGCGGCGTCGACGATCTCGGCGCGGCCGCCGTACGACAACGCGATGTTGAACTGCATGCCCGTGTTGGCGGCGGTGCGCGCTTCGGCCTGCTCGAGCTCGTCGCGCACGTCCGGCGCCAGCCGTTCGCGCTGGCCGATGACGCGGAACCGGATGCCGTTCTTGAGCAGGGTCTTCAGCTCGAGCCGCAGGTAACGCTTGAGCAGGCTCATCAGCGCCGAGACTTCGGCGTTCGGCCGCTTCCAGTTCTCCACCGAGAACGCGTAGAGCGTGAGCACGCCGATGCCCATGCGCGCCGACGTCTCGACCGTGTCGCGGACGGCGTCGATGCCGGCGCGGTGCCCTTCGACGCGAGGCAGCGATCGCTCCGCGGCCCAGCGGCCGTTGCCGTCCATGATCACGGCGACGTGCCTGGGCAGGCGTTCGAAGTCGATGCGCCGGACCAGGGCTTCTTCCGGAGATCCGGGCGCGACGGAGGCCAGCATGTCGGCGAGAGACATAACCGGGATACCGCGGATCTTAACAGACGGGGCTGGACGGGGCCGTGAACGCGCCGTTTCGCGTCAGTAGCGGACCGACATCAGCGTCAGGCCCGAGGCCGGCGTCGTCGGCCCGGCGGCGCGGCGATCCCGCGCCGCCAGCACGGCCGTCATGCCGTCGGCCGGCCGCTGCCCCGTTCCCACCTCGACGAGCGTGCCGACGAGCGTGCGCACCATGTGGCGGAGGAAGCCGTTGCCCTCGACCTCGAACACGATCTCGCCGCCGGCTTCACGGATGTCGAGTCGATGGATCGTGCGCACCGTGTGCCGCACCGTGCCGCCCCGTCCCTGAAATGACGCGAAGTCGTGCTTGCCGACGAACGCCGCGGCCGCCGCGCGCATGGCCTCGACGTCCTTCGATCCTGGCGAGTGCCACACGAACCACCGATCGAACGGCGACAGCACCGGCGTCGTCGCGATGCGATAGCGATAGGTCTTCCCGGTCGAATGAAAGCGGGCGTGAAACCCTGGTGTCGCGTCGACGACGCCGATCACCCGGATGTCGGCCGGCAGGCGGACGTTCAGCGCGCGCTGCACGGCCGAGGCGGCGACGTCGAAAGTGACGTTGACGCTGGCCACCTGGCCGAGCGCGTGAACGCCCGCGTCCGTCCGGCTCGCGCCCGCGACCGTCGGCCCCCGGCCGCCGGGATCGCCGGCCAGCGGCGCCAGCGCGTCCTCGAGGCACTGCTGTATCGAGACGCCGTTCGCCTGACGCTGGACGCCGACGTAATGGGTGCCGTCGTAAGCGACGGTGAGCTTGAGTGTGCGCATGGGGG
>DASTCC010000264.1:0-2343 GCA_035711465.1 Vicinamibacterales bacterium
GATGTGGATCTCGATCGCACCGGCATCCACCCCAGGTTCGGCACGGTCACGCTGCGGCAGCTCCTCGCCACCTGGTGCGCGCACGACCTCGACCATCTGGTGCAGATTTCGCGGGTCATGGCCTTTCAGGTGGGCGGGCACGTCGGGCCCTGGGTCGAGTTCCTGCGCGTCGTCAGGGATCCGGTTGAGTTGCCGAAGGCCTAGGTTGGGCTCGCGACTTGGGGCTGGGGGCTCGAGGCTTGAAGGCTTGGGGCTTGGAGGCCTGAGGGTTCTTGCCTTCCTGCTGCTGTCGACCGCTGCCGGCTGCAGTGGTGCGCACTCGCTGCCTGCCGATCCGGCGCCGATGGCGACGCTCACCTGGTTCGATCGCGACGGCGCCGCGGGACGTGAGGTGCCGAATTCGACTGCCGCCTACCAGGACATCTGGCTCGAACGCGGCGACGAGTCGATCGTCGCCGCCATCGTCGAGGACGGGCGCGCGGCGTTGTGGCGCATCGATCTGCGCAGCGGCCGGCGCGTCGCGGTGACGCTGGACGTCCCCTCGAACATCATCGATCGCGCACGTCGCGTGACGTCATGGTCGGCCGACGCGGTCGTCTACGAAGTGTCCGGCGCCGACGGGCGTCCGGAGATCTGGACCGATCCGCCTGACGGCGATGCCGTGCCGTATCTGGCCGGTCCCGGATCGCAGGGCGGACGGCTCTCGGCCGAGCGCCGCTGGATGGCCTACGAATCGCTCGAGAACGGCGACGTCGAGATCTACCTTCGCACTTTTCCGGATCCCAACGCCGGCCGGTGGCTGCTCGCGGGGGCGAATGCGCGCCGGCCGGTCTGGCGCATCGACAGCAGCGAGATCTACCACTGGAGCGCGGACGGGGCGTTGATGGCGACGCCATTGAAGCGCGGCGAGGCCTTCATTCTGCCCGGCCGGAGCACGGCGCTGTTCACGTGGACCTACGCGGACGACCCGCCGCCATTTGCGGTCACCCGCGACGGCAGGCGCGTGCTCGTCGCCCGGCCCGAGAGCCGGTAGTTCACGCGCCTCTTGCGGCGGCGAACCAATCGTTGACGCGCCTCGTCTATTTGTCATACAAACACGAATATGAAAGGCGATCACATCGGCGAGTTCGAAGAACTGGTGCTGCTTACCATCCAGGGCCTCGACGAAGACGCGTACGGCGTCTCGATCAAGACGCGCCTCGATCGCGAGACCCGACGTGAGATCTCGCTGGGCGCCGTCTACGCGGCGCTCGATCGGCTCGAAGCGAAGGGGCTGGTCGACTCGGCAGTTACGCCGGGCGCGGCGGTCCGCGGCGGCCGCAGCCGCCGTTCGTTTGTGGTCACGCCCGAGGGACGGAGAACGCTCCGCCACCTGCGGTCGCTGCGCGATCGGCTCTGGCGCGCGGCGCTGGCGCGAGAGGAATCGTGACGCAGGCGCCGCGTCCGTCGCGTCTCTTCACGATCGGCGGCGCCATCGTCGCCCTCGTGGTGCCGCGCGATCGCCGCGAGATGGTCGAGGGCGACCTGATCGAGCTGTGGCACGAGCGGCGGCAAATCGGGCGGCGCGACCTGCGCCGCGCCTACGTCCGCGATCTCGCCGGCCTGGTCGCCGCGACGCGCCGGCAGCGACGCCGCGACGCGCGATCGATCGCCCAGCGTCTTCGAGGAGGCTTCGCGATGTGGATGGACGTTCGTCATGCGATTCGCGTGTTCCGTCGCCAGCCGGTGTTCACCGCCGCGGCGGTGCTGACATTGACGCTCGGGATTGCCGCAAGCACCGCGATCTTCACCGCCGTCGATCGACTGCTCCTGCGTCCCCTCCCCTACCCGACGCCCGAACAGCTGATGGAAGTCAGGAAGGCGCCGATTCGATTTGGCCCTGGACCGGCGCTCTCACAGGCGTTTCGCGCGCTCGAGATCTTCGACGGTGCGGGCGTCTACGACTCCGGCGGAACGAATCTCGAGGGACGAGGCGAAAGCGCGCGTCTCGTTGCGGCGATCGCCGACGACGGCTTCTTCGAGGCGATGGGCGTCGGCCCGCTGCTTGGCCGTCCGATGCCCTCGCACACCGCGGACGGCTTTCCCCACTTCGCCGTCCTCGCCTACGACACGTGGGTCGCTCGCTTCCAGGGCGACCGTGCCATTGTCGGCACCGCGATCACGCTGAACGGCAAGTCGTACACCGTCAGCGGCGTCATGCCTCCGGGTTTCCGCTTTCCCGGTCGCACGGAGGTGTGGCTGCCGCCGGGCGCCGACTTCCAGGTCACCGGAACCGCCTACGCACCAACGGTCGTCGCCCGGCTGGCGGCCGGGGTCACGATCGAACGCGCGCGTGCCGCGCTC
>DASTCC010000265.1:0-2405 GCA_035711465.1 Vicinamibacterales bacterium
ATCGCGATGTTCGAGCCGCTGATTCAGGACATTCGTTTCGGTCTGCGTCTTCTGAAGCGCCATCGCGCATTTTCGGTCGTCGCGATCGGGACGCTGGCCATCGGCATCGGCGCGGCGACGGCGCTGTTCAGCGTCGTTCACGCGGCGGTGTTGCGGCCGTTGCCGTATGCGCATCCCGAGCAGCTGGTCGATGTCACCGTGACTTATCAGCGTCCGGACGCCAGTCAGGGCCGGATCGCGCCATCGATGGTTGATGTCCGCAGCTGGCGTGAGTCCCGACGCGTGTTCCAGCAGATTGCGGTCGATCGCGGCGCCGACGAGCTCATCGTCGAGACGCCGGAGCCGCAGCGTCTCCGCGTGAAGTCGGTGTCCGAGGGCTATCTCGAAACGTTCGGACTTGCGCCGATGATCGGCCGCAGTTTCTCGCAGCACGATGCCGGCGCCTCGTCCGCGCTCGTCGTGCTCCTGGGCAACGCCTACTGGCGCGAGAACTTCGGCGGCGATCCTGCGGTCGTCGGGCGATCCATTCGTGTCGCTGGCACGCCCGCGACCATCGTCGGCGTCATGGCGCGCGGCGTGTACCCCGAGATTGAAATCTGGCAGCCGTATCGCCGGCCGGCCGACCAGGAAAGCCGGCGCGGATCCGGGGCCAGCGTCATCGGCCGACTTCAGGCGGGGCTCGACATTGCCTATGCGGAGCGGCAGCTGACGGCGCTCGTCGCGCCCGATCCCATTCGCCCGGGACCATCCTCGGCGCGTTTACGTTCCCTCTACGACCAGGCAATAAGCGGCACCGGGACGACGATCACGACGTTCGTGTCGGCGGTCGTCGCCATTCTGCTGATCGCGTGCGTCAATGTCGCCGGCCTGCTCCTTGCCCGCGGCACGATGCGAATCCCCGAGCTCGCGGTGCGCCGATCCATCGGCGCCGGACGCGGACGGATCGTGCGGCAACTGCTGACCGAGTCGATCGTCCTCGGCGTCGCCGGCGGCATCGCCGGCATCTCGATCGCGTGGCTGTCGGTGGACGCGCTCGTCGCCGTGATGCCGCTCGAGCTGCCCGAAACCGCCTCGGCGGCATTGAACGGCGAAGTGCTGGCGTTCGCGGTCGGCTTGTCGCTGTTCATCGCCGCGGCAGCCGGCGTTCTTCCTGCCTGGCGTCTTTCCGGCGCATCCGTCCAGCAGGCGATTGCGAGTGCCGGCCGGCGCCATGGTCCGGCGCTTTCCCGTCGCGGCGGCCAGGCGCTGATCGCCGTCGAGATCGCGCTCGCCGTCGTGCTGCTGGCCGGTGCAGTGCTGATGATCCGGAGCTTCGGGAAACTGCTGTCAACCGACGTCGGCTTCGATGCGAGTCAAGTCGTCGCGATGGAGGTCGAGCCCGTCGATCCGAATCCCGCCGCGATGCAGGCGTACTATCCGGCGCTCGTCGGCACTCTTCGACAGCGTCTCGGCGGTATCAAGGTGGGCGCCGCGAATCAGTGGCCGTTCGGCGGCCGCCTCGAAGTGTCTTTCCTGCAGGAGCCGAAGTGGAACGAGTCGATCGAAGTCAGAGCGATTCTGCCCGGCTTCTTCGAAGTGCTCGGACTGACGCCGACCATGGGCCGGTTTCCGACCGACGCGGACCTGGAGAGCAGACGTCCGGTGGCAATCATCAACGAAGCGGCGCGCAAAGCGTTGTTCGACGACCGATCGCCCGTCGGTCGTCAGCTCATATTTTCCGGCGGTCGCCGGCCACCCCTCGAGGTGATCGGTGTGGTTCCCGATCTCCGGCACGAAGGCCCGTTGTGGGAAGCCGATCCGGCGCTGTACCTGATGAACTCCAGCATCCACCTCGAGGTGATGACGATCTTCGTTCGTGCGCCGGAAGTGACGCCGGCGCTGGCGACGATGCTGCGCGACACCGCGCTCGCGATCGGCCCGCCGGTAATCGTCGATCGGATCGCCGACGGCGAAACGTATTTGCTCGATCGCATCCGCCGGCCGCGCAGCCGCACTTGGCTCCTCTCGCTGCTCGGCGGGATCGGCCTGCTGCTCGCGCTCGTCGGTGTCTTCAGCGTCACCGCCTACGCGGTGGCGCGCCGCACTCAGGAGATCGGCGTCCGCATGGCTTTCGGCGCACGTCCGAACGACGTCGTCAGGACGATGCTGAGCGATGCGGTCGTGCCCGTCGTCGCCGGACTTGCGATCGGTCTGGCCGGGTCGTACTACGCGACGGCGGTGATCCAGTCGTTCCTGTTCCAAACGACGCCGCACGACCCGGGCGCGCTCGCGGCGGCGGCGATTACACTCGGCGCGACCGCGCTCATCGCCGCGTGGATCCCGGCGCGGCGGGCGGCACGCGTCGATCCCGTATTGGCGTTGCGGGCGGACTGAGGAAGGGGGACGGAGCCCTTTTCCACAGAAGC
>DASTCC010000266.1:0-9706 GCA_035711465.1 Vicinamibacterales bacterium
CGGCCTCACGTCGGCTGGCTTCGCGTTGATGGAGGCGCTGCTGTTCAGCCGATTGCCGTTCGACGGCGGCGACCGCTTCGTGAAGGTGCGCGCCTACTCGCTGGACGGCAGCCAACAGGTCGCACTCGAACCAGAGGACTACGCGCGGCTCGCCGCGCAGGCGACCTCGCTCGCCCATCTCGGCGCGCTCGCCGGCGGCCGCGCCAACGTCGCCCTCCCCTCGGGGGATCTCGGTGCGATTCGCACTGCCGCGATCACGCCGAGCTCGCTCGCGCTGCTGCCCTACGCGCCGGCACGCGGACGCCTGCTCTCGCGCGCCGATGCCGCTCCCGGCGCGCCGCGCGTGGCGATCGTGCGCGACGCCTTTTGGCGGCGCGGTCTGGCCGGGCGCGACGACGTCATCGGCCTCACGATCGAGGTCGGCGGTCAGCCGACGACCATCGTCGGCGTCGTGCCCGACGCCTTCGAGTTCCCCAACGGCGCCGACCTGTGGACGCCGATCGACGAGTCGTTCCTGCAGGGCCGCGGCCGGCTGCCTGCCGGCGCGCAGCTGTTCGGCGTGCTCGCGCCGGGCCAGTCGCTCGACGCCCTGCGCGGTCAGCTGCAGACGATCTCGGCCACGCTCTCGACTTCAGCGAGAGCTCAGCAGCGACTCGACGCGATCGGTTTCACCGATCTTGGCGACATGGCCGTGATCCTGTCGACGACGCTGATCACGATCCTGCTCGCGGTGCTCGTCGTCATCGCCGCCAACGTCGCCAATCTGATTCTGGCGCGATCGTTCTCGCGCGCGCGCGAGTTCGCGCTGCGATCGGCGCTCGGTGCGTCGCGCCGTCGTCTGATCGCGCAGATCTCGACCGAAGTGCTGGTCATCGGCAGCATCGCTGCCGTCCTCGGCACGGTCGGCGCGAACGCCGTCCTGCGGCAGTTGAACGGGATGGACGACGTGCCGATCTGGATCGACTTCACCGCCGGTCCTCTGACGGCATGCCTCGTGGCCGGCGCCACCCTTCTGGCCACAGCTGTTGCCGGCGCATGGCCGGCGCTTCGGGCCACTCGGCCGGGGTTGCCGGCCGGCCTTCAGGGCGGTCCACGTACCGGCGACGTCCGCTTCGGCCGCCTCGCGGGGGTGATGGTCACCGTGCAGATTGCGATCTCGATCGTGCTGCTGAACGGCGCGCTGCTGCTGGCGCAGGGTTTTGCCGGCCTCGTCGGCAACACCGCCGGGCTGCCCCGCAACGTGCTCGTCGCCGGGATGCCGCTGAATGCCGTTCGGCCTGGCGCCGATGCGGCGCCGCGGCCGCTGTCGGCCACTGAGATCGAACGAATCGTGTCGGACCTTCCTGGCGTCCACGCCGCCGGACTTGCGACCTCGCTGCCGGGCCACAACCCGTCGTTGCGGCCGATCGAGATCGAGCCGGAAGGGAGCGGCGCGCCTGCGCCTGCCCAGCAGGTGCAATCCGCCGAAGTGATGCCGTCGTTCTTCGCCGTGCTCGACGCCGGCGTGGTGTCGGGCCGGATGTTCACCGAGGCCGATCGCGCCGCCGGCGCCCCGGCGGTGGCCATCGTCAACACGTCGTTCGTGCAGAAGTTCCTGCACGGTGCGCCGCCGATCGGGCGCCGCCTTCGCACCGTCGATGCCGGGGCCGGACCGTGGCGGGAGATCGTCGGCGTCGTGCCGGACCTCGGAATGAGCGCGGGCGACCCGGCGTTCGCCGCCGGCTACTACGTCCCGCTCGCGCCCGGAACAAATCGCGCCTACCTCGCGCTGCGTGTGTCCGGCGATCCGCTGGCTCACAGCGAACCGCTGCGTCGAGCGATCAGCGCGCGCGATCCGTCGCTGTTCCTCGATCGCGTGGAACGCCTCGAGGACGTGAATGCCGACGACCGCGGGTTCTTCGCGGGCCTGTCGGTCGCGTTCCTGGCGCTCGGCATCGTCACGCTGGTGCTCGCGCTCGCCGGCGTGTACGCGATGATGTCGCTCATCGTCACCAGGCGGACCCGGGAGATCGGCGTGCGCCTCGCGCTCGGCGCAACGACGTCGCACATCCTGCGCGCCATCGTCGGCCGCGCGGCGGCGCAGGTGCTGTCGGGCGCCGCGATTGGCCTGCTACTCGCGTGGATTTCGCTCGACGCGCGTCAGATTCTGGCGGCGCGGATCGGCGAGGGCAGCATCTGGACGCTGCCGGCGGTCGTAGGGCTGCTGGTCGCGGCCGGACTCGCCGCGGCGTGGTGGCCGGTCCGGCGCGCGCTCGGCGTGCGGCCGGTGGACGCGCTGCGGGTGGAGTGATCGATCGGCTCGGGCGGGGTTGCTGCTATTGGCCGCGGAGCACTGTCGCCGGATCGACGCGGGTCGCGCGCCTTGCGGGTCCGGCCGCGGCCGTCAGCGCGACCGTGAGAAGTCCAATCGCAACGCCGCCGATCGTCAAGGGATCCCTCGCCGTCACGCCGCTCATGAACGACGACACCAGTCCTTCCGCCGCGAGAGCGACGACGACGCCGATGCCGATGCCGGCGACGGCGATCGCCGCGACCTTCGCCAGCACGGCGCCGGCCGTCCGGCCCGACGTCGCGCCCAGGGCCATGCGAATGGCGGTGTCCCGCGCGTCCCGCGCTACCGCATAAGCCACGACCCCGTAGAGACCGATCGCGGTCAGCGCCAACGCCACGACCGCCAGAGCGCTGACGAGGAACGCCCGGAAGCGATCCGGCGCGATCGCGCGATCGAGACGGTCGTCCATCGTCGCGACCGCGTCGATCGCCACTCGTGGATCGACCTCCCGCACGGCCGCGCGAATCGCTGGAAGCAGCGCGTCGACCCGGCCGTCGTGACGAACCGCGAACCAGGCGAACCACCGCGGCCATTCGGACTGCCCGCGCGGGACGTAAAGATCCGCGCGCGGCGCCTCGCGAAGCGTCCGGTGGCGCTTGTCGGCGACGACGCCGACGATCTCGCGATCGATTCCGCGGAACCGGATCCGTCGTCCGATCGCGCCATTTGGAAAGTAGGTGCGCTGAAGCGTCTCGTTGACGACGACAATCGGCGCGCCGCCCTCGACGTCGGTCGGACGAATCAGCCGACCGGCAACGAGCCGGAGGCCGAGAGCCTCGAGATAGCCGGCGGTCACGTTCTGGAGACGCGCGAGCGGCAGATTCGGATGCGCATCCTGCTCGCCGACGCGGGTGAAGCCGTCGATGAAGTCACCCGGGGCCAGCGGCAGGAGCGTGGTGGCGCCGACAGCCGCCACGCCGGGCAGGGCCCGCACGCGGTCGGCGAGATCGCGATAGAAGCCGGTCTCGGCCCTCAGCGACGGATAGAGCGCGTCGCCGAGGGCGACGTTGAAGACGAGGAGGCGGTCGGACGCGAAGCCCAGCGGCGTCGCACGCAGATCGAGAAACGTCCTGAGCAGCAGGCCACCGCCGACGAGCAGAGCGGTCGACATCGCGACCTGCGCGAGCACCAACGTGGCGCGGACGCGCCGCTGCGCACGCGAGTCCGAGCCGCGATCGGTGGCGCGCAGCGCCGGCGCCAGATTCGCCGATCTCGCCCCGGCGAGTGGCGGGATCGCCGACGCCAGCGCGGCGATCCACGTCGCGCCGGCCGCCGCCGCAAGAGCGAACGGGCTGAGCGCGATGCCGCCGGCCACAGGGAGCTCGTCGGGATAGGCGGCGAGAAAGGCCCGCAGGAGCAAAGGCGCGATCGCGACGCCGACCAGACCGCCGGCAACCGCCAGCGCGGCGCTCTCACAGAGCACGAGCCTTGCGAGCCGCGATGACCTGGCCCCGAGCGCCAGGCGGACGGCGAATTCTCGTCGACGCGCCTGCACGCTGACGAGCAGCAGATGGCCGACGTTCCCGGAGGCGATCGCGAGCACGATCGCGACGGCCCACGACAGCATCCACAGCGCCTGCCGCGTCGAGCCAACGAAGCCGTCGCGGTACGGCACCAGCGCGATGCCGCGCTTCTCGTTGCTGCGTGGGTATTCCGCCGCGAGCTCGGCGGCGACGCGATCCATGTCGGCCTGCGCGGCCGCCAGCGTCGAATCCGCCTTTATCCGGCCGACGACGGTCTGCCATACCCCGCTGCGATCGCGTGGATCGTTCGTCGGCTCCGGCGGCTTGAGCGGCAGCCAGACGTCGACCTCATCGTCCGGAAACGGCGCCGATGTCGGCGGCAGGACGCCGATCACCGTGTAGGGTCGACCGTTCAGCGGGATCGATCGCCCGACCAGGCCCGGGTCCCCGCCGAACTGGGATCGGAAGAGCGCGTCGGTCATGACCAGCACCTGGCGGCCGACGGCGTAGTCGGCGTCAGTGAACAGGCGGCCATGTTGCGCGCGGATGCCGAGCACGCGATCCACCGTCGCATTGACCCTGGCGACGCCGACGCGCACCGCACCTGCCGCGGCATCGACCGTCGCCTCGAATCCTTCGACCGCGGTGATCGCCTCGAGCGCCCGTGAGCGGCGCTGCCAGTCGGCGACGTCGTGCGGGTTGGCGAAGCCGATGAACGGCGTGTTGATCTGCCAGCTGTCGCCGGACCGTTCGAAGCTGTTCAGCCACACCATCCGGTCCGGCTCGGCATACGGCAGCGGCCGCAGCAGCACCGCGTCGATGACGCTGGCGATCGCGCCGATCGCGCCGACGCTCACGGCGACGGTCGCGACGACGACCGCGGCCAGGCCGGGACGCCGGCGCAGGCCGCGCAACGCGACGGTGCCGTCGTCAATCCAACCGGACGACCTGGGCGGTTGCGGGCCGTCGTCGGCGGTGACGGCCCATCGCAGCCGGGCGGCGAACGCCGCGAAAGGCTGTCTGATTGCCCATCGTGTCGCCGCGAGCGCACCGCGCCGGACGCGAATCTCGGCATGGCGCGCGACGAGCTCGGCCTCGACGTCGGCGCGGACGTCCTTGGGCAGCAGCCGCACGGCGAGCGCAAGCGCGGCGGGCGTCCGGGTCTGGCGGGTCACTTGAGGAGGCCCTCGATGCCGTCCCACAGCGCGAGTCGCGCCCGGCGCGACGCACGCAGGAGCGGGACAGCCGCCTTCATCCGTACCGCATAGACGCGGCGCGGCCTGCCGCCCCACGACGGCTCGGCTTCCTCGACCCGCGACGTCAGCAGCCCATGCTGTTCCAGCCGGCGCATGACCATGAACGTCGTCGCCGGCGAGACGTCGCGGCCAGTGCGATCGCCCAGGACATCGGCGACCTGGCCGGCATAGGCTTCGCCGCCGAGCCGAATCAGCGCCAGCAGCACCTGCTCTTCGAGCTCACCGAGACGTGATCGCGGCATACGTAACAGAGTGACGATATCATAACTTAGTTATACACACACTACCGCCGTCTCCCTTGCACTGCCCGCGACCGGGCGTTAGTGTGGGCGCACGGCTGCTGCTGCGAATGTCGGTTCGCCTTCTTGCGTCACTGCTCGCCCTGGTCGCGATCCATGCCGCTTCGATCGCAGCGCAGCAAACGTCCGCGCCTCGCGGCGGCGGCAAGGACGCCGCGGCCGAGCGCGCGCTCCAGGCCGCGTTCGACGCCTACGCTGGCGGCGACGATCTCGCGGCCGGACGATGGGTCGCCGGCCTCGAGGACGCGAGCGTGCTGCGGAACGTCGGCGCGTTCGTGGCGCGCCAGCCCTGGTCGAGATCGGGCGCGGCGTTCCTGCTGGAGGTCGTCGTCGCGACGCCGTCGGTCGGCCGGTTGCCGCTGCTGCTCGCCGACGCACAGGCGGTGCTCGCGAAGCGGCCGACGCCGCTCGGCGGCAACGGAGGTGACGACCGCTTCGAAATCCTGTGGCATCAGATCGCGATCGGCACGCTACAGGCGCTGCCGATGGTCGAAATGCTGCAGCAGTACCTCGACGCGATCGCGCCGCGGTTCGCGGAAGCAGCCGGACGCGGCGCAACGCTGGAAACGCGATTCGTGCTGGCCCGGGGCTTTACCGCGGCGCTCGTCTGCTGCTGGGAGCGCCGGCCTTTTGAAATCGTCCGGCAGATACCGCGCGCGGCTCGCGGATCGACGACGCGCGACGCCGCGCTGGCGATCTTCGACCGCGCCGCCACCGAGCCGGCCCTGCGCGCCGAGGCGCTGGTGCGAGCCGGCAAGCTGCTCCACGAGGCCGGCCGCCACACGGAGGCGCTCGCGCGCTTCGCCGAGGTGCCCGTTCACGCCGATCCAGTGATCGCCTACGTGCAGCATCTGACGCAGGCGCGCGCGCTCGACGCGCTCGATCGTCCGGCCGAGGCCGCAACCGCCTACCGCGCCGCGCTGGCGACGCCGCCGCCCGGGCAGACGGCGGGCATCGGGCTCGCGGCAGCGCTCTTGCGCAGCGGCCAGATCGACGACGCCGTCCGCGCCGCCGACGAGGCGCGCTCGATGGGCAACTCGACACAGGGACACCTGGTGGCGTTCAACCGCGGCGACCAGCGATTCGTGAGCCGGTGGCTGGCGGAGATCAGGACCCTGCGACGATGAGAGCGATCGCTGCCGCCGGATGCGCGATCGTCGCGATCGGGCTGTCAGCAACGCGGCCCGCCGGACAGGTGCGGTACCGCGCCCAGGCCAGCGTGGTGGTCGTCGACGTCGCCGTCACCGACGGCCGCAAGCCTGTGCCGAATCTGATGCGCGAGGACTTCGAGCTGCGCGACAACGGCGTCGTCCAGGAGATCCTCGACTTCAGTCGCGAGACGCTGCCGCTCGACGTCGCCATCGTGATCGACATCAGCGGCAGCATGACGCCGACGGACCGGACGGCAGTGATGCGCGCGATCGAGCAGGTCGGCGGCGCGCTCCGCGATCAGGATCGCGCGTCGGTGACGACGTTCGACTCGCGGATCGTCCAGCGATCGGCGCTGCAGCCGCCGCCGCTGCGCGTCGACCTGCAGGCCGTCGGTCCAGGCACCTCGGTCCTGGACGCGCTGCTGCTCTCGCTCGTCACCGCGCCGCCGATCGACCGCCGTCAGTTCGTGCTGTTCATGACCGACGGCCAGGACACTTCGTCGTACTTCGACGCCCGCACCGTGCTCGAGACCGCCAAGCACGCGGGCGCGCCGGTGACGATCGTGCTCGTCCCCGATCGCTCGAACAGCGCGACGCGCGACGTCGGGACGTCGCTGGCCCGGACGACGGGCGGCGAGGTGATCGAATTGAAGCGCCACGCCGAGCTCGGCGGCGCCTTCCGGACCGCGCTGGAGAATTTCAGGACCAGCTACATGCTTCGCTACACGCCCACCGGCGTGGCGCGCGAGGGCTGGCACGACCTGACGGTGTCCGTTCGCGGCCGGAAGTACGACGTCCGCGCGCGGCGCGGCTACGTCGGTTGGCCTGGATCTTGAGGGGACATCTCCGGGCTTCTCTTGAAGTAGACTCTGCACCGCCCCGACTCTTCCGGCCACGACGCGAGCCGTGACGTGGTCACATATCTGCTGACGCCAGCGAACGCTTCGGCCACGACGGCCGACGTGTGCGTCGCCGCGGTGTCGCTCAACGAGCCGCCCCAGGCGCCGGCCAACGCATTCCTGGAGGAGCGGAGCTCGGGCCGCCGCACGCCGGTGGGCGGATGGGATCAGTGGCTCGTGCCGGACGCGAGCGCCGGGATGCTCTCCGCACGCGTCCAGCTGTCCGGTTTCGCGCCGCGGACCGTACACCCCATCGACCTCGTCGTCGACAGCGCCATCGTCGCCGATGCGACCGTGACGACGCTGCCGGATCGGCTCCCGGTCATCGGCGACAAGCCGTTCACCATCATGCTGGGATCCTGTTTCTACGTGCCCGGCGACAACGGGCGCGTCGGCCGGCGCTTCGCGGCGCTGCCGTCCGATCTGCGGCCCGACGTGAAGTTTCTCTGCGGCGACCAGGTCTACCTCGACGCGCCGTTCTACCGCTTCCTGGTGCCGCGCACGAGGCAGGGTCTCGCCGAGTCGTTTCTCGAACGGTACTGGGACACCTGGGCGCAGCCGGGCGCCGGCGCCGGCCCCGGATTCCGGGACGTGCTCAAGCGCGGCGCCACGTTCTTCACCGCCGACGATCACGAGTTCTGGAACAACGCGCCGTTCCCGTCGTTTGCCGTCAACACCTGGACGGCCGGCGGACGCGACGCCTGGTGGACGCTCGCCAGCGGGCTGTTCAACGCATTCCAGACGCCCGGTTCGCCGGCGTCGCAGCAGCTGGCCGTCGGCGACTTGAGCATCTTCGTCGCCGACACGCGGATCAGCCGCGCCGCCGACCGGACGACGTTCATCGAGCCGGCGGCGATGCAGGCACTGGCGACGTGGGCGGCGGGGCTGACATCGCCCGGCGTCCTCGTCGTCGGCCAGCCGGTCTTCGCGCGCGAAGCCGGCTGGTCGGGCCGCGTCGCCGACTGGAACCTGCCGGACTTCGAGCAGTACGCCACGCTCTGCCGCATCCTGCTGACCGCGCCGCAGTCGATCGTGATGCTGACGGGCGACGTGCATTACGGCCGCGTCGCGCAGCTCTCGACGATCGACGGTCACGAGCTGCTCGAGATCATCGCCTCGCCGATGAGCCTGGTCGCGGCTGGCGGCAACCGGGAATGGAAGTCGTCGCCGGCGCTCTTCCCCGACGCGCCCATCCCGGGCGTCGTGCAGACGCCGATCCGATCGCTGGCCACCTGGCAGCGCGCCGAGGATCACTTCGTGACGCTCGAGCTCTGGCAGGAAGGGCAGCGGCTGCAGATGCGCGTGCGAACGTGGGAGACATCGCCCAACAGCAGCACGCCGTCGACACCAGTGTTCGAGTACGGGTTGCTTCGGAGGATGTGATGGACATTCGGCGATCGCCGGCCACGACACGCAATGCGCACGTCACCGGCACGCAGGCGCGTCAGGGCGGCGGCAACAAGGAATGGCTGGCGCGGCGGGTGCAGGCCGGGTCGGTCGTGTTCATCGGCGGCGCGACGCTCGCCGACTTCCGCGTTCGGGTGGCGCAGAGCACGTTCCGGCACGACCTGCTGCCGGGGTTCTGGTCGCTCGTCGGGATCGCGGAGTCGTCGACGTCGATGCTGTCCGCGCCGCTCGCTTTCGGTCCCGATCCCTCGATGGTGCCGTCGTCGAACGCGGTGCGGCGGGTGCGGTTCGACGAGGTCGACGACCCGGAGCGGTACCCGAATGTCGGCGTCATCGACTTCGCCGCGCCCTCGGCGCCGATCGTCGACAACGTGCGCAAGCTGATGACTCATCGCGCCGCGATCGATCTGCCGGCGCTGCTGCTGCCCTGGCTCGGCTTCGTGTGGGGCGCGGGCGATCGGCGCAATCCGCTGCTCGACCAAATTGGCCTGCCGAGCGCGACGCTCGTCGAGACGGCGTTCGGGATGGCCGGCATCGAGCTCACCCCCGGCATGGCGTCGGGATCGAGCTGTCCGGAAGCGATCTGGCAGGCCGCGGTCTGGTGGCACGACTACTACCGCGAGACGGCGCCGGTGGCCGGCGCGCCGGTCGCCACCGCGCCGCAGGCGCCGACGCGCGCGGCGCGCGCGACACGGGACGGCGCGGCCGACACCGATCGTCCGCGCGCGATCGTGCCGAAAGGCGAACACCTGGTGCGGCAGCAGGCCGCCGCCGTCACCTACGAGCAGCCCACGCGCACGCGGCGCACGTCGCGACGCTCATCCAGGTGAGGTCCAGCCCATGCCACGATCGTTGATTCTTGCCGGCGGCGGCCTGAAGGTCGCCTATCAAGCGGGCGT
>DASTCC010000267.1:0-2403 GCA_035711465.1 Vicinamibacterales bacterium
GCCACCACATGAACTGGGAAATCGTCATCGGCATCGAGACGCACGCGCAGCTCTCGACCGCGGCCAAGATCTTCTCGGGTGCGTCGACGGCCTTCGGGGCCGCGCCGAACACGCAGGCGTCGGCCGTTGACATCGCGCTGCCCGGCGTGCTGCCGGTGCTGAATCGCGGCGCCGTCGAGCGCGCGATCCGCTTCGGGCTCGCCGTCGGCGGCTCGATCAACCGGCGCAGCGTCTTCGCGCGCAAGAATTACTTCTATCCCGATCTGCCGAAGGGCTATCAGATCTCGCAGTACGAGACGCCCGTCGTGAAAGGCGGAGCGATCACGATCGCCGCCGGTGACGGCGAGAAGATCGTCCGCCTGACGCGCGCGCATCTCGAAGAGGACGCCGGCAAGTCGCTGCACGAGGGCCTGCCCGCCGAAGCGCGCGACATGTCGGGCATCGACCTCAACCGCGCCGGCACGCCGCTGCTCGAGATCGTGTCCGAGCCCGACATGCGCAGCGCCGCCGAGGCGGTCGCGTACGCGCGCAAGCTGCATGCGCTCGTCACGTGGATCGGCATCTGCGACGGCAACATGCAGGAAGGGAGCTTTCGCTGCGACGCGAACGTCTCCGTGCGTCGCGCCGGCGAGCCGCTCGGCACGCGCTGCGAGATCAAGAACCTGAACAGCTTCCGCTTCCTGGCGCAGGCGATCGAGTTCGAGGCGCGCCGGCAGATCGCGCTGATCGAAGACGGCGGCACGGTGGTGCAGGAGACGCGCCTCTACGACGCCGAACGCGGCCAGACCCGCTCGATGCGCACCAAGGAAGACGCGCAGGACTATCGCTACTTTCCCGACCCGGACCTGCCCCCGCTCGTCATCGACGACGCGTGGGTGCAGCGCGTGCGCGCCGAGCTGCCGGAACTGCCCGACGCCGTGCGCGCGCGGCTCGTCGCCGAGCACGGCATCACCGACTACGACGCGCTGCAGCTCACCGCGTCGCGTGCGTTCGCCGACTATTACGTCGAAGCGGCGCGGTGCCTCCCTGCCGCCGATGCCGCGCAGCACAAGCTGGTCGCGAACTGGGTGCTGGGCGAGCTCGCGGCCGCGCTCAATCGTTCCGACACCGCCGTGGGCGATGCGCCCATGCCGCCGCCGCGCCTCGCGGAGCTCTTGCGGCGCGTCGCCGACGGCACGCTGTCCGGCAAGATGGCGAAGGAGGTCTTCGACGCGCTGTGGTCGACGCCGGACGCCGCGGTCGACGCGATCATCGAGCGCCGCGGCCTGCGCCAGATTTCGGATGCCTCCGCACTCGAAACGCTCGTCGACGCCGTGATCGCCGCCAGCCCGGGCATCGTGTCGGAGTACCGCAGCGGAAAAGGGAAGGCCTTCAACTCACTCGTCGGCCAGGTGATGAAGGCATCGCAGAGCAAGGCGAACCCGGCGCAGGTCAGCGCCATCCTGAAGCGCAAGCTTTCGCTGTGACGGCCGCCCCGCCTGCGCGCATTCAGAACACGAGCCAGCCGAGCAGCACGCCGAAGATCAGCACGATCAGGAAGATCGCGAGCGCGATGAAGAACAGCCACTTGGAGATCGTCTTCGCGCCCTGCGCCACGTCGGTGAACCCGAAGAAGCCGGCGATCAGGGAAATCACGAAAAAGATGATGGCCCATTTGATCATGGCTTCTCCAGGGACGTCGTGGCGACTCTACCGACCGACCGCGAGCCCCGGCGCCGGTTCCGCGGCAGCCTGGCGAGGCGACATGCGGTCCGTTTCGCGCACGCGGCTGCCGGCATCGACCTGAGGCCTGGCCGGTACGTCCGTCAGGACGCGCGTCGTCCCCAGTGTCACCCAGTGATGCGCTTCCAATTCGTCGGGACGGCACCTATGCCGGCGTGCCGATCTGCGCTATCGTGCGCGGACGTCAGCGGCGGGTTGACCGTCGCGCGGACGTCCGCGGAGGGTCGACCGATGAGCCGCTACCGCAACGCGCTTCCCCAGCTCTCCGGCGGGCCGTTCATCACCGACGGCGGCCTCGAGACGACGCTGATCTACCACGACGGGCTCGACCTGCCGCATTTCGCGGCTTTCGTCCTGCTCGACGATCCCGAGCGCAAGGCGATCCTCGAGCGCTATTTCGCGCGCTACGCGGAGATCGGCCGCACCAACGATGTCGGCGTCGTGCTCGAAAGCGCGACCTGGCGCGCGAATCCGGATTGGGCGGCGAAGCTCGGCTACGATGCCGAGGCGCTCGCACGCATTTACCGCGCGTCGATCGACCAGCTCCTCGCCATCCGCGCGCGGTACGAGACGCCGCGCACGCCCATCGTCGTCAGCGGCAACCTCGGACCGCGCGGCGATGGCTACCGGCCCGACATGCGGATGAGCGCGGCCGAAGCGGCCGCCTACCACGGCCCGCAG
>DASTCC010000268.1:0-18130 GCA_035711465.1 Vicinamibacterales bacterium
TGGTCTGCGCCAGCGCTTCCGCTTCCTCGACGAGCGCGGCCTTCTGCTTCAGGTTGGTGGTGCGCTCGTCGCGCAGCTTGGCGAAGTAGACCTCGCAGCGGCTGCGCATGAAATCGGTGGCAGTGCGGAAGCGCTCCCACAGCCGCTGCGCCGAGTGACGCGGCGCTTCGGCGACTTCCTGCCACTTCGCGTGCAGCTCGCGGAGCGCGGTCGCGGTGCCGGCGAGATCGGAGTCCTTGCCGGTCTCCATGTCCGACTTGAGCGCGGCGACGATGGCCTCGGCCATGGCGATGAGCTGTTCCTGGCGCTGCGCGTTGGCGAAACGGCGCCAGTCGTCGAGCTCGCGCAGCTCGCGGACGCGCGGGGCGACCTTTTCCTGCAGCGACCGCAGCGCGTTCATCGCGTCTTCGAGCTCGCGCGTCGATTCGACCTTCGCGCCCGAGTCGAGGCCGGCCTTGATGTCGCGCATCAGCCGCTCCCCTTCGCGGAGCGTGATCGTCTCGGCCTCGGCGACACGCCGCGACCGCTCGATCAGCCGGGTCAGCTGCGCGGTGACATCGTGGTGCACCTTGAGCTCGGCTTCACGCGCGGCGGCCGCGCGCGCAGCGAACGCCTCTTCGACGACGGCCCATCGGGCGGCCAGGTCGGTGGCGGGTCGCGACGCTGCGGCAAGAGTGGCGGCCAGACCGCGTGCCTCACGGCTCAGAGCGTGCCAGCGTTCGAGCGCAGCGCTGTGGTCCTCGAGGGACGGCAGCGACTCCGCTTCAGCGACAAGCGTGGCAAGGGTTTCACGCGCTGCCGCCAGCTGGGCGCCCATCTCGTGCCGCTTCCGGCACGCGGCGACCGCCAGGGCGAAACGCTCATCCAGCCGGTCGGCCTCCGGGCCATTACCGATGAGGGGCATGAGCGATCGCCATTCTTCTTCGATCGGAATCAGTTGCTCGAGCACGTCGTCGCCGTCGAGCGTCTCGACGCGCTGGCACAAGGCGTCGCGGGTCGCGATCGCCTCGGCACGCTGACGTGCGAACTCGGCGGCCGCCTCGGCCTCCGCTTCGCGGCGGGCGATGGCAGCCTGGGCCGCGGTGACGGCCGCGGCAAAGCGTTCGATGGCGGCGGCGTCCGACGAGGCGAGCGCCGTCCACTGCGCCTCGACGCGGGCGAGCTCCGCACGGGCCGCAGCGACGTCGGCGATCTCGGCGACGCGTTCGGCGTCCTCGCAGCACGCGGCCTCGCGGCGGCGCCGTTCTTCTTCGGCGGCGCGGGCTGCCGCGGCGGCCTGTTCGATTGCCTGAATCATCGTGCGCGCCCGGCGCGCGACCGCCTTCTGCTGCGTCCGGGTCTCGATCGACTCGAGCAGCGCGACCGACTCGGCGCCCGCGCCGTCCGGCACGGCGCGCTCGAAAGCCGCCATCGCGACGTCCTTGTGGTCGCTGTTCAGCGCGACCTCGACGAGCGCGTCCGCGCTCGAAATCCGTTCCATGGCCGCCTGCGAGGTCGAGGCGTGCTTCGCGTGCCGCGCGATCGCGCCGAGCGCCCGTTCGTCGGTCACCTTGGCCAGGGCCGCGGCGCGCACCGCCTCCGGCGCGTCGCCCTTGGCCAGCGTCGCGAGCCGGCGCCCGTCGCCGATGACCTCGACCGCCGCCAGCGCCACGCCCTCGTCGGGCGATCCCGCCAGCGCCAGCAGCCGGTCGGCCGCGCGGTCCCGCGCTTCGTCGTCGCTGTCCGCGCCGACGATGCGCCCGAGCACCGCGACGTCGTCGACCAGACCGACAGCGGCGCGACGCACCCGGGCGTCCGGATCGGTTTCAGCCAGCGTGGCCAGCTCGACCGGATCGTTCAACTCGCGGAGGGCTTCGAGACGGACTGTCGGGTCGGCGTGCTTCCAGCGCGGCTGGGGCTTGAGCTTGTCCAGAATACGCATAGCCGGGAAACGGCACTGATATATGAAAAGGGCATGCCGTACTCCCGGGGAGGGACCACCCGAAGTGGACGAATTTGGTGTCCCTTATGACTCAAAGAGTTACAGGGAAGTCTGAGATTCCGGAATCGTACTGGTGATTCGACCGATCCGGGTCACCGGATAGCCGAATCCAAGCGGATGGTGTGACGAACGGCGGTGCGGTCTTCCGGTCGGGACGCGCGCCGCTGGACAAGTCCGCGTCGAGCGACGCGATCCCAGGCTCACAGCAGTGATTCGAGACGGCCGACCAGCCCCTCGAGTTGATCGACGACGGCTTCGACCGTCGAGGGCTGACTGAGGTCGACGCCCGCGTCTTTCAGAAGCGTCATCGGATGATCGGATCCGCCCGCGCCCAGGAGATCCAGATAGCGTTGTCTCGCCGCGGCGCGACTTTCGGCCGGCCCTTCGGTGATTTCCCTCGCCAGCTTGGCCGCCGACGCAAAGCACGTCGCGTACTGGTAGACGTAATACGGCGTGTTGAAGAAGTGCGGAATGCGCGCCCAGGTGATCGGCGTCAGCGGCTCGAGGTCGACCGAATCGCCGTAGTACGCCTCGAAACATTCCTTGTAGAGTGCGTTCAGCACTTCGGCGGTGATCGGCTCGTCGCGCTCGACGCGTTCGTGCGCGGCCAGCTCGAAATCG
This sequence comes from Vicinamibacterales bacterium, assembly GCA_035711465.1. Taxonomy (GTDB): domain Bacteria; phylum Acidobacteriota; class Vicinamibacteria; order Vicinamibacterales; family SCN-69-37; genus DASTCC01. The sequence goes on from DASTCC010000268.1 coordinate 2,603, forward strand.
GCGAACAGCACCTGGGTGTAGAAGGTGCTGGTGATGTTGTCGATCGCGTGCTGGAGCAGCACGATGCGCTCGTCCTTGTCGGTGGCGCGGGCGAGCCAGTGCTCGAGGAGCAGCGCCTCGTTGAGCGTCGACGGCACCTCGGCGACGAAGATGGTGTAGTCCGAGTAGACGAAGGGCTGCCGCTCGTGCGAGAGCATCGTGTGCATCGAGTGGCCCATCTCGTGGGCGAGCGTGAACACGTCGTCGAGCGTGTCCGCCCAATTCATCAGCATGTATGGATGCACCCCGTAAACCGGGGCTGAATAGGCGCCGCTGCGCTTGCCGTCGTTCTCGTAGACGTCGATCCAGCGCTCGGCGAACCCGCGCCGCATCCGCGCCTGGTACTCATCGCCGAGCGGCGCCACCGCGTCGACGATCGGGCCGAGCACTTCACCGTAATCGTAGCGGCGCGTCCACTCGATGATCGGGATCGAGAAGTCGTAGGGACAGTAGCGATCGAGCTTGAGCGCGCGGCGCCGCAGGCGGTGATACCGCCGCAGCGGCTCGACGCCGGCCCGGGTCGCCTTGATCAGGTTGTCGACGACCGATCGCGGGATGTTGTTGCCGTGGAGCGCCGCGTCGAGCGTCGTCTGATACCCGCGGGCACGGGCGTGGAACCAGTCGCGCTGGCAGACCGAGTGATAGAGCGTCGCGTATGTATTGATATTGGTCTGATACGTCCCGTAGTGGCCCAGGAAGGCCTTGCGCCGGTCTTCCTGATTCCGATTGGTCGCGAGCACCGCCCGGTACTGGCCGTACGACATCGTCACCGTGGCGCCGGTGCTGAGCGTGACTTCGGGAAACTTCGCGTCGGCCGTCGACAGCGCCTGATAGGCCTCGTTCGGGGTCCCCGACAGGCGCGTCGCGAGCGACATCAGCCGCTCGCCCTTCTCGTCGAGGACGTGCTCCTGCTGCCGGTACACCTCTTCAATGGCGAACCGGTACTGCGCCAGCTCGGGGCTCTCGTCCATCCACTGGCGCACCGTTTCGAGCGGAATCGACAGCAGTTCCGGGCTGAACCACGACGTTGCCTGCTGCCAGCGCGCCACGAGCGCCTGAATCTGCTGGCGCCGCGCGTTCACCGCGTTGTCGCGCTGGTCCTCGTCGTAGCGGAGCGACGGGAAGAAATAGACCTTGTAGGCCAGCTGGCCGAGCTCGTCGTTGAGCAGGTAGGCCGTCAGCAGCCGATGGGCGCCTTCCAGGAGCGATCCGCGCAGCGCCGCGTACTCCTCGATGCGCCTCTCGAGCTCCGCCCGAGCCGCGTCCCACGACGACCAGTCGGCGTAGATGTCCGCGAGGTTCCACTTGTAGCGGTCGTCGATTTCGGCGCGGTTTCGCGGCCGGGCCTCGGCACTGGTGGTCATGATTCGCATTGTATCGGCACGAGCCACGCGGACACCGGTTAGAGCCGCGTTGGACTTTTTTGGTGGGCAGCTCGCCCGGCGCCGGTCCGGCTACTACCCGCGGTCGCGAGGCCCTATAATCGGCCTCTCCTGGAGGGTTCGTTCATGGTGAGGCACCTGCGTCTCGTCACCTTGCTGGCGCTCGTCGGCGGCGTGGCCTTTGCGAGCCGATCGGCCGTGCAAGGGCAGCCGGCGGCATCCGTCCCGGTGGCCACGGAATTCGAGTCGCTGCATTTCCGATCGATCGGGCCAGCGACGATGTCGGGCCGGGTCTCCGACCTTGCGGTTTACGACGCCAACCCGGCGATCTTCTACGTCGCCACCGCCCACGGCGGCGTCTGGAAAACGACCAACAACGGCACCACGTTCGAGGCGCTCTTCCAGGACCAGGGGCTCATGTCCGTCGGGGACATCACCATCTCGCAGACCAACCCCAACCTGGTCTGGGTCGGCACCGGCGAGTCGAACAACCGCCAGAGCACGTCGTGGGGCGACGGCGTCTACAAGTCGACCGACGGCGGCAAGACCTGGACGCACATGGGGCTGCGCGAGTCGCGCCACATCAATCGCATCGTCATCCATCCGACGAACACCGACGTCGTCCTCGTCGCCGCCACCGGGCCGCTCTTCGGTGCCGGCGGCGATCGCGGCGTCTACAAGACCGTAGACGGCGGCAAGACGTGGAAGCCGGTGCTCAAGGTCGACGACGACACGGGCGCCAACGACCTGGTGATGTCGGCGGTCGATTCGAACGTGCTCTACGCGTCGATGTATCAGCGGCGACGGCTGCAGTGCTGCATGAACGGCGGCGGTCCGGGCAGCGGCGTGTGGAAATCGACCGACGGCGGCGACACGTGGACGCGCATCCAGAGCGGCGGATTCCCGACCGCGCCGCTCGGACGCATCGCGCTCGACGTCTACCGGCCGACGAGCACGCTCGTCTACGCGCTCGTCGAAGGTCAGAGCGCGCCGGGCGGCGGCCGCGGCGGTGGTGGCGGCGGTGGCGGCGGAGGCGGTGCTGCTGGAGGTCGCGGGCAGGCAGGCGGCGCTCAGCCGGCGGCCGGCACCAGCGATACCGGCCTCTACCGGTCCGACGACGGCGGCGCGACCTGGGAGAAGCTCTCGAGCGTCAACCCGCGGCCGATGTACTTCAGCCAGGTCCGCATCGATCCGAGCAGCCCCGATCGCATCTACATGGGCGGCGTCGGCCTTCACATGTCGATCGACGGCGGCCGCACCTTCCAGACGGATGCGGCGCAGGCGATTCACGACGACATTCACGCCATCTGGATCAATCCGAAGAATCCGGATCACATCCTGATCGGCGGCGACGGCGGCGTCGCCACGACCTACGACCGCAGCCAGACCTGGGTGCAGTATCCGAATCTGCCGCTGGCGCTCTACTACCACGTCAGCGTCGACATGGCGACGCCGTTCAACGTCTGCGGCGGCCTGCAGGACAACTACAACTGGTGCGGTCCGAGTGCGGTGCGCTTCTCGCGCGGCATCCGCAACAGCGACTGGTATCAGGTGCAGGGCGGCGACGGCTTCGTCACCCTCACCGATCTCAGGGACGATCGCTACGTCTACACCGAGTCGCAGGACGGCAACCTGTCGCGCCGCAACCGCTTCACCGGCGAGAGCACCGGAATCCGTCCGACGTTCCAGAACAGCAACCCGCCGCCGGCCGAGGGCGCGCTGCCGTACCGCTTCAACTGGGACACGCCGATGATCTTCTCGCCGCACGATCCAGGCTCGCTGATCGTCGCCGCGAACAAGGTGTTCCGGTCGACCGATCGCGGCGACTCGTGGTCGGTGCTGAGCGGCGATCTCACGAGCAACGCCGATCGCCGCGAGATCATGGTGATGGGCGTGCGCGGCAGCGACATCCGCATCGCCGCCAACGACGGCATCTCCAACTGGCCGACGATCGTCTCGCTCGCCGAGTCACCCAAGCAGGCCGGCGTCTACTACACCGGCACCGACGACGGCGTCGTCAGCATGTCGCGCGACGCCGGCAAGACCTGGACGCGCGTCGACGACAAGATGCCCGGGTTCCCGGCCGGCGCGTGGGTCTCCGAGGTCGTGCCGTCGAAGTACGACGCCAACGTCGTCTACGTCACCGCCGACGCGCATCGCCTCAACGACTACAAGACCTACGTGTGGGCGAGCACCGACGGCGGCAATTCCTTCAAGTCGCTGAACGGCAACCTGCAGGATCAGGTCGTCCGGACGCTCACGGAGGATCCGCGTAATCCTGACGTGCTCTACCTGGGCACGGAGACGGGCATCTTCCTGTCGCTCGATCGCGGCGCCAGCTGGCGCCGGCTGAAGGCGAACCTGCCGACGGTGCGCGTCGACGAAATCACGATCCATCCGCGCGACAACGCGATGGTCGTCGCCACGCACGGACGCTCGCTCTGGATCCTCGACCACCTCGAGCCGATCCAGGAGTACGCCGCGGCGCAGTCGGCCGGCGCGTCCTCGTCCGGGGCGCGGCTGTTCTCGATTCCCAACGGCTTCCAGTGGCGCGAGTGGGACAACCAGAACGACGAGTTCTGGGGACATCAGTTCTTCGTCGGCGAGAATCCGCCGACCGACGCGGTGATCCAGTTCCATCTCAAGCAGAAGGTCGGCGAGCTCAAGCTGCGGATCACCGATGCCACCGGCAAGGAAGTGCGCGTGCTCGACGTCGCCGCGGCGAAGAACGCGCCCGGCATCCAGACCGTGTGCTGGGACATGCGCGTTCAGCCGATCCCGGCGCTCGCCGGCGCCGGCGGCCCGCAGGGCGGCCGCGGCGGCGGGCGAGCGGGTGGCGGCGGCGGACCGGTGCCGGGCGTGCCTGCGCCGATGCCGGTGTCGGGCAGTAGCCCGGAGAATCCGTGTGACGGTGGCGGCGGCGGCTTCGGCGGCTTCGGCGGAGGCGGTGGCAGCCCCGGTCCGTGGGTGATGCCGGGCTCGTACAACGTCTCGCTGATGATCGACGGCAAGGCGGTCGACACCAAACCGATGCGCGTGTCGCTCGATCCGGAGTACACGCTCACCGACATGCAGCGGCGGCGCTACTACGACACGGTGATCGATCTGCACGAGATGCAGCGCCGCGGCACCGAGATGGCCAACGCGCTGAATCAGGTGTACGGGCAGATGAACGACCTCCGCGGCAAGATGGCCGGCATGGCGAACGTGCCCGACGCCGTGAAGGGGCAGTTCGAGATGACCACCAAGGAGCTCGACACGGTGCGCGTCAAGTTCGGCGTGCCACCGCCGGCGCCGGGCCAGGGCGGCGGCCGCGGCGGCGGCCGCGGCGGTGCGCCCGTCAACCCCGCGGACCTGCTTGCCCGCACCGCGGCGGTGAAGGGCCGGATGCTCGCGTTCTACGACACGCCGAGCGACGCCCTGATGCGCGAGTACACGGCCATGAAGACCGATTTGCCGAAGGCGCTGCTCGACGCCAACGCGTTCCTGACCAAGGCGGCGGCGCTCAGCCAGGCGCTCGCGAAGTCGAGCGTGACGCTGACCGTGCCGGCGCCGGTCAAGTGACGCGCGCGCTTAATTGAGACTCACGGCCGCGGCGGGCGTTGCTCGTCGCGGCCGTGGTGTTTCCGGAAGGCTTCGAGGCTTGGAGGCTTGGGGCTTGAAGGCTTGGAGGGCTACAATCGCCGAATCACCTCGAGATCAACCGTGCTGGCGTCACTCCGGCGCGTCGGTGTCCTTGCCATCGTGCTCACGGCGCTGCCGCTCTTGGCGCAGACGCCGCAGTTTCGCGCCACGTCCGAACTGATCGAAGTGCAGGCCGTCGTCACCGACAAGTCGGGTACTCCCGCGCGTGGCCTGACGCGCGACGACTTCGTGGTGACCGAGGACGGCGTCCGCCAGGAGATTGCGCAGTTTCATTTCGTCGATCTGCCGCCGCCGGTCGCGGCGCAAGAGAGAGCGCCGAGCCTGACGCCGGCGACGACGGCGAACAACCACATCCCGCGCGACGGGCGCCTGTATGTGATCGTGCTCGACGCCTTTCACGTCGACAGCTCCCAGAGCGCGAACGTGCGCAAGTACGCGCGTCAGTTCATCACCGAGTCCATCGGCGCCGATGATGCGGCGGCCGTGGTCACGCTCGGCGGGATGAGCAACCAGCCGTTCACCAAGGAGAAGGCGCGCCTGCTGCGCGCTGTCGACGGCTTCATCGGCAGAAGCCCCGGCCGGCGACGAGCAACATCGACGAGTTGTCGATTGAGTCCTACAAAGTCGCATCGAATCCGCTCGCACCTTACGCGAGCTCAGCCGGCGTGGCCTCTTAACAAAAAACTAACCGGCCGTGTTCAGAAAGGCCTTGAAGATCTCCTTGACGCCCCCCCCCAACGGATCTAGCCTGCGGTCTGTCCAAATTCCAGTCGACGGCCGCGACGTTTTTAAAAAGAGCGATGCCTATGGCCTCCTCCAACAAGGTTGGTCTGTTCGACAACGTGGCGACTATTGCGATGTTGGTTTCGGCCGGCATCATCCTCTGGCACACGTTTTCTCAGAGGCCGAGGCAGACACCCCACAACCTATCGAGCTCACAACTGATCGGGTTCCACTCGGCTCGCTGCAAACGGTTGGAGTCTCCACCGCACCACTGGGTATGATCGAGTTTGCTGATTACCAATGTCCGTTCTGCGTCAAGTTTGCCGAATCAGTGTTTCCTCAGATCAAAGCTAAGTATGTAGATTCCGGCCTAGTACGTTTCGAATTTCGCAACTTCCCGCTCCCGATCCACCCTTTGGCAGATGATATGGCTGTTGCCGGAGTGTGTCTGACGAAATCGCGCGGCTTTATGTCGGCGCACGACTTCCTTTTTGCTGGTGCATCGGACTTTACTAGAAAGTGGCTCCCTGATGCTGCAACCGCACTAGGTATGACATCTCGCTCGCTCGAAGCATGCTCAGAGGATCCGGCGTCCACCGCTTACGTCGATCAAGATGTTGAACTCGCGCGGAGGCTTGGTGTCGATGCCACCCCCACTTTCATCATCGGCCGATCTTTCGGTGCTGAACTGCAGGTAATCGACGCTGTGGTAGGCGCTGGTGAGTTCAAGGACTTTGAGAAGTTGCTGGATGCTGCCCGCGCCGTTGCCTCAGTCGATCGGTAAACTCGTTGGAGGTCACATGAAGCGCATGAAGTACTTCGCGTTCGCACTCCTCGTCGGTACCGCCCTCTTCGCCAGAAGCCAAGCCCGTGCCGCAGAGTACTGCGACCAACCCGACAATTGTCGAATCGAGGGTTGTCCGCAATGGGACTGCTACTGCGATACTGACGTGAACAAGTGCCTGCCCGTTGGCGCATCGCGCTCGAGGTAAGTTGCCTGCCGCGGCGCGGCGCTAGTCCGGACCGCGCCGCGGCCTCGGAACGCTTGATCGGACGAGGTGTTCGATGGCTCGCCTATTCGGAGTGCTACTCGTTGTGGTGTGCGGCGTGTACGCGGCGGCCGCGCAGCAAGCGCCGGTCTTCAGGAGCCTAGTCGACCTCGCGAGCCTCGACGTCACCGTCACAAACGGAAAGGGAGAGCCCGTAGTCGGGCTCCGATCCGACGAGTTCGTCGTCACAATCAATGATCGGCCGGCCTCGATCGAGCTACTGCAATTCGTCGCTGTCGACTCAAGACGAGCGGTTGCTCCCGAGGGCGGCGGAGCGACCTCGTCCCCCGACGCCGCTGGGACGTCGCCTTTTCGCGTCGTGGTGTTCCTGGTAGATGACTTGTCGATGCCGGCGCATCCGCTCCAGGAGGCCATGCAGCCGGCTCTCGAGATGCTGTCGATGCTCGGCCCGGACGACGTCGCCGGCGTGGTCAGTACGAGCGGGCTCGGCCCGGTAGTCAATCCAACCCGGGATCGTTCCGCGGTGAAAGCGGCCCTCTTGAACAAGAACATGACGGGACGCGCCCTTCGCCGGGCCGGCCGATTCGTCATTGGCGCCCAGGAAGCGGTCCAGGTGGAAGAGGAGGTGGCCGGCGCGCTCGAGCGTCTTGCCGATCGGGAGTGCTTGATTCCCGACGTTCGCAGGAAGGACCCGATCTGTGAGGGCGCGCTGGAAATGGCAGCCAAGGAGATGGCGCGCTCGGACGTCCAACGAAGTTTGCAGCAGCTCCAGGCGATTGAACGCGTCGTGAACGCTCTGCGAGGCGGTCCCTCGCCGAAAATCCTGGTCGTCATCTCGTCCGGCCTTACGGTCCGAACAGGACTCGCGGACGTCACGCAGAGAATCGACGCGCTCAGTCGCGTGGCCGCCAGTGCCGGCGTCATCATCTATGGGCTCGGCAAGGCGCCGGAGTTCGCGAGCGTTGCCGACACCTCATCGGAACGGAGCACGGCGATCAGAGAGGAAGCTGTCTTTCTCAACTCGGGCCTTCAGACCGCCGTCGAAGCCACGGGCGGTCAATCCTTCCTGGTGGTCGGACAGCCCAAGCGGTTCGTGCAGCGCATCATGAGCGAGACCTCGGCGTTCTATCGACTCGGGGTCCGGATTCCCCCGGAAAGCCGTTCAGGAGCCCTCCGCGTTCGAGTCACGACAACCCGACAAAACGCCATCGCACGGGCGAATCGGCATCTGATTCCTCCTGCCGGCGGCGGGACGGAGTCCGTTCCGAGGCGCATGCGGCCCCAGAAGACCGAGGCGCCGACAGCGGTCAGATAGACAGCTCCGCAGCCCCATTGTTCAGGCATGCGACAAGCACGCCTGTGCAAACCAACCCCGTGCACCTTTCGTCTACTTGATATATCAAATCGACATGACTGACGAGCTGTTGGGCGAACTCGAACACCTGGTGCTGTTGTCGATCCTTCGGATCGGGCCGGAAAGCTACGGCGTGCTCGTCGTCGACGAGCTGCGCAAGCACACGCGGCGGCAGATCCTCCGGCCGTCCGTCTATCTCGCGCTGCGGCGGCTCGAGGACAAGGGGCTGATTCGATCGCGCCTCGGCGAGCCGGAGGCGCGGCGCGGCGGGCGGGCGCGGCGCCACTTCGAGCCGACCGCCGCGGGGCTCCGGCTGCTGCGCGAGTCGCAGCGGACGCTGACCAGCCTGTGGGACGGCGTCCGCCTCGGCAAGAGGAACGTGTGACGCCGCATCCAGCGCCGCCGCGTGGAGCGTTGCGGCTGCTCGCCAGCCTGCCGGCGATCGATCGCGACAGCGTCATCGGCGATCTCACGGAGGAGTTCGCCGATCGCGTCGACGCGCGGCGTCGCTTCGCGCGTGTCTGGTTCTGGGCCAACGCCGTCGTCTTCATGGCTGCCGCCATCGGCGCTCGCGCGGCCGCGGCCGGGCCCCTGCCGACCTGGAGACAACTCATGGGACGTTTTGGCCGGGGTCTTCGTCACGCCGCCCGCAGGCTTCGGCACGAGTGGCGCTACTCGCTCGCGGTCATCTTCATCCTGGCCATCGGCATCGGGCCCGCCGCGGCGATGATCGCGGTCTTCGAGCGCGTGCTGCTGCGGCCGCTCGATTACTACGAGCCCGAGCGCCTCGGCCTCGTCCGCATCGACATCGGCAACCTGCGCGCGCATCCAGGCTTGTCGCCGGCCGAAGCGATCGACCTGCGCAACGCCGGCGTCTTCGAGGCCGTCGAGGTCGAGACGCGGCTCGTCGAAGCGTCGCTCGGCACCGGTCCGGAGTTCACATCGCTGTCGCAGCTCAGCATGACGACCGGCATGCTGCCGATGCTCGGCGTGCAGCCGATTCTCGGCCGCAACCTCGCCGAGTCCGACTTCGTGCCGTTCACGCCGCCGCCGCCACCCGCGCCTGGCGCCCCGCCGGCGCCGCCGCCGCCACCGCCACCGCAGGCGGCGCTCATCGACTACGGCTTGTGGCAGCGGCAGTTCGGCGGCGCTCCTGACGTGCTCGGGCGGGCCGTCCAGGTCAACGGCCGGCAGACCGTGATCGTCGGCGTGCTGCCGGAACACTTCCGCCTCGTCACCGGCCGCGCCGTGCCGCAGCCGATCGACATCTACACGCCGCTCCGCCTCACCGACTTCCGCAACGCCTGGCAGTTCCCGACGCTCGTCCGGATCAAGCGGGGCACGACGTTCGCGGAAGCGCAGGCCGGCCTCGATCTGATCGGCGCGCGAAACAAGGAGAGCTTCCCGCAGTTCTACGAGGAGCGCGTCCGCTATCTGGTCTCGCCGGTCCTCGACGACATGACGCGAACGACGAAGCCGGCGCTCCGTGCCGCGGTCGGCGCCGTCGTGCTGCTGCTCGTCATCGCCTTCGCCAACGCCAGCGCCCTCGTCGTCGCGCGCCTGCGCTCGCGCGAGCAGGACATCGCCATTCGATCGGCCATCGGCGCCACGCGCAGCACGCTCGTGATCGAGGTCTTCGTCGAGAGCCTCGTCCTCGGCGCCGGCGCCGCGGTGCTCGGCGGGCTGTTCGCGCTCGCGGCGATCGCGGGCGTCCGCGAGGTGATCCCGCGCACCGTGCCGCGATGGGACGAGATCAACGTCGGCTGGGATCTGATTGTCTACACCGCTGGACTCGCGCTCGGCGGCCTGCTGTTCTCCGGTCTGATTCCTGTCTGGCGGATCTCGCGCGGCGAGACCTGGAACGCGCTCCGCAGCGGCTCGGCGCAGGGCGGCCGTTCCGAAGGCACCGCCTCGCGGCTCGTCCTCGTCGGCGCGCAGATCGCGCTCACCGTCGTGCTCGCGTTCGGGTGCGTGCAGCTCGTGCGCAGCGCCGCGCGGCTCCGCCAGGTCGATCTCGGCTTCGAGCCGAACGTCATGACGTTCCGTGTGCCGTTCGACTTCCGCCGCTTCCCCAACCCCGGCGCGCGAGCGCAGCTCTATCAGCGCATCCGCGATCGCGTCCGGCAGGTGCCGGGCGTCACCTCGGTCGGCGTCGTCACTCACATCCCGCTCAGCGGGTCGACGATGATGGATGGGTACGAGACGGATCTGTCGAAGGAGCCGTCGTTCGAGCCGTACGCCAACTACCAGGCGGTGACGCCGGGCTACTTCGAGACGCTGCGCATTCCGATCGTGCAGGGCCGCGATTTCACCGATCAGGAAGACGCGCAGTCCCAGCCGGTGATCGTCGTGGATGAGACGCTGGCGCGGTCGGCGTTTCCCGGCGTCGAGAACGTCATCGGCCGCGAGCTGCGGCTCGGCTGGGGCCTGCGCAACTCGCGCATCGTCGGCGTCGTCGGCCACGCGCGGACCGTGGAGGTCGGACGCGTCGTGCGGCCGCAGATCTACGCGCCGATCGGCAACCTCTTCCAGAACGCGGGCATCGTCACGGTGCGGACGTCGGGAGAACCGCAGGCGCTGGCGCCGGCGATTGCAGCGGCGATCAACGAGGTCGGTCCGGGCCGCGCCATCGCCGAGCAGAAGATGCTCTCGGCCAACGTCGAGGCGGCGACGAGCGCGCTGGTGGCGGTGACCGGTCTCGTGTCGTTCCTCGCGATCTCGGCCGGTCTGCTCTCGGCGATCGGGCTCTATCTCGTGATTGCCTACGTCGTGCACCAGCGGCGTCGGGCCACCGCGATCCGCACCGCCCTCGGCGCCTCCCGCAGGCAGGTGATGTGGCAGCACTTCAAGACCAGCGGTCTGGTGATGACCGGGGCCGTGCCGATCGGGTTGCTGCTGTCGGTCGCCGTCGCGCCGCTGTTCGCGGATCTCGTCTACGGCCTCGACCAGCGCGACGTCAGCAGCCTGGCGATCGCCGTCGTCATCGCCACCGCCGCTGGCATCGTGGGCACTTGGGTGCCGGTGCGCCGCTCGGCGAACGCGAACGTCGTCAAGGTGTTGCGGGAATAGGCGTCCCCGTCATACTTGCTGGGTGCCGCACGTACTTTCCGTTCAAACCCATATCCACGGCCGAGTCCTCGTCGAGGAAGCGGCGTCCAATCCCGCCGGCCTCGTGCTCGCGTTCCATGGCTACGGACAGGGCGGCGAGGAGTTCCTTCAGGACGTCCTGAAGATTCCGGGGATCTCCGCCTGGCGCGTCGCGTCGGTCCAGGCCCTGCATCGCTTCTACGCGCGCGACGAGCGCATCGTCGCGAGCTGGATGACGCGACAGGATCGCGACGCCGCGATCACCGACAACATCGCGTATGCGAACGCGGTGGTCGACACGCTCTCGGCCGGCGGGCCGGCCGCGCGCATCGTCTGCCTCGGCTTTTCGCAGGGCGCGTCGATGGCGTACCGCGCCGGGGTGCTCGGAGCGCGCCGCGCGGACGGCGTCATCGCGCTCGCCGGCGACATCCCTCCTGACGCTAAATCCGCATCCGGCACTCGCGGCGCCTGGCCGCGCGTGCTCATCGGCGTCGGCGATCGCGAGGCGTGGTACGTCGGCCGGAAGCTCGAGGACGACCTCACGTTCCTCACCGAACATCACGTCGGGCACGAGCTCGTGCGATTCGACGGCGGCCACGAATGGACCGACACCTTCCGCGCCGCGGCAGGCCGATGGCTGACGGCGATCGCGACGACGCCGGCTGACGCGCTTGCGCCGAGGTCACGATGACGACGTATCCGGCGGCATCGGACGCTCCCGTCCTCGTGTTCGGCCACGGTGCCGGGGCGGGCGAATCGCATCCGTGGATGAAGAAAGTGGGAGCCGGCCTGGCCGCTCGCGGCGTGACCGTGGTGACGTTCAACTTTCCCTACATGGACGCGCGCCGCCGCGCGCCGGACAGGAACGACGTGCTCGAAGCGGCGTTCGCGGCGGTCTGGCGCGAGGTCGCGACGGCGCATCCTGGCGCGGCGATGTTCGCCGGCGGCAAGTCGATGGGCGGCCGGATCTCGTCGCAGGCCGCCGCGAGAGGACTGTTCGATCCGGCGCCGCGCGGTCTGGCGTTCTTCGGCTACCCGCTGCACCCACCGGGCAAGCCCGATCAGCGGCGCGACAAGCACCTGTCGGACGTCGCCGCGCCGATGCTGTTCCTGCACGGGACGCGCGATCCATTCGGGTCGCCCGAGGAGATGGCCGCGCTCGCCGCGGGCCTCGGATCCCGTGCGCGCCTCGAGATCATCGAGGGCGGCGATCACTCGCTCGTCGCCACCAAAGGCGCCGATCCGAAGGGGACGTCAGTCGACCGGGCCATCGAAGTCGCGGCCGGGTGGATTCGGTCGTTGGCTGGATGATTTCACGCCGAGCCGCGGAGGGTCGGAGCAGTCGAGCCGCGGAAACGAAGGGCTGTTTTCAGGATTCAAGTTCTCAGCGCCTCAGACATCTCTCGCCTCCGCGCCTCCGCGTGAAGTCTTTTGGCTCTCGCTGGGCCGCGCTCCGAACCGAGACTTGAGTCAATATATCTATTCATGTAGATTTATAGATTGACTCATGGACTCGCCGGCCCTGCTTCGACTGCTCGGTGATGAGACCCGTCTGCGGCTGCTGCGGCTGCTCGGGCAGGAGGCGCTGAACGTCTCCGAGCTGACGTCGGTGCTCGGCGTCGCGCAGTCCGGCGTCTCGCGGCATCTCGGCCTGCTCCGGGAAGCCGGCCTCGTCGTCGAGAAGCGCGCCGGGACGTTTGCCTGGTACAAGCTGGCGCCGGAGATCGAGAGCCGTGACGGATCGCAGGCGTCGCTGTGGTCGTGGCTGCACGAGGAGTTCGGGCGCCACACGCCGGCGACCCGGGCGGACGACGCCCGGCTGCAGGAGATCCGGCGGCTGCGGAAGGAGAATTTCTCGCAGCACGGCGCCGGCGACGAGCGGCGTCAGCTCGTGCCGGGGCGCAGCTGGGCGGCGTGGGCGCGCGCGCTGGCGATGCTCCTGCCGCCGCTCGACGTCGCCGACCTCGGCTGCGGCGAGGGCTACCTGACGATCGAAGCGGCGCGCTTCGCGCGCCGGGTGATCGCCGTCGATCGATCGCGCGACGTGCTGGCGCGCGCGAAGGCGCTCGGCAAGCGGCGCCGCGTGCGGAACGTCACCTGGAAGCGCGGCGAGCTCGAAGCGCTGCCGATCGCGGCGTCGAGCGTGGACGTCGCGCTGCTCTCGCAGGCGCTCCATCATGCCGATCGGCCGGCAGCGGCGCTGGCCGAGGCGTTCCGGATCCTCCGGCCCGGCGGCCGCGTCCTGCTGCTCGATCTGCGCGAACATCACGAGACCTGGGTGCCGCAGAAGCTCGGCGACAAGTGGCTCGGGTTCAGCGATCAGGTGCTGCGGTCGCTGCTCGAGGACGCCGGCTTCACCAGGGTCGAGATCCGGATCGGCGCGCGCAAGAGCGGCGATCCCTTCACCGTGCTGATTGCCAGCGGCACGAAGCCGGCGCGCGACGCCGCGAAGCCGGCAAGGACCACATCATGAAGACCGTCCGCGAACGCCTCGACGACCAGCTCGCCCGCCGCATCCTGATCCTGGACGGCGCGATGGGCACGATGATCCAGCGCCACCAGCTCGACGACGCCGCGTTTCGCGGCCAGCGATTCGCGTCGCATCCGCGCGAGCTCAAGGGGAACAGCGACGTGCTGGTGCTCACGCAGCCGGCGATCATCGGCGGCATCCACCGCGAGTATCTCGCCGCCGGCGCCGACATCGTCGAGACCAACACCTTCAACGGCAACGCCGTCTCGCAGGCGGACTACGACCTTCAGCCGTTCGTTTACGAGATCAACGTCGCCGGCGCTCGGCTGGCGCGCGAGGCCGCCGACGAGTGGACGGCGAAAACGCCGGACCGGCCGCGCTTCGTCGCCGGCTCGATCGGGCCCGCGAACCGCACGCTGTCGATCTCGCCGGACGTCAACAACCCGGCGCACCGCGCGATCACGTTCGACGAGCTTCGCGACGCCTACGCCGACCAGGTGCGCGGTCTCATCGACGGCGGCGCGGACCTGCTGCTGCTCGAGACCATCTTCGACACGTTGAACGCCAAGGCCGCGATCGTCGCGATCGAGACCGTGCAGCGCGAGAAGGGCACGGCGCTGCCGCTCGTCATCTCGGTGACGATCACCGATCGCAGCGGCCGCACGCTCTCGGGCCAGACGCTCGACGCGTTCTATCTCTCGATCGAGCACGCGCGTCCTTGGGCGGTCGGCATCAACTGCGCCCTCGGCGCGCGCGACATGCGCCCGTACATCGCCGAGCTGTCGCGGATGACCTCCTCGTGGGTCAGCTGCTACCCGAACGCCGGACTGCCGAATGCGTTTGGTCAATACGACGAGCTGCCGGCCGAGACCGCCGCGCTGCTGCGCGACTTCGCCGAGAGCAGCTTCGTCAACATCCTCGGCGGCTGCTGCGGGACGACGCCGGATCACATCAGGGCACTGGTCGCGGCAGTTGACGGCGTGACACCGCGCCAGAAGAACCCCGCACCCAGCACCGAGCACCCAGCACCCGGCACCTACACGCGTCTCTCCGGCCTCGAGCCCCTCGTCATCCGCGAAGACAGTAACTTCCAGATGATCGGCGAGCGCACCAACGTCACCGGCTCGAAGCGCTTCGCGCGCCTGGTCAAGGACGACAACTACACCGAGGCGGCCACGGTCGCCCTCGAGCAGGTGCGCGGCGGCGCCAACCTCATCGACGTCAACATGGACGAGGCAATGCTCGAGTCCGAGCGCGCGATGACGGCGTTTCTGAACTACATCGCGACGGAGCCGGAGATCGCGCGCGTGCCCATCATGATCGACAGCTCGAAGTGGTCTGTCATCGAGGCCGGGCTCAAGTGCGTCCAGGGGAAGGGCGTCGTCAACTCGATCTCGCTGAAGGAAGGCGAGGGCGACTTCCTCGCCAAGGCGGCACTCGTCCGCCTCTACGGCGCCGCCGTCGTGGTGATGGCGTTCGACGAGGTCGGCCAGGCGGACACGATCGCGCGCAAGGTCGAGATCTGCCAGCGCGCCTACAAGCTCCTCACCGAGCGCGCCGGCTTCGATCCGACCGACATCATCTTCGATCCCAACGTGCTCGCCGTCGCCACCGGCCTCGAGGAGCACAACGACTACGCCGTCAACTTCATCGAGGCGACGCGGCAGATCAAGGCGACCTGTCCGGGCGTGAAAGTGAGCGGCGGCATCAGCAACCTGTCGTTTGCGTTCCGCGGCAACGACGTCGTCCGCGAGGCGATCCACGCGGCGTTTCTGTATCACGCGATCAAGGCCGGCCTCGACATGGGCATCGTCAACG
>DASTCC010000269.1:0-13438 GCA_035711465.1 Vicinamibacterales bacterium
GTACGAACGGCTGGCCGCCGGTGCTGCCAACGTGCGCGTCGTGCCGCTCACCGTCCCCGCCGTCGCTCTGATCTCCGCCGCGCGCGTCGTCGCCACCATCAACTCGACGGTCGCGATCGAAGCGATGGCGCTCGATGTCCCTGCGCTGGCCATGCGGTTACCGAACTACCTGAGCCCGTTCGTCGATGCCGGCGCCATGGCCGGCGCGACGCGGCCAGCCGATGTCGCGGCCGCGCTCGACGCGCTCGTCCACGACGAGCCGGCGAGGACGCGGCTGGCGACGGCGCGGCGCCGATTCATCGACGAGTTCGCGATGCAGAGCGACGGCCGGGCCAGCGAACGCGCCGCCGACGCCGTGCTGACTCTTGGCATGCTCGCATCCGACGCCATCGGCCGAACGCCGGCACGTTCGGGGCCCTGACGTGCCGGCCGATGCCGCCGCGTTCGAGCGGCACCCCGGGCGCGCCGTTCCGCTGCGCTGGGTCACGGCCGCGGCCATCGCCTGGGCTGGCGTCGTGACCTGGACTGCGTGGGCGAGCGACGATGCGTTCATTACGCTTCGCACCGTCGAGAACCTGCTCGACGGCGCTGGCCCGCGCTGGAATCTGATCGAGCGCGTCCAGGCGTACACCCACCCGCTCTGGATGCTGGTGCTCGCAGCCGGCACGGCGATCGGGCGCGATCCGTACTACACCGCGATGCTGCTCTCGATCCTCGCTTCGGCGGGCGCGATGGCCGTCGTCGCCGGTCGGCTCGCGCTGTCCGCAGTTCACGTTGCAATGGTCCTGACCGCCGCGGCGGCCTCGCAGGCGTTCGTCGACTACTCGAGCTCGGGCCTCGAGAATCCGCTGACGCACCTGCTGCTCGCGGCCTACGTGGCCGCGTGGCTCCACCGCGACGGCCGCGGCGGGATCCGCCTGCTGACGCTGATCGGATCGCTGTGTCTCCTTACCCGCCTCGATCTCGCGCTGCTCATCGGCCCCTCGCTGGCGGTACGGGCATGGCAGTGCCGGCCGATCCATCGCGCGGCGATCGACCTCGCGATTGGCGGGCTGCCGCTCGTCGCGTGGGAAGCGTTCTCGCTCGTGTACTACGGGCTGATGCTGCCCAACACCGCCTACGCGAAACTGGCAACCGGCATACCGGCGGGCGTGCTGCTGTCGCAGGGATTGCGCTACTTCGAGAACTCGATCGCCGTTGATCCGCTGACGCTCGCCACCATCGGACTGGCGATGCTCGCACCATGGCAGCGATCGTTGCGCGGCTTGTGGCCGCTGTCGCTGGGTCTGCTGCTCAGCCTCGTCTACGTTGCGAAGGTCGGTGGCGACTTCATGAGCGGCCGCTTCTTCTCGGCGCCGTTCATGGTCGCGCTCTGCATCGCGGCGCGAATGCCGCTGCCGCGATCGCGCGTGTCCGCGGCGGGGCTTGCGCTCGTCGCCGCGGTGCTCGCCGCCGCTGGCTTCAGGCCTCAGGAGGTCGTCGACGGCAACGGCATCTCCGACGAGCGCCGCATCTATTCCCGCGGCACACGGCTGGTCACACAGCGCGAACTGCCGCTCCAATCACGCAGCGAAGTGCGCCGCGGCCTCGACTGGCGGGACGATCCCGAGCGGGTGGCGATCTGGGGATTCGTCGGGATGGTCGGCTACTACACGCGCCCCGACCTGCACATCATCGATCCGAATGCGCTCACCGATCCGCTTCTCAGCCATCTGCCAGCCGAGCCCGGCTGGCGCATCGGACATTTCACGCGCCAGCTGCCGCCGGGTTATGCCGAATCCGTCCTCCAGCCCGCGAGCGGGATCACCGATCCGCGGATCGCCGAGTACGACAACGTGATTCGGACGCTGACGCGCGGACCGATCTGGACCCTCGATCGGCTGCGCATCGCGTTGCGGTTCAATGCCGGCGGCTACGATCACCTTCTGGAGAGGTGAGCGGCCCGACGCCGGAGGCGGGCGCGGTCCAGCCGTGCTCAGGATTTCTCCAACACCAGGCCGACGACGTCGGGCGCGTTAGGCGCGAACAGTTTTTTCGAGGCTCGGAAGTACACGAGCTCGATGTCGCGGCAGCCCGAGGCGTCGATGAGCGATTGCGTGATGTCGCCGTCGATGACGTCGTAGGTCAGGATCAGCCGGCCGCCGGGCCTCAATACTCGGGCCATCTCGCGCAGGCCGCGCAGGCGCGCGTCCACCGGCATGTGCTCGAGCACGCTCACGCACGAGACGACGTCGAACGATCGATCGCCGAATCGCATCGCCGTCAAATCGCCGTGCGTGTAGGTCACGCCGTAGCGCGCCAGCAGCGCCGGTGATACCGGGCCCCAGAAGTCTGGATGCCTGAGCCGCCGGAGACGCTCGCGATTGCGCTTCGACTGATAACGGAGGAACCGCGTCAGCGGCCCTCGCGGCCGCAGAGCAGGCGTGACGACGACGGAAGTCTGCTCGGCCGGACGTCGTGTCGTTGCGAGCGGGGAAACCGCGGACGGCGGCGATGCTGACTTGCGCCGCCCGAAGAGATCGGCGGCGGCTTCGCGTGCGCACCACGCCAGATAGCGGATCGGCCCGGCGACGATCGCATCGCGATCGAGCGCGGTCACCGACGCGCCGCGCTTCGCCCAGAGAAAGGGCAGCGGCGAGTAGCCGGATCCGCAATCGAGCATCCGCTTGCCCGGTGCCGCTTCTCCGCGGAGCAGGACCCACGGGTATTCCCAGTCGCGCGTGAACTTCATTCGCGCGCCCGGCCCGTCGAGCCGCGGCCGGCCGCCCATGTCCACGAGATAGAAGCGCGCGACGTCGTCGAGCACCCGGTCGAATTCGGGGCCCTCGTCGGTTGGTGCGTCGATGTATCGGTAGGGAATCAGAGAACGAAGGCGAGCCGGCGTCTCCTCGACGCCGGCTCGCGAAGGGTGGCGACTAGTCCCTGCTGAAGTCGGCAGTGCAGGTCATGTTCGTGGTCACGGTCATCGTGTTCGCGCATCCGGCTCCAATCCACCCGCTGAAGTGGAACCCGGTGAAGGGCAGCGGCACCACGGTGATCACGGTTCCGGCCGGCACGGTCGTGCTGCACAGGTTGGTCGCGCCGGGCTGGCACGCGATCTCGGGGCCGAGGACGATGCCGCCCCCGCCGCCGGTACCGGGATTGACGATGGTCAGCGTGGCGTTGCCGCCGCCCCCGCCGCCGCCCCCGCCGCCCGAGTTGCTGAAGGTCGCGCCGCACGTCGGGCTGCCGGTGAACGTCACCACGCCACCCGGGCAACCTGCCGCCCACCCGATGAAGGAGTAGCCCGGTGACGCGAAGAGCTCGAGGCCGATCGTGATGCCGGCGGGCATCGTCAGCTGACAGATGTTGCCGCCGTCGCCGCAGCTCACTCCGGGTCCGACGATCGTCCCGCCGATCGGCTTCGCGATGACGAGCGTGACGTTACCGGTTCCGCCGCCGCCCGCCGGGATGAAGTCCGCGCCGCACGACGGCGATACGCCGAACGTCACCACGCCGCCAGGGCACCCCAGGCCCCATCCGGCGAACTGATACCCCGGAGCCGCGATCACGAACAGCTCGACGACCGTGCCGGATGCGCCGGTGACCGAGCAGGTGTCGTTGCCGACGCCGCAGTTGGCGCCGCCGCCGAGGATCGTCCCGTTGGCCGGCCGGTTGAGTGGAACCGTCACCTGCCCGCCGCCGCCCACCGGGACGAAGTCCGCGCCGCACGAGGGCGACACACCGAACGTCACCACGCCGCCGGGGCAGCCCAGGCCCCAGCTGCCGAACTGGTAGCCCGGCGCGGCGACGAGGAAGAGCGCGACCGTCGTACCGGCAGTACCGGTGACCGAGCAGGCGTCGCCGCCGACGCCGCAGTTGGCGCCGCCGCCGAGAATCGTCCCGTTGGCCGGCTTGTTCAAGGGCACGGTCACCTGGCCGCCGCCTCCGCCACCGCCGCCACCGCCACCTGTGAACGTCGCGCTGCAGGTCGGCGAACCGGTGAAGGTCACGATGCCGCCAGGGCAGCCGGGGCCCCAGCCAGCGAACCCGAACCCGGCGATCGCCTGCACTTCGAGGCCGAGCGTGACGCCGGTCGGCATCGTGAGCGTGCACGCGGTGCCGCCGGCGCCGCAGTTGATGCCCGGGCCGATGATCGCCCCGCCAGTCGGAGGCGTGACGTTCAGCGTCGTCGTGCCACTGCCGCCACCGCCGCCACCGCCGCCGCCACCACCGCCGCCACCGCCTTCCTGCTGACCTGGACCGAGGGGCCAGCCGGTGCCGACGAGACCGTTGGTGTCGACGACGCTACTCCAGAGATCGAGCGAGCTGCGATCGGGACTGGGCCAACTACCGGTCTTGGTGAGCATGCCGAATCGGCTCGTGCCTGGAATCGCGACGAGCACGGGCCAGGGATACGGCGGTTGGTTGATCCCGTTTGGCGACGGCGGGAGGTACTCCGCCATCGTGCCGGTGATGGCGTCGCCGATGCCGTTCAGTTCAAGGACATACGCCGGCGCGTAAGCGGTGCCGCCGGAGTCGTTGCCGCGCATGCCGAGGAGGAAACGGTTCGTCGCCGGGTTGTAGCCCAGCCCCAGCTGGTTGAACGCGTCGTCTCCCGGAGATCCGTTGGTGAGGTTGGGAGGAAGAATGGTGGTCGGTCCGAGCGTGTTGCCGGCGACATCGATCGCGGTCTTCATGACCGAGCGCGTCTGGCTGACGCGCCGCGACCAGACGACGACGAAGACGTTGCTGCCTTCGCTGAAGGCGACGCGCATTTCTTCGTCGTAGGCGCCCTTGGCGAGCCACAGCATGCCGCCGACAGGCGAGGCGCTTGCGCCGCTGATGCTGACGAGCCGCGCCCAGACGCCGCCGCCGGCCGAACACTCCGTGACGTCGCGCCAGCCGGTGACGAGCGCCATCGAATGCGCGTTGCTATAGGCGATCTCGGGGTTGTGCAGGTACTCGCCGGCGCACTCGCCGCTCTGCAAGCTGATCTGGATGGGCCCCGCCACATCGAGGTTGCCGAGCCCCGGCGCGACCGACACCAGCCACGTGTTGCGTCCCCGCGGGAAGGTGGCGAGGAAGCGATCCGCATTCGCGGCGTAGGCGACGCCTCCGCCTTCGGATAGATGTTCCGTGTCGACCGGGCCGAAATCGACGACGTTCGAGAGCTGCGTCGGATTGCCCGGCTGGACGAACAGCCCAAGCCGATGCCCGCCCTGCCAGTAAGTGACCAGGAAGCCGCCGCTGCCCGCGGTTCGGGCCGCGACCCGGACGAACTGTCCGTGCCCGCCAGCGACGAGCAGGAAGGGCGCACTCTCTTCGACGAGGTTCGTGCCGTCGTAGACCAGAAACTGTCCGAACGGGCCATCGTCACCCTGGCGGAACACCACGAGGAAGCGCTGGTTGATCGGGTCGTACGCCATGTCGGTCTCCCAGACCACGCCGCCGCCGGCGTAGATGTGGCGAGACGAGACGGGCGCGACGGTGGTGCGAACGGGCGCCGAGGAGTAGCCGAGGATGGCAATTCCGAGTACGGCCAGCGCGATCCGGCGGCCCGCACGGATATCTGCAATTCGCTTCATCAAAACGACCCTCTTGCGAAAACCTGCCGAAACTGATCCGGCCTGGGGGGGGACAATGCCTCGTGTTACTTATCGGACGCGCCGGCTGGGCCATGAGAGTACCCGAAGCCTCCGGCCGCTTCAAGACGAATTGGCAACAACAAGGCCGGAAAACGCCGGGAAGGGCCCGTCAGCGCCGCCGCCGCGACCGGCCGTCGCCGATCATCTGGATGACCCGCACCACGCGTTCGGCCCGCTGCGGGTCGAGTCCCTGGTGGATGCCGTGGTGGTGATAGACCGAGGCCATCGGCTCGTAGACGATCGTCCGACCCGATGCCAGGACCTTCTGCGCCCAGTCGCGATCCTCGACGCCGTTGATGTCCTCGTCGAAGGGGCGCTCTCGCCAGGCCGCGCGGCGAATCATCGAGTTGGCGTTGTGGAAGAAGTAGTCGGTCCGCTGCGTGCGGCGCTCGACGCCGAACGTCGTCCACAGATCGCGCTTGTCGAACGCGTGCGAGTCGGGCAGCGGCAGCTGCCGGCCGTAGACGCCGGCGACGTTCGGGTCGTCGAAATGCGCCGCCAGGCTGCTGAGCCAGCGATCGTGCGCGGGAATGCAGTGACCCGACAGGATGGCGACCAGTTCGCCCCGCGCCTGCCGGACGCCGAGATTGATCGCCCGGCCGTAGCCGAAGGCGCGATCCGAGATGTGCAGCAGCCGGCCCCCGTGCTGGCGGACGATGCGTGGCGTGGCGTCGGTCGACGCGTTGTCGACGACGATCACCTCGACGTCGCCGGCGTCCTGCAGGGCGACCGCGGCGAGGCAGCGCCCGATCCAGGCCTCCTCGTTCTTGGTCCGGATGACGATCGAGATCATTCCGGATCGACCATGCCGAACGTCAGCGGCTCGCCGGCGTCGACGTCGTAGCGCAGGCTGCGTCCCATAAGCCAGTCGATCAGGCGCGGGCTGAGGCCGGCGTTGCCGGGCCGCGATTCGACGTCACTGGCTTTGAGCGTCGCGCCGCGCGAGAGCGAACGCCGCGCGACGAGGCTGCGGCCGGATCGATCGAGGTGCGCGAGCTCCTCGGCGAAGACACGGCGCTCGCCGACGGGGGCAAGAGCCTGTTGCAGATCGCGGAGGCTCGCGGCCAGCGACGCGAGATCGGCCGGGTCGAGGCTGGCCGCGTGTCCCGCCCCGGAAAGATGACGGTCGATCGTGAACGCCTTCTCGATCGCGACCGCGCCCATCGAGGCCGCGACGAGCGACCAGCCGGGGCCCGGCTCCGATCCGAGATAGCCGACCGGCGTCCGCAGCCGCGCCGCCAGCGTCGTCAGATACCGCAGCCGCGCCCGCGCCGGCGGCAGCCCGGGTGACGCCACCGCATGCATGACGACGATCGGGCATCGTCGAAGCGCGGCCACCGCCGCGCGAAGCGTCGCGATGGTACAGGCGCCGGCGACGACGAGCACCGGACGGCGCTCGCGCGCGATCCGGGCGATCAGCGCTCGATCGCCAAGCGACGACGGATCGATTTGATAGGCGTCGGGGGCCAGGGCGCGGGTGAGTGCCAGGGCGCGGACGTCGCGCGGCGCCAGCACGAAGGCGATGTCGCGCGCGCGCGCTTCACGCCGCAATGCGCGCCAGGCCGGCGGCGCGAGGGGCGGCGCGTCGGCGTCGGCGCGATCGGCCGCGGCGGTGAACTTCACGGCGTCGGCCCCGGCCTCCGCGGCGAGCGCGATCAGCCGCCGCGCCTGCGAAAGACGGCCGCCGTGATTGCCATCGACGGCGGCGACGAGCCAGGGCGATCGCGGCGGAAACGCCCGGCGCGTCACCATACGCGAGCCATGATCTCGAAGGCGCGACGATACCCGTCCGTCGGCGCGATGCCGGCCGCCGCGAGGTGCGGTGCGCAGACACGGCGCGCGAACGCGTCAGCCGCCTGCGCAACGTTCATCCACTTGCCGTTCTGCGTCGGATGACCGGCGAGCCGGGCCTGGCGCAGGAAGCGGGTCTCGAGCGGCGCGTAGATCATGTCGAAGCAGGCGGCGCCGGCCGGGAGCGCAGCCAGCGCGTCGAGCGCCGCCGCGGCGTGGCGCGCCAGATCCGACCGCGATGCGATGAACCATTCGCGCGCGGCCGCGGCATCGAGCGGCCGATCGGCGGCCACCGAGGCCGGATTGGCCGGCGCCAGCGCCGAATACGCTTCCATCTGCGTCGCCGATCCGTCGGCGTTGCGCCGCCAGCCCGATTGGCCTTTCACCGTCGCGTTGGCCACCAGAGTCGCGTCCGCGAGCCAGGCCGCGAGCCGCTCTTCGCCGGCGCCCTCGCCGATGCCGTACGCATCGCGCACGGCGGCCGCGAGATCGTCGGCCTTGCGGCCGTCGCGATTGACGATCCGAAGCCGGCCTTTCGTGCCGATCGCCTGCCCCAGGTAGAACGCCGCGGCCCGCGCCGCGCCGCCGGCGCCGAGCAGCACGACCTTCGCGCCTTCGATCGTCGTCATGAACGGCGCGCTCGTGCCGGGAAGCGTCAGCGTCAACGCGTCGATCGTGCCCTGCCCGTCGGTGTTGTGGCCCACGAGCCGCCCGCCGGCCGTCCGCACGACGGTGTTCACCGCGCCGATCTGGCGCGCCAGCGGATCGAGATCGTCGAGGAGCGCCGCGATCGCGATCTTGTGCGGGTTGGTGACGTTGAATCCGGCGATCTCCGGTGACTGGCGCGCCGCCGCGACGAAGCCGGGCAGCGCCGCCGGCGTGACGTCCCACGGCAGCGACACGGCATCCCAGCCGAGCTCGCGGTACACGGCGTTCCAGAGCGGCGGCGTCTTCGCGTACTTCGACGGTTGATCGCCGACGATGCCGGTGACGAACGACGCGCGCACCGGCGGCAGGGTGTTGCCGATGTGCGGTGCCAGGCGATCGACGACGCCCGCCGCGCCGGCGTCTCTGCTCATCGGCCTACCGATCGGTGAAGCGCCGCGCCGATGCCGCGCAGCTCCTGCATCAGCGCGCCGAACGCGGGGTATGACAGCGCCTGCAGCGGATCGACCGCCGCTTTCTCGGGCGTCGGATGGACGTCGAGGATGATGCCATCGGCGCCGATCGCCAGCGCCGCGCGGCTCACCGGGGCGACGAAGGTCCGCCGGAACGTCGAGTGACTCGGGTCGACGATGATCGGCAGGTGTGTGATCTCCTGCGCCGCCGGCACCACCTGGAGATCGACGATGAACCGCGACGTCGGCACGTGCGTATGCGGCGCGACGATGCCGCGCTCGCAGAGCACGACCTGATCGGCGCCGTGATGGACGAGATATTCGGCCGCGCCCAGCCAGTCGCGCAGGCTGGCGCCGAAGTGCCGCTTGAGGAGGACCGGCTTGTTCACCTTGCCCAGCTCCTCGAGCAGACCGAAGTGCTGCATGTTGCGGGCGCCGACCTGGAGCATGTCGCAGATCGCCGCCATCTCACCGACGCGGCGCGCGTCGGTGACCTCGCTGACGATCGGCAGCCCGGCGCGGTCGCCGGCCTCGCGCAGGTACTTCAGGCCGTCCATGCCGAGCTCGAAGACGGTCTGCGATCGGTACGGGAACGTCAGCGGCTTGAACGCGCCGCCTCTGAGCATCGACGCGCCGGCGGCCTTCACCGCCATCGCAATGTCGATCACCTGTTCGCGCGACTCGACGGTGCAGGGCCCGCCGATGACGACGAAGCCGCCGTCGCCGAACCTGACGTCGCCGACCTTCACGACCGATCGCGCGTCACCTCTTTTGGCGACGCGGCGGAGATTGCCGGCGAGATCCTGCTCTGAGACGTCCTTCATCAGGCGTCTATCTTATATCCCCACTCACCGACGACCTTGTTCGCGAGCCACTCGGTGAACGGGCTCTCGATGTCGATGAACACGGCGTCCTCGTCGTACGGGACGATGTCGACGCGATCGCCGACGCGCCGCCCGGCACGGATCACCGCAGCGCGGGTGGCGCAGGCGATGCCCGTCTCTTCCTTGAACAGATGCTCGCGCGTCTGCCGCGGACCGTACGTGATGTCGGCGGCGAGCTTGACCCAGCCATCGCCCTGCTTGCGCCAGTAGTTCTTGTGCGTCGGAAATCCGGGGAAGACGGTATCGACGTCAGGGCGCTCGATCAGCCGCTCGATCACGCGATGGACGATGCGATCGCGGCGGAAGATGTCGGTGGGCTGCAGGAACAGCACGATGTCGACAGGCTGTTTCTCGGTGTCCTCGACGTAGGCGAGCGCATGCTGCAACACCGGCTCGGTCGGCGCCATGTCGGTGGCGAGCTCCGCCGGCCGCCGGAACGGCACGTCGGCGCCGTACTGCGTCGCGATCGTCGCGATCTCGTCGTCGTCGGTCGAGACGATGACGCGGTTGACGAGCGGCGAGGCCTTGGCCGCTTCGATGCTGTAGGCGATGAGCGGCTTGCCGGCGATCGGCCGGACGTTCTTGCGCGGCAGACCCTTGGAGCCGCCGCGCGCGGGAAGGATGGCCAGGACGTACGGGGTGTCAGGCATGCGTGATGGACGGCGTCGCCACGGCAATCGGCGACGCGATGAAACGGCGATACCAGAGTTCCAGGTTGACGAACTTCCAGACGAAGAACGAATTGCCGAGCTCGGGCGACGCGACGTAACGATCGTACTGATCGAGGAGCGCCGTCGCGTCGACGTATCCGCCAGCGGCCAGGGCCGACTCGTGCATCAGCGCCCGGCAGCCGTCGCGGAGCGACGTCTTGATCCACTCGCGCTGGGGCGCCGAGACGTAGAGCTTGGGATGGGCCATGGCCAGGCCGAGGCGCGACGCCGCGATCCGGCGCAGGAGGCCTTTGGTGACGCCGCCCGAAAGCAGCACGTCGCTCGGCACCCGCAGCAGCGTCTCGAGCAGCACGTGATCGAGGAAGGGCACGCGCACCTCGACGCTCCACGCCATGGCCGCGCGATCCTGGAAGCGCAGCAGCTTCGGGATCTTCAGGAAGAACAAATCCGCGTACATCGCGTTCTTCACCGGATCGGCGAAGGGCGTGGGCAGCGGGTCGGCCGGACGATCGCGATGGGCGGCGGCGAAGCCAGCCGCCACGTAGTCCCCGCCGAGTGACGTGCCGTCCGGGGCGCGAACGCCTGTCGTCTCCGCCGGTGCGACAAGGGCGTCGAACTCGGCGCTCGGGTAGGCGATGCGCGATCCGTGGGCATGATTGAACGCCGCGAGCTCCGCGTCGAGCGTCACCCGATCGCCGCGCCGCGCGAGATCGCCGAGCAGCGCGCCGTAGTAATAGCGATAGCCGGCAAACGCTTCGTCGCCGCCCTGGCCGTCGAGCAGGACCTTGAATCCGTGTTCGGACGCCGTCCGGCTGTTGAGCCAATAGCCATAGATGCCGAGCCCGCCAACCGGCGCTTCCATCGTGTAGATGAGCTTGTCGAGCTCGGCGAGCAGACCGTCGGGGCTGACCACCGTGCCGTGCCAATGAACCGGCGCGCCGCCGAGCAGCGCGCGGGCGGGCGTGCATTCGTCGTACGGCGTGCCGGGGAAGCAGTGCGTGAAGCAGTGCAGGCCGGGGCGGCGCCCGTCGCGCTGAATCAACGCGCGCAGGACCTGCGAGTCGAGGCCGGAG
This sequence comes from Vicinamibacterales bacterium, assembly GCA_035711465.1. Lineage (GTDB taxonomy): Bacteria > Acidobacteriota > Vicinamibacteria > Vicinamibacterales > SCN-69-37 > DASTCC01. Next base: position 11,165 of record DASTCC010000269.1, read on the forward strand.
CTGAGGCTGAGCGCCGGCTCGACGTCGCCACGCAGGTGCAGATCCACGGCCTCCTGCAGCATCGCGTCGATGGCGTCGACGAGGACGTCGCCGCGCCGATCGTCGGCGTCCGATGCGGACAGATCCCAATACCGGCTCTCGGTGACGCGGCCGTCCTGCCAGGTGAGAAACGTCCCGGGCCTGAGCTGCTGGATGCCGTCGAAGAGCGTGTCGCGCGAGTGATCGAGCGCGCCCGATTGCAGATACTCGTAGACGCGCCGGCCGTTGACGGCGAGCGGCACGCCGGCGGCGGCCAGCGGCTTGACCTCGGACGCGAACACCAGCCGGCCGTTCGCCGCATGCCAGAGCACCGGCTTGATGCTCAGCCGATCGGTCGCGACGAGCAGGCGCCGGCGATCGGCGTCCCAGATCGCGAGCGCGAACATGCCGCGCAGCCGCGACAGAAAATCATCGCCCCAGGTCGCGTAGGCCGCGAGGATGGTCTCGGTATCCGAATGTCCGCGAAACGCGTAGCGGCTCCTGAGCTCGTCCTGGAGCTCGACGTAGTTGTAGACCTCGCCGTTGAACGTGATCGCGAGCCGCGGCGCGTCGAGCGTCATCGGCTGGTGGCCGGTGGGGTTGAGATCGACGATCGCCAGGCGACGATTGGCAAGCACGCCATCGCCGACGTCGAGACTGCCGGAGTCGTCCGGCCCGCGATGCCGCATCAACCGGATCGCCTCGGCCGCCGCCTTCCCGCGCTCGTCCCCCGACGAGGGCCCGAACATGCCGAAGATGCCACACATCTTTTGAGTTAAAGGCTCATGACAACTGAAAACTTAAAACTTAATACTTAAAACTTCTGGTGGCGCCTTCGGCGCATCTTTCTCGATGGTTCGGTCCTGGGCCACGAAGGAGTTTTAAGTTTTGAATTTGGAGTTTTGAGTTTTCATTGAGTCTTCCTTGCGAGATAGCGCATGTCAGGGTCTTCGATGATGTCCGCTTCCTCCGGATATCGCGCCATCCGTTCCGAGGCGTCGTAGACGCGGGCCCGGGGGAGGTAGCGGATCTCGGTGAAGCCGGCGGCGGCGAGTCGCGACTCGAATTCCTTCAGCGTCACGCGTTCCTGATACTGCGTGTACCAGTGATCCAGGCAGAAGAAGATCTTCCCGACTGGCGTCGCGCGCAGCTCCAGGTAGGCGTCGGCGACGTCGAGGGGGACCGGCGTCAGGATCTCGCGGCAGAAGTCGGTGAGCGCCCAGAACGAGCCGCCCTTGCCGTAGACCATGATGAACGCTTCGCCACCCGGCTTGAGCACGCGCGCGATCTCCGCCAGGCCCTTAATCGGATCGGGCGTGTGGTGGACGACGCCGTTGGAGCAGACGAAATCGAAGCGGTTGGTCCATTCGGCCGGCAGGTCGATCACCGATCGCTGCGCGAAGCTGACGCGATCGCCGTAGCCCATGCGGCGCGCGCGGGCCGAGGCCTCGCGGACGGCGCGTTCGCTCAGGTCGACGCCGTGAGCGTGGCGGGCGCCGAGCTTGGCCATCGCCATCGTGTAGCGGCCGCTCCCGCAGCCGGCGTCGAGCGCCTCGACGCCCTCGAAGCGCTCCAACCCGACGCCGTTGAGGGCGAAGCGCTCGGCGAACATGTCGATGGTCGCGTCGAACTGCGGGTCGTCGTACTTGGCCCAGCAGCGGCTGTACAGGTCGGCGACGTAGATCTCGTAGGGCGGACGCTCGACCCGCGCCACGCCCGGGGCGGCGCGCACGGCGTCCAGACGATCGACCATCACCCGCGCCTGATCGAGCCGCTCGATGAACGCGGCCCGGTCGAAGGCGCGGTCCTCGCTGCGCAGCCGGTCGTGGAACAGATACAACGTCTCGGCGACGGCGAGGCGAAGCGTGTAGTCGACGCCGTCGGGATCGCGGGCGGCGATGGCCGCGGCGAGATCGGTAAGGCGCGAAGTGAAGTCGGCGAGCGTCGATCGGCGTGTGGTCACGAGTCGGTCAGTCGGGTCGGGTAGCGGCGATGAGCGCGGCCAGGTCCTGGCCATGCACGCCGTGAATGTCGACGGCCGACGTCACGGCCTCGCTCGGCAGGATGCCGAGCTTGTCGCCATGGAGCGTGCCTCTGGCGAGCACGTCGCGCCGGACCATCGAGAACAGCCCGCCGAGCTCGCGGTAGATCGGCCGGCGCCTGGCGCGCGGCACCCGCGTGTCGGTGGTGATGCGCTCGGGCGCGCCGCCGTTGATGTACCAGAAGGTGTCGTACTCGGGAAACGCCATGAACGCG
>DASTCC010000270.1:0-4518 GCA_035711465.1 Vicinamibacterales bacterium
GGAAGGCGGTGCGGCGACGCGGCGATACGTGCGCCGCGCCGCCGCTCGGGCGCTCGATCCCTACTCCCCGCAGACGACGGCCGTCGTCATCGCGATCCTGATCGGCGACCGCGCCGGCCTCGACCGCGCGGTGGTCGATCGCCTGCAGGCCGCCGGCACCTATCACGTCGTCGCCATTTCCGGCGGCAACGTGGCGCTGGTCACGGCGCTCTGTTATCTGTTGCTGCGCCTGGCGATCCGATCGCCGCGCACGACCGCTGTCGCCGCCATTGCGGTGGTCGTGTGCTACGGCGGCATCGTGTCGTCGCAGCCGTCGGTGACCCGTGCCGTCCTCGCCGCCGTCGTCTATCTCGCGGTCGGCGCGATGGGCCTTGCGCCAGGGGCCCTGCACGTGCTTGCGCTGGTGGCGTTGGTCGCCGCCCTGGCCGATCCGCTCGCGGCCATCGACATCGGCGCCTGGCTGTCGTTCGGCGCAACGCTCGGCATCATCGTCGCTGCGCCGCGGGTGGCGACGGCCATGGCGACACGTCTCGGCGCGGCCGTCGGGTGGCGGCGGTGCGCGCGCGCGGCGGTCGGTCTTGCGGCTGCGACGGCGGCGGCCGAAGCCGTGCTGCTTCCGATCTCCGCGCTGGTCTTCGGCCGCGTCGGTGTTGCGGGACTGGTCGTCAACTTCGTCGCCATCCCGGCAATGGCCATGGTGCAGATCGCCGGCGCGCTGGCGATCGCCTGTGTGGACGTCAGCAGCGGCGCGGCGTCGATGTTCGGCGCGGTCGCGCATGGCGCGTCACTCGCGCTCGTCGATTCGGCGCGGCTGGTGGACTGGGTACCGGCGCTGAGCTGGCGCGTTCCGCCGGCGTCCCTCTGGTGGGTCGTCGGATACTACGGAGGACTCGTCCTGGTGATCCGGACTGCCCGGCGTCCGGCGATTCGGCGCGCCGGCGTCGCGGTCGCGGCGGCATCGGCCCTGGCGCTCGCAGCGGCGCCTTCCGTCGTGGCCACGGGCCGGCCGCCCGCGGGCCAACTGCGAATGACGATGATCGACGTTGGCCAGGGCGAGTCGATCCTGATCCAGTTTCCGGACGGCCACACGCTGCTGGTGGATGCCGGCGGCGCGGCGAGCGATGTCGGCGCACGAGTCATCGTTCCGGCGCTCTGGGCATTGGGCGTGCGCCGGCTCGACTGGCTGCTGGTCACCCATGCCGATCTCGATCACGTCGTCGGCGGGGAGGACGTGATCCGCGCGCTGGCCCCGCGCGAGATTTGGGAAGGGGTGCCCGTCGATGAGGATCGGACGCGCCGGGCGATCTTCGAGGCTGCAGAGGGCACTGGGAGCGTTCGCCGCGAACTGCGTGCCGGCGATCGGCTCGAGGTCGGCGGCGCGACTGTCGACGTTCTACATCCGGCCGCACCCGACTGGCAGCGGCCCCGCGTGCGCAACAACGATTCTGTGGTGCTACACGTCGTGTTCGGCGGCGTCGAGATCCTGCTGACGGGCGACGCGGCGGAGGAGTTCGAAGCGCGTGCGCCGCCGCCGCGCGATCCCCGTATGGTACGAGTGCTCAAGGTCGCCCATCACGGCAGCCGGACGTCGAGCGCCGAGCCATTTCTCGCGTCGTACCGTCCTGACGTCGCGCTAATCAGCGCCGGACGAGGCAACCTGTTCTTCCATCCGGCCGGCGTCGTGCTCGATCGCTATGCGCGTCTGGGCGCGTTCGTGTTGCGCACGGATCTCGACGGCGCGATCGTGCTCGAGACCGACGGCCGCGCGGTGACGGTGAACACCCTGCGCGGGCGTTCGATCAACGTGCGCGCGTGGATCGAGACCTGGGCGGCTTCGCCGCCGGCGCGTGCTTCGCCTGCTGCCAGGCCGCCTCCAGTTCCTCGAGTGAGGCGTCGTGCAGCTCGCGGCCCCGGGCCGCGACCGCGCGTTCGACGAGGACGAAGCGGCGGGTGAACTTGTCGTTGGCTTCGCGCAGCGCCGACTCCGGCTCGACGCCCAGCTTGCGCGCGAGGTTCGCGATCGAGAAGAGCAGGTCGCCGAGCTCCTCGGCGACACGCGTCTCGCTTTCGCCGGCGGCATCACGGAGCTCGCGCACTTCCTCGTCGATCTTGTCGAGCACATCGGCGGCCCGCGGCCAGTCGAAGCCGACGGCGCCGACCCGCGATCCGATCTCGTGCGCACGCAGCAGCGCCGCCATCGATCGCGGGATGCCGTCGAGGATGCCCGCCGGCGCACCACTGGCGCCGCGCTCGCGTGCCTTGAGCTTCTCCCACTGCTCGACGACTGCCCGCGAGGTCCGTATCTTGCCGCGCCCGGTGGGCAGCGGGCGTCCGGCAGGCGTGAAGACGTGCGGATGCCGCCGCACCAGCTTCCCGGTGATGGCGTCGATCGCGTCCGCGATGTCGAAGCGGCCTGTCTCGGCCGCGAGCTGCGCGTGAAACACGCACTGGAAGAGCACGTCGCCGAGCTCGCCGGCCAGGTCGTCGAAATCGCGCCGGTCGATCGCGTCGAGCGCCTCGTAGGCCTCTTCGAGCAGGAACGGCCGCAGCGAGCGGTGCGTCTGCTTGCGATCCCAGGGACATCCGCGCGGCGATCGCAAGGTGTCCATCAGGCGCACCAGCCGCGCGAACGCGGCGCCGGCGCGGGCCGCGCGGCGATCGATCGTCCCCTGCGGGCGCCGCCGTCGCGCGCGGCCGGCTTTCTGCGGCTTCATGCGCAGGGATGCTAGCATTGACGTTCTGTGCGGGTGCTGTTTCTGGGCACAGGCACGTCACACGGCGTGCCGATGATCGGGTGCGACTGCCCGGTGTGCCAATCGGAGGATCCGCGCGACTCGCGTTCGCGCCCCTCGATCTACCTGGAATTCGACGACGACAGCCGCGTGCTGGTCGACACGACGCCGGACCTGCGCTTTCAGGCGCTGCGTCACGGCGTCCGCCGCGTCGACGCGATTCTCTTCACCCACGCCCACGCCGACCACGTCATGGGGCTGGACGAGGTGCGGCGGTTCAACGTGCTCTCGAAGCGCGCGATGCCGCTCTACGGCACCGCGCCGACGCTTGCCGCCATCCAGCGCACGTTCGACTACGCGTTCGCGGTCGACGCGCCGCGGGGCGGCGGCGTCCCCGATCTGCTGCTTTGCCCGCTCAGCGGCGGGGCCTTCTGCCTCGGGCGGCAGGAAGTGGTGCCGGTGCCGGTGCAGCACGGTCCCTGGTCCGTGCTCGGATTCCGCTTCGGGCGGTTCGCCTACCTCACCGATTGCAACGGCATCCCCGACGAGTCGCTGGCGCGCCTGGGCGGACTCGACGTGCTCGTGCTCGATGCGCTCCGCCGCAAGCCGCATCCCACGCACTTCACGCTCGAGCAGGCCGTCGTGATGGCGCGCCGGATCGGCGCGACGCAGACCTACTTCACGCACATCGCGCACGAGCTCGGTCATCACGCGACATGCGCCGAGCTGCCGCCGAACATGGCGCTGGCGCACGATGGCCTGGCGTTCGACGTCGACCAGTCGGGACGAGGCGATGGGGCAGTGAGGTAGCCGTGCAGGTCGTCCATTTCCCGGACTCGCCGCGGCCGCGGTGGCCGCATCCGGTGGTCGCGCTCGGCAATTTCGACGGGCTCCACCGCGGCCACATGCGCCTGCTCGACGAAGTGCGCCGCCAGGCCGCCGAGCGGGGCGGGACGCCGGTGGCGATGATCTTCGACCCGCATCCGCCGCGCGTGCTGCGGCCCGACAAGGCGCCGCCGCTGATCATGACCTTCGATCAGAAGATCGAAGCCTTCGAGCGCGCCGGCATCCGCGGCGTCGCCGTCGTCCGGTTCACGCACGAGCTGTCGCGTTGGGAGCCGGAGCTCTTCGTCGACACCGTTCTCGTCGATTGGTTGCGCATCGCCGAGGTCTGGGTCGGCGCCAACTTCCTGTTCGGCCGCGATCGCGCCGGCACGTTCACGCTGCTGCGGACGCTCGGCGAGGATCGAGGCTTCCGCGCCGAGAAGATCGATCCGGTCCGCTACAAGGACTTCGTCGTCTCGAGCACGCGCATCCGTCATCTCGTCGGCGAAGGACGCGTCGACGAGGCCGGCGCGCTCCTCGGCCACCACTACTTCATCGACGGCCACGTGGTCCGCGGCGACGGCCGCGGGCGCGAGCTCGGCTTCCCGACCGCGAACCTCGAGACCGCGAACATGCTGATGCCGGCGCACGGCATCTACGCGACGCTCGCGATGCTCGACGACGCCTGGCACCCGTCGGTGACGAGCGTCGGCATCCGGCCGACGATCGGCGACGGACGCTTCACGATCGAGACGCACCTGCTCGACGGCGCCGCCGATCTCTACGACCGCGACATGCGGCTGGCGTTCGTGACGTGGCTCCGCGAGGAGCGGAAGTTCGACGATCTCGCCGCGCTGACCGCGGCGATTGCCGCCGACTGTGTGCAGGCCCGGACGCTGTTCGAACGCTTACAAGTCTGAAGTGCTGGGTGCTGGGTGCTGGGTGCTGGGTGCTGGGTGCT
>DASTCC010000271.1:0-18455 GCA_035711465.1 Vicinamibacterales bacterium
AACGTCGGACTGGGTCATGTCGAGGACGCGCAGGAAGTCGTCCGGCGCAACGGTCAGGACCATACCTTGTGGAGCAACCTGCGCGACGCCCTGCCCCTGCTCGCAGTACCGGAGTACTACACGACCCTGAAATACGGGAAGGCTCGCGGCAAGGAGCCCGTGCGCTACGTGGACAGCATCCGCAACTACTATTCACTGCTGTCTCAGCTCGAGCCGCCGGCCACGCGGCACGCGGGCGGCAGCTAGGCCCGGCGCGAAGTTCAGCCGCGGTCTTTCCGCTTCTCGAGCGTCGCGAGCATGGCGTTGAAGCTTCCGGTCAGCTCCTGGAACTGATCGTCACGCCGGAAGCTCACGGGCGTCGGATCGGCGCCGTCGGCGATCTCCTGCATGCGGTTGCTCAGCTTGTGCAGCGGGCCGGCGATGCGGTGGCTGTACAGAATGCCGAGCCCCATCATCAGGGCGAACGCCACCGCGGACACCCCGAAATAGACCAGCGAGAGCGACGACCTCTGCTCCTCCAGGAAGTCGAAGTACGGGTTGTCTGGCGCCAGGCCCACCGCGAGCGCTTCCTGTTTCATGTTTCGGAAGAACAGGACGTTGCTCACGTACAGGATCGAGATCGCCAGCAGCGAGACGACCGCCATGAAGCCGATGAACCGCCACTGGAAGCGCGGGTTGATGAGGTAGGTCTTCCGGCGATTGGGCTGCGGCACGGGGAACCGACTCCCGAGGTCGTTCCGCTACTTGAACGTCACGTGCAGATACACGGAATGCCGCCCGTAGGTCTGGTAGAACGGCCTGAACGACGCGTCGCCGATCTGGAACTGCAGCGTCGCCGGATCGCCGGTGATGGACTTGCTGATGTCGTTGACGTCGAGCACGACCTGGCGATAGTCGGTGCGCGCCGCGGACTCCTCCGCGGCGAGCAGGATCGGGCCGTAGAACAGGCTGGCCACGTTCGGTTGATCCATCAGGTGATCGAGGTGGAACGTGAACGGCATCTTCACCTCGATGGTGTCGTTGTCGCGCCAGGTACGCGAGAGCTCGAGGTAGGTGCCCGGCGTCGCCTTCACGGCTTCATCGCGGCCGTTGATCTTCACGACCATCCCGCGCGTCGCCCAGTCGGGCACGCGGAGGTTGACGTCGAATCGGCCAGATCCCTTGATGACGAGCCTGGTGGTATCGGCGTAGGGGAAATCCGTCACCTGCTGCACGGTTACCTTCCGCTCCGTCCACGTCAGCGTGGACGGCACGAACAGGTTGACGTAGAGCGCCTGGTGATTGGCGCTGTGAAAGTAGATCGTGTCCTGGAGCTTGGTGTTGCTCTCGAGCGCGGTGCCATTGCAGCACGTGAAGCCGTTCATGCCGGCGTTGCCGAACTGCTTGCGCGCCCCGGGGTTGAGCGGAACGTGATACGTGTTGCCCGCATCCTGCTCGGCGACCGAGGCGAGAATGTGGTTGTAGAGCGCGCGCTCGTAGTGGTCCATGTACTTCGCGGTCTGCTCGTACATGAACAACTGGCGATCGAGCTTCAGCAGGTTGTAGGTCGCGCAGGTCTCGTTCTGCCCGCCGGTCGCCAGGCCGTTCTCCCAGAGGCTCGACGGCTGGCTCGGGAAACACTCGGCGTTGTTCGGGTTCCTCGCGCCGGCGACGCCGCCGATGCTGTACATGTAGCCGTCGTTGACGATCTGCCAGAAGTTCGTCGCGATCTGGTAGTACGGCAGTTCCCTGGTGTTGCGGAACGTCTCCAGCGCGCCGGTGATCTGCGGGATGTGCTGATTGGCGTGCCGGCCGCGCACGGTGTCGACGCCCTTCGCCAGGCCGTGCTCGTGCGCGGCGTTGCCGTAGAAGAAGTTCGTGTTGTCGAACAGCTTCGCGGTGTCGAGGAACTTCCGTTCGCCGGTCAGCCGGAACAGCCGCGCCATCGCTTCGTTCATGCCGCCGTACTCGCCGGCGATGTAGCGGCTCCACATCCGCACGCGCGTCTCGGCCGGCACCGCCGCGAGCCGCGCGTGAACCCATGCGCCCATCCCGCGCGCGATCTCGAGCGCCTTCTTGTTGCCGGCGACCTCGTAGGTGTCGAGCAGGCCGGCCAGGATCTTGTGCAGCGTGTAGTACGGCGCCCAGATCTGGCTGTCCTGCGTGCCGTAGGTGGCGCCGCGCTCGAGCATGATGAACTGATCGGGCGGATAGGCGCTGATGAACCCCACGCCCCAGTTCCAGTAATCGGTGCGAATCGCGCCGGCTCTGAGATTCGAGTCGTAGCTCTGACGGCCTGGCCCGATCGGCACCGCGACCGGATCGGCATTCGAAGCGCCGCCCGGCTGCGCGGGCTTGCCCGACTTCTGCGACAGATCGTAGAGCGCGTCGACCAGATAGTTCATCTTCTTGAGGAACGTCGCCTGGACCGCCGGATCGTACCCGGTGCTCGCGTAGGCCTGCGCGATCGCCGTCAGGTAGTGCCCCGTGGCGTGCCCACGCAGCCTCGTCGTCTGGCTGTCCCATCCGCCGAGCGGCTTCACGCCTTCCGGCTGCGGCTGTCCGAACGCTTCCCTGAAGTTGTAGAGGAAGCTGTCCGGGTTCGAGGCGGCGAGACCGCTCAGGAACTTGTCGCGATTCCGGATGAACGGCGTGTCGCGGCCCTGCGCGTCTTGATCGAGCGAGACCTGCGTCAGCGGAAACGCCTCGACGAGACGTTCCGGCGGCGTCGTCGTCCGCACCGGCGCTTTGACGACGACGGTGGCTTTCGGTTCGATGACGGTGCCGGGCACCCGGCCGGTCACGTCATACGTGCCGGGCTTCAGCACCGAGGAGTTGTCCGTCGGCGCCGGCCAGATCACGCGAACCTCGCCCGTGGCGCCGCCCGCGAAGGTGGCCGCCGCGAACGCCGGCAGTCTCGGCATCATGCCGACGGTCGTTTCCACCGTGACGTCGGCGACCTTGACCAGTCGCGGCGCGAACGGTGAGTCGCGGGGAATGTTGGCGGTCGAGATCTCCGGCGCGGCGCCGCGTCCGCCGCGTCCACGCCCGGCCGCGGCCTGCGGCGACGCGAGCGCGTTGCGGCGAATGGCCGCGACCGGCTCGTCGCCGAGCGCGACGCGATACAGCCGCACGTCGCGCAGCCGGGCGTGCAGCGTCGGCGCGCTGTCATCCTGCGCGCGTCCCAGGAACAAGCGGTTGGTCGCCGATGCCTGCGGCACGATCTGCGCCGGCGTCGCGTCGACGTTCGTCGCCTGTCCGGCGCGCGCGCCGTCCACGTACGCCGTCAACACTTTCGCGGCCGGATCGAGGACCACGGCAAACTGCGTCCACTGATTCTCGACGACGGATTTCGCCGGCGTCTCGCCGCGCACCTGGCCGCCGATCAGGACCGACGCGCGGAAGCCTTGCGCGTCCACCACCGCCGACAGCCGCGTCGACGCGCCGCTGCCGAAATCGAAGACCGGTCCGGTCGCGCGGGTCGGCAGATAGAGCCATCCGACCACCGCGATCGCGTCCTCGCCGGCGAGCGCCGACGCCGGCAGCTGGACGTGACTGCCGTCGCCGGTCAGCAGCAGCACGCGCCGCGACCCGTCGTCCACGAATGCGGCGCCCGTGCCGACGAGCCGCGCGTGCAGCTGATTCCGCGACGCGTCCTCGACGTTGCCGTTGAACACGTAGCGCGCGATCAGGCTGGTCTCGCCGATGCCGTCGAGGATCTGGTCGCCGCCCTGCGCGGACTGCCCGCCGGGCGCGCCCCCTTGCATGTGCTCGCCCACCACGACCGTCGCGGCGAGGGTCAGGAATGCCAGGAGCAGCAACGGGAGTGTTCGGCGCATGGGACCGATTATTGACCAGCCGCCGGGCGGGTGTCATCGCATGGCGTCAGCACGGCGTCGGCGCCGACGGCATCGGAAAGCGCTGGTGAATCCACGCATCCCAGCGCTCCTTCTCGCGTGCGACCGTCGCTTCCGCCCGATCGCCGTAGAGGTAGAAGCTCAGCGTGATCATCGTGCCGCCGTGGTTGACCGCGCCCACGGCGACGGCGCCAGGCCCCGGCTCGTCGAGCCGCAGCAGGATGTTGAACGGCCGATCGGCGACGTGCTCGACGACGCCGGCAAGCGCCGGGACGTCCGCCGGCGCCGTCCAGCGCTGCCCCGCGCGCACGCCCCTCAACCCGAGCGATCCGGTCAGCGCGTCCCAGGCTTCGTCGACGGTGCCCTGGGCTTGAGCGATCCACTGCATCGGCGTGGAGCGCTGGCCGCGGAAATGCGTGAGGTAGAGCCGCAGGATGCGGAAGAAGGCGGGCCAGCCGGATTCGGTTCCGGTCAGCTGACTGTCCCAGTCATCCGTGCTGGCGAAGAGGCTGTGGACGATGCGGACGATGCATGTGCCGCCCGAGCGCGCTTCGACCGTCCACTCGTCGGCGATCGCCGGCGAGCCGGGAAGCCACCCAGGGGCCTCCGCGGCGAACGTGCGCGGCGGATCCCAGGCCGTGACGGTCGAGCGCGAGTCCATGCCCGGCCCGAAGTTCAGCGTCACCGCGACTGGCTTGCCGTCGCGTTCCTCGAACGCCGCCGGCACGAACCATGAGGAGATACCCGGTCCGGTGGCGATCGCCTGCCAGACTTCCTCGGGCGTGCCCGGCACTTCGACTTCGACCTGGATGGAACGTCGTCCCGAGGGTTCGATCTTCACGCTCATGATGGCTCCTTGCGATCGGACGGCTGCGGCAGCGCATGCGCGACGATCACCAGTCGATGCGCACGGCCGCCAGGGGCTGATTCATCGTGGTACTTCGACGCGAGCTTCGCGATGGCCTCGGTGAGCTCGCGGCTGAACGCGGCCCGATCCGCCGCCGATCGAAAGCGGATCTCGGTATCCACGGCCAGCGTCGCCAGGCGCTTGCCGGCGTCCCGCGCACGCCTGACGAGGTCGCTCACCTCGCGAACGACGCGTGCGCCCAGGGCGATGAGATAGCTCGCCGACAGCCGGTCGACGTCACGATTCGGATCCGCGGCGATCGGACCCAGTGCGCTGGGCGAGACGACGTACGACGCGGCGGTCGCGACGAGGAGGCGTTCCGTCAATCCGCCCCACTTGCGTTCTTCGGCGAGGCGCACGAGCCCGTGCGCCTCGAGCGTGTGGAGGTGGTAGTTGACCTTCTGCCGCGCCAGGCCAACGCGCGCGGCGAGCGTCGCCGCCGACGCCGGCGCGGCGAGCTCGGCGAGGAGCCGGCTGCGCACGGGCTCGAGCGCGACGACCGCAGCCGCGGGATCCTCGATGACCTGGATGTCGTGCACGAGCGGATGCTAGCTTTGACAATTTTTTTTGTCAACACGCCGGCTGGTGACCATATCAGATAAAATTATGGTCATGAAAAGGGTCTCTATGAAGGACCTCAAGGCGCATTTGTCTTCGGTCGTGGCCGATGCCGAGGCCGGTCGCACGGTCATCATCACGCGGCACAACACCCCGGTCGCGCAGGTCGGACCGGCAACCGACTCGCACGTCCACCGCGGCCGGCGTTCCGGCGCCGGCCGCATCGCCGCGGCGATCCGAAAGCGCACGAAGGGCCGATACCTGGCGGTGCTGCTCGAGGACCGGGGCGACCGATGAGTGCCAGCTCCCACGCGTCGGCGCCGCGCCGGTACTATCTCGACACGTCCGCGTACCTCTGCATGCTGCTGGGCGAAGACGGCGGCGATCGCTTGACGGCCGAGACCGCCGGAGCGGAATTGTCCTCGAGCGTCCTGTTGATCCTGGAAGCGAGGCGCACGCTGATCCGCCTCGCGCGCGAGGGCCATCTGTCTCCCGCGGAGTTCAAGACATGTCTGCGGCGCGTCGACGAAGATCAGGAGATGTTGGTGCTGCGCGATCTGACGATCGACCTCTGCGCCTCGAATGTGCTGCCGGCCGTCATGACGCCGAGATCGCTCGACCTCGCCCATCTGCGCACGGCGTTGTGGTTCCACGCCGGCGCGCCGTTGACGGGCTTCATCACTCTCGACCGGGCCCAGGCGGATGCGGCGCGCGAGCTCGGTCTGCCGATTCAGGCGCCGGGGTGAGCGCGTCGCCCCCAGCCCCCGCGCAGGGCCAGCACATCGGCTACGATGCCCGCATGACCCGACGCCTGTTCGTCGCCCTCCTGGCTCTTGGAATTGCCGCGCCCGCTCTTGCTCAAGAGCGGCCGAAGCTCGGCGAGACGATCACCACCGAGTCCGGCCTGGTCTACAAGTTCACCAAGCTCGGCAGCGGACCCCAGCCGCAGACCGGCGATCTGATGATCATTCACGGCATCGGCACCCTGGCCGACGGCAAGGAGTTCTGGAACACGCGGACCGACGGGTCGCCCTACGAGTACACGCTCGGCGTGGACAGCGTGATTCGCGGCTTCTCCGAAGGTAAGCGTCAGGTACGCGAAGGCGATCGCATCATCATCACGATGAAGCCCGAGCTCGCCTACGGCGCGCGCGAACGGACCGGCATCCCGGCGAACTCGACGCTGACGTTCGACTACGAGATTCTCTCGGTCAAGCCGCTGTCTTTCCTGAAGCTCATGCGCGAGGCGATTGCGGCCGGCACGGTAGATGAGGCGATCGCGAAGGCGAAGGCGACACCGAATCTGAAGGACCACTACGTCAGCGCGTCCTCGATCCAGGCAGCGGCAAACGCGGCGAATCGGAAAGAGGCGGGCTCGAATGAAAAAGTGCTCGCGCTCGGACTGACGTTCCTGCCAGACGCCTACCAACTGCATCAGACGCTCGGCCGTCTTCAGGCCACGCGCGGCGACAAAGCCGCGGCGATCGGGAGCTACGAGAGGGCGCTGAAGCTCAATCCGAGGAAGACGCCCGCCGAGATCCGCGACTACGACACCGCGACGACGGCGCTCGCGGCGCTCCGGTGACCGCGGCGCGGGTCCGTACGGACCCTCACGACGGCTCGCGAATCTGATTCGCCCACAGGACGGGCACGAAGCCCCGAAAGCGCCAGGTGTCGGCGTACGGATCGGTGATCAGACCCCCTTCCGCGAGGAAGAGGTTCGCGAAGCCGAACACGTAGTGCCAGATGTCCGTGTACAGCACCTCGAACGGCACGCCCTGCCCGAGTGCCGTCAAGGTGGCGAGCTCGCGCCGCAGCTCCGATGCGCGGCGCTCGTGCCAGACCGATACTTGATCGCGCACGAGACCGACGACTTTCGCCACGGCCGGCCTCGCGTCGCCGCGTACCAGCACGATGTGATGCGTGTAGCCGGCATCGCCGCGGCCGACGTAGCCGATGGTCTCGAGAAACGTGACCGTCGTCGCCAGCCGCGCGTCAGTCAACGCCGCCATCTCCGCAATCCGGTCGAGCGACCGCGCCCCGGCGTCGATCGCCTGCAGTACGCGAGAAGCGTCGGCGAGATCGACGCCGGCGGAGCCGCTTGATGCGGCGTTGGCGAACAGCAGATCGGGCAACGCCCGCCGCGGCAGCGCGTCGTGATCGCCGAAGGTCGTGAAGGTGTGATCGCCGGCGGCGCGGTTGTGACTGCCCCAGTAGAGCCCGCGCCGGGAGAGGTCCGGCGCGTTCTCCTTCATCCAGGGTGTGTAGGAGAACCCGGGTCCCGTCACCGTGGCCGCGGCACGATATCCGGCCTGTTGCGTGTACTCGAGACCCTCCCAGTCGAGCGCCAGACAGCCGACCAGGAAGAACAGCAGCGCCCGCCGCTCGGCTTCCGTGGCGGCCAGCGTCTCCACCGCGGATTCGATCTCTGTACGCCGCGCGAGCACGAGGTCTGCGAGCTCCCGGCCGTAGCCGCGCGACCTGATCGCGATCAGTTTCTGATCGTCCGCTGAAAGGAAGCTGACCGCCAGGTGCAGCGTGTCGCCATCGCGCCGCGCCAGACCGGCGCCAACGACGGCCGCGATGTCGTACGGCGCGGTAGACAGAATCTTCGCCGCCTCACCGGCCGCGAGCGGGCGCTTCGTCAGCTGCAGGATCAGGCTCCGCACCGCCGCGTCGTTCATCGTCGCCATCGGACTGGGCGTGCCCGCGGGCGCCGTGCCGACGATGCCAGTCTGGAACGTGACCGGCGGCGCATCCACGCCGCGCGCGCACGCAGCGGCGCCGATCGACATCGCCAACGCGATCGTGACGTGCGTGAAGCCTTTGATCATCCGACAAGACGGAGTGGGCGGAGCCGGGCCCGTGGCGGGCCGGCGCCGGCGCACTACTTCGCGCGCTGAGCGTCCACGGTGACCTCTGCGGTCTGCCCGTTGAACTCGAGCTTCTGGTTGCCCTTCAGCCGGCCCTTCGCGTGCGTCAGCACGAACGAGCGCAGCGGCCCGTTCGGCTGCTGAACCTGAAACGTGACTCTGTCGCCGTCGACGACGCCCTTCTCGACCGGCCACTGGCGCGCGGGCTCGGGACCGATGGTGCCGGTGAGTACCTTGCCTTTCTGCGTCAGGTGAAAGGTGAACGTGATCGACTGGGTCCCGCCGTCAGGCAGAGTGCGCGTGAACACGGCGGCCCAGTTGCCGGTCACGTTGTTGTCCTGCGCGGCGACGCCGGCCGAGACGAAAGCCAGGACGACGAAAGCGAAGGCGAGCATCTTTGTCATGCAAAGTATGAACGAAATCCTGCCCGGGAAGGTTCCAAGCCAGCCGCGGCTACGGCGCCGACTTCGCGAGAGGATTGCTTCGCATGGTCGCGATCTCTGCGGCGGAAAACTGGGTGCCCACGGCACCTGGCGCCATCAGTGCGTTGGGGTCGCCGACCGCGTGGCCCGAGCTGATCAACATGTGTCCGAGCTCGTGGGCGAAGGTCTTGTCGTCGGCCTGATCGCGCACGGCGACGCCCGTGAACCCGAAACCGTCTTCACTTCGGATCGAGTAGCCAAGGTTGCCGGTGACATCGCCGTTGACGTCGGGAAGCTCCGCAACGATGTCCTTGACGAAATAAGCTGAAACGGCGCCCTCCTCCTGATTCACGCTGAAGAGCCGTTGCTCGTCCTCCGTGGGGCCGAACGCGTGCTCCGTCAGCGCATGGTCCGCCCCGATGAGCGGTTCCGTTTCTGTTCGCGTCAAGCGCTTGGTCTTGCCCGCCTTCACGACGATGTTCGCTGGCTTGTAGAGCACGTTGGCGACGTTCAGCGCATTCGAGACGGACCGCCTGGATCCGAAGGCCACAGTGAAATTGACGGTGACGACCTTGGTCTCCGCTGGACGTGCCGTCGGTTGGGACTGCGCACCTCCTGTCGTCGCCGGGAACTGGCTGTCGAGCAAGCCCATGGTCACCGGCCCGACGATGCCGTCCCGTTCGCTCGCGGGCAGGTCCATGCTGGCCTGAAACGCCTGGACCGCGGCTTTGGTTTCTGGGCCGAAGATGCCATCCTCGCCAAACCGCGGCAGCGGGTTTGCCTCTTCCGATGCGGCCGCTTCGACCGCGAAGTCCGTGAGTGCGATCTGGATCTTCGTGACCTTGTCGCCGCGGTGGCCGAAGCGGATCGAGGCCTTCTTGTCGTCGAATGCGGCCTCGAGATCCTGATCGCCCGCAAAACGCGGCGATTGCAGATCGTGGCCGTCGCCAATCCTGCGTTGCACGACCGCCGACTGCTGCATCGTATGTGTGAGCTCGTGAGCGGACCGAGCTCCGAGAGACAGTCGGACCGCACGGTTGCCAACCAACCGATGCAGGTCAGCGAATGGGTGCGGGGAAGAGTCCGTTCGTGTCCGTGGGAGTGGCGGACGAGGGCCGAATGTCGATTTCCGGGCGGCCGATCGGACACCGACGGCAACTCGAGACATCTCCCGCCTCCGTTGTCTGCGACCAGCAAGAGATATCACGACGAAGTGCCGGTGCGAAGGACATTACTGCCCAGCGAACGCGTCGGCCACCTTCGCGGCAATCGACTTCGCGTCGGCGAACGAGATGTTCGTCGTCACCGCGACGGCGAGCCCGCGCTCGGGGAAGGTCATCAGGTAAGCCGAGCCGCCGATGAAGTCTTTCTTGGTGCCGTGGCCGGCCATCCGCGTCGGCTGGCCGCCGAGCGGCAGCGTCTCGACCGTCCAGCCAAGGCCATAACCGGTCTCTTCGCCGGAAGGCAGACGCACCGGCGTCTGCAGGAGCGCAATCGTGGATGGCTGCAGCAGTTTTCCGGCGCTCATCGCCATGCCGAAGCGGACGACGTCGGACGCGGTGGACAGGAAGCCGGTCGCGCCAGCCGTACACGAGTGATCGCCTTCGCGCACCGATTCAGGTCCGTAGCGCGTGTCGCCGCCGAATCGCGGGAAATAGAACGTCACCAGGTCGGGGACGGTCTCGACGAACGTCAGGTCGGGTCTCGTGTCGCGCATGCCGAGCGGCTCGAAGACCTGCGCGCGCAGGACGCTGAAGAAGCGCTCGCGCGCCACAGCTTCGACCGCCGCGCTGACTAGGATCCAGCCGTAGCTCGAGGGGCTGAACTTCGTCCCCGGCTCGAACCGCAGCGAGCTCCTGGCGAAGCGCGGCAGCGCGTCGATCGTTCGATCGCAGCGCTCGTGCAAAGGCTCCTCGTCGCCGGAATCCTCCCGCACGCCGGCCGTCTGCGCCATCAACTGGCGCAACGTGACGGGCCACTCCTTCTTCGGGTACTCGGGCACGTAAGTCTGGATCTCGTCGTCGAGATTCAGTTTCTGCTGTTCGAGGAGCAGGCCGACGGCGGCCGACGTGAACGCTTTCGAGACCTCAGCGATCCGGAACCGCATCTCCGGCGCGACCGGGACCCTGGTGTCGAGATCGGCAAACCCGAAGCCTTCGGCCCAGACGATCTCGCCGCCGACGCCGACGGCGACCGAGACGCCCGGCAGATTCTGCTCGGTGATCCCCGAGCGCACCACGAGTCGCGCCTGGTCCACTGCGCCGGACCACTTCGGCGCCGGCGTCGATCGCATCACCGATGGCAGGCCTCCGGAATCGGGATGCAGCGGGATTGCGGTGAACGTCACGTAGGCGAACAGCCCGACGATGCCGGCGAGCAAGGTGCCAGCGCCCAGGACGATGACGGCGAGCCCGGTCTCCTTCTTGATCTTCCACATGTCCCGTTCAGGCTCCTCGGCGTGACGCCAGAGACGTCAGACTATCTTTTTGATACAAAGTTCTCTGTTTCAGCTTGACTTGCGTTTGCCAGACCGCTTACTTTGTAGTGTAAAGCATGCACGTCCTCCGAGCCGCCCACCTCGGTATGTGCTTCGGCGTCCGCGACGCCATCGCACTCGCGCTCGAACACGCCGAGGCGGGCCCGCTCACGATTCTCGGCGATCTCGTTCACAACCCCACCGTCCTCACCGCGCTCGATGCCAGGGGCATCGCCATCGCCAAGGACGTCGCCGACGTCGCCACGCCGACGATGATGATCACCGCGCATGGCACCTCGCAGCGGGCGCTCGCGCGCACCCGTGCGCTCGGACTGAACGTCGTCGAAGCCACCTGCCCGCTCGTGCACGTCGCCCATCGCGCCGTCCTCGCGCTCGCGCGCGACGGCTACCACGTCGTCATCGTCGGCCAGCGCGAGCACGTCGAGGTCCGCGGCCTCACCGGCGATCTCGATCGCTTCGACGTCGTCCTCGAGGACGACGACGTCCTCGCGCTCGAAGAACATCCGCGGATCGGCATCGCGTCGCAGACAACGCAGCCGGTGGAGAGAGTGCGGCGCCTCGTCGATCTCATCCGGGCGCGTTTCCCGTGCTCCGAAGTGCGCTTCATGGACACCGTCTGCAAGCCGACGAAGCAGCGGCAGTCGGCGGCCGTCGAGATGGCGCGCCAGGCCGACGTCGTCATCGTCGTCGGCGGCAAGTCGAGCAACAACACGCGCGAGCTGGTCACGAGCTGCGCCCGTTATTGCGCGCGCGTGCATCACGTGCAGACGGACGCCGATCTCCGTCCTGAATGGCTCGAGGCGGCGCAGACCGTGGGCCTCACCGCCGGGACGTCGACGCCGGACGACGTCATCGACCGGGTCGAAGCGCGCCTCAGGCAAATCGCGGCGGAGGCGGAATCCGTCGCTATCGCCGGCGAGGCGCGGCGATGACCGCGCACTGCTCATGATCTGCGGCCACACTGCTCACCCTGTGCAGCCGGCTATCGTCAGGGACTTCCCCACCGGCTGACGGCGAGTTCGGCGGATCCGTCCCGGGTGTTCCCGGCAGCTTCGCGCGCCGATTCTGCAGCCTCCCTGCACCCGCGCGATCGCAAACGAAAGGGATACGACATCGCGGTTTTGGTACGCGACGTGCTGATTGAGGGCGCTATGGATGCGACTCTCGTTCGCGATCGCGACATTTCTCTGGCCGACGCGGAAGCGTGGCTGGCGCTGGGCGCCGGCGCGCTGCTGCTGATCGCGGGCGCCTCGCGGCGCTCGGTCGTCGGCACCTGTCTGGCGGTGTCGTCGGCGCCGCTGCTGTACCGAGGCGTCACCGGGCACTGGCCGGCGGCCCTCGCCGGCGGCAACGGCACGAGGGCGGCGCTCGGCGGCGACGCCGGAATCCACGTCCGAGAGTCGGTCCGGTTGGAGCTATCGCGGCCAGACGTGTATCGCGAGTGGCGCCGGCTCGAGAACCTCCCGCGGTTCATGCGGCATCTGCGCTCGGTGACGGAGACCTCGGCGCGCGAGTCGCACTGGGTGGCGATGGGCCCCGGCGGCCTCGCGGTGGAGTGGGATGCGGAGATCATCAACGACGTCGAGAACGAGACGCTGGCGTGGCGATCGCTGCCGGGCGGCGATGTCGTCAGCGCCGGCTCGGTGAACTTCGACACGGTCCGCGACGGCCGGAGCACGCAGGTCACGGTGCATCTCCAGTACGCGCCGCCGGCGGGCCGGGCCGGCGCCCTGATCGCGTCGCTGTTCGGCCGCGAGCCCACGCAGACGGTGCGTGAAGATCTGCGCCGCTTCAAGCGCCTGCTCGAAGCCGGCGAAGCGCCGCGCACGTCCGCCGACGAGTAAGGAGCGACCATGCGAGCGCTGTGCTTCGAAGGCAAGGAAAAGGTCCGCGTCGAGACCGTCCCGGATCCGCAGATCCTCAATCGGCGCGACGCGATCATCAAGGTGACGACATCCGCGATCTGCGGATCGGACCTGCACATCTACGACGGTTACATCCCGACGATGAAGAAAGGCGACGTCCTCGGGCACGAGTTCATGGGCGAGGTCGTCGAAGTGGGTCCGGCGGTCCACAACCTGGCGGTCGGCGATCGCGTGGTGGTGCCGTTCACGATCGCGTGCGGCCGCTGCTACTTCTGCCGCGAGCAGCTCTGGTCTCTCTGCGACAACTCCAATCCGAACTCGTGGATGGCGGAGAAGCTCTACGGCTATTCGGCCTCCGGCCTCTTCGGTTACTCGCACATGTACGGCGGCTATCCGGGCGGCCAGGCCGAATACGTGCGCGTCCCGTTTGCCGACGTCGGGCCCCTCAAGGTGCCGGACACGCTCAGCGACGAACAGGTCCTGTTCCTTTCTGACATCTTTCCGACTGGATACATGGCAGCGGACAACTGCCAGATCCGGCGCGGCGACACCGTGGCGGTGTGGGGATGCGGGCCGGTCGGACAGTTCGCGATCAAGAGCGCCTACATGCTCGGCGCCGAGCGCGTGATCGCGATCGATCGTTTCGCCGAGCGGCTGGATCTGGCATCGTCGCAGGGCGGCGCCGAGACGCTCGATTACTCCGACGTCGACGTCCTCGAGGCGCTTCACGACATGACCGGCGGCCAGGGGCCGGACGCGTGCATCGATGCGGTTGGGCTCGAAGCCCATGGCACGACGGTCGATGCCTGGTACGACCGCGCCAAGACGTCGCTCTACCTGGCGACCGATCGGCCGCACGTCCTCCGGCAAGCCATCAATGCGTGCCGCAAGGGCGGCACGGTGTCGATTCCCGGCGTCTACGGCGGCTGGCTCGACAAGTTCCCGCTCGGCGCCGCGTTCGCGAAGGGCCTGACGTTGAAGATGGGCCAGACGCACATGCACCGCTACATGCCGGATCTGCTCGCGCGGATCGAGCGAGGCGAGATCGATCCGTCGTTCATCATCACCCATCGCATCGGCCTCGAAGACGCGCCGGCGATGTATCGCACGTTTCGCGACAAAGAGGACGCCTGCATCAAGGTCGTCATGAAGCCGCATGCCGCCGCGGCGTGATCGGAGGCGCATCGTGAACAGCGAACTGCAGAAGTTCTACGTCCTCATCGACGAGATCAAGATCGCGATGATGACGACGCGCCGCCCGGACGGGCATCTCGAATCGCGGCCGATGGCGAACCAGAAGCGCGCCGGCGGCGCCGACCTCTGGTTCGTCACCGCGGCCGAGAGTGGCAAGCTGCGCGACATCGAGCACGACCCGCACGTCAACCTCGCCTACTACAAGGAAGGATCGTACGAGTGGGTGTCGGCCTCGGGCATCGCCCACCTCTCACGCGATCGCGACAAGATCCGCGAGCTCTACGCGCCGGATTGGCGCGGCTGGTTCGGCGACGAAGGCGACCCGCGCCACGGCACACCCGACGATCCGCGGATCGTCCTCATCGGCGTGCACGTCCACGCCGCGGTGTTTCTCGAGGTCGACAAGCCGAAGCCGGTCGTCCTGTTCGAGCTCGTCAAGGGATGGATGACCGGCGAGCGGGCCGAGGCCGGGGAGACGCACCGTCTCGTCGAACCACATCGATAGCGCGCCATGGACTGGCTCCGCGACCGCGCGCTGACGCTCGTCCTGATGGCGATGTTCCTGATCTTTCTCGCCGGCCAGTTCCTCACCGGCTTCGCGGAATACAACTCCGAACAGCGCGAGCACGGCCAGCCCGCGATTCAGCTGGCCGAGTACTTCGGCACCGGTCATCCGTGGGAAGCGGTCTTCGAGAACTGGGAGAGCGAGTTCCTGCAGATGGCGGTGTTCGTGCTGCTCACCACCGTCCTGATCCAGAAGGGCTCGCCGGAATCGCGGCGGCCGGGCGTCACCGAGCTCGTTGACACCGACCCGCGCGACTTCTCGTCGAATCCCGACGCGCCGTGGCCCGTGCGCCGCGGCGGCTGGGTGCTGTCGCTCTACGAGCACTCGCTCGGCCTCGCCTTCGTCCTGTTGTTTCTGGTGTCGTGGGTCGGACACGCGGCCGGCGGCTTCGCCCAGTACGCGGCGGATCAGGCCGACCATCGACAGCCTCGTCCCGAGTTCGCCGAATACCTGACGTCGTCGCGCTTCTGGTTCGAGTCGTTCCAGAACTGGCAGAGCGAGTTTCTCGCCATCGCCTCGATGGTGTGGCTGGCGGTCTATCTCCGTCAGCGCTGGTCGCCGGAATCGAAACCGGTGCACGCGCCCCACGAGGAGACCGGGCGCTGACGTCGTTCACCGTACCGGCTCGAAGAGCTCGATCGGATTGGCCGTCCGGAAGGTCCGACACCTGCAGTCCGGCGGGGTCAGGCGGGGTCAGATCTTGAATTGCAGCATTAGGTGCCAGGTCTTGAATCCTTTCGGCCGTAAAGTCTTGAGCCGCCGTAGATCCAAGATCTGCCTTCAGGGCCTGAATCCGGAAAGCCGCCAGATTTTGAATCGTCGGCGATCAAGACCTGGCACCTGATGCTGCAATTCAAGATCTGACCCCGTGCTCACACGCAGCGGAGGCGTCCCCATTCCTGCTGCCGATGGAAGGACGGCGCGGGATGCGGCGACGTTGACGAAATCACCGGCGCCGGCGACCGGCTCATGTAGTCGTACCGGCCGAACGAAAATCGCCACGTCGACCCGGCCAGCGAGCCCGGCGGACCATCGGCGAGCGTCGCGGGCACGGCGGCGAAGACGACCCATCCGCGTCCGTCTTCGCGAGGCCACGTATTCGATTGAATGCCGTCGCCGGGAACCAGCGCCGCGGTGAACGGATCCGCGCCGAGCGCCGCCGGGCCGCCCTCGGGGAAACGCAGCTGCAGACGAAGGTTGGTTGGCGTGACGTGGCACTCGAGGTAGGACGGCACGCCGTCGCGGCGGAGGAAGATCTCGAACGTATCGCCGAGCTCCCAGAAGCGTTGACCGGCGGCCGTCGCGCCGGTGGTCACGTCGTCGTCGATCAGATCGGCAAACACAAGCAGCCGATCGTCGCGCCACGCGACTCGGATAACCCCCGGACGAAAACCTGGCTCGGGCGCGTCGCGCCAAGCCTGGCGCAAAACGATCGGCTGCGCCCACGCGAAGGCCGCGTGCGCGTCGGCGGGCGTCGCTGCATCCAGATCCATCGCGGGCGCTTCGCGGCAGTCGATCACCGGCACGCCCGGCACCATCGTGGCGATCGCGGCGTAATCGAAGTGGCCGGCGCCGGCGTCGCTCAGCGCGTCGGTGAGGCCGCGCGCGACGTCGGTGGCCCCCGTCCGGACGTTGAGCGACCGCGCCGTTTCGTCCGCCAGACGAAGATCTTTTTGATACAGCGCGGTGCGGAACCCGGGCACGAACTGGCCGTTGAGCAGCCGTTCGCCATGCACCTCGAGGACGCGGCTCGCGGCAAAGCCGCCGAGAAGCGCCTGACGGACGAGCGCGGCGTCGATGCCGGCGGCTCGTGCGATCGCGAATGCTTCGCCGACGCCGGCGAGCGCACCGCCAATCGCGATCTGATTGCAGACCTTGCACGTCTGTCCGGCGCCCGAAGGACCGATGCGGACGATGCGATCGGGCGCGCCCATGGCGGCGAGAATCGGGTGGACGCGCGCGAACGCGGCAGCCTCGCCGCCGACCATGATCGAGAGCGTGCCGCTCCTGGCGCCGATCTCGCCGCCGCTCACGGGCGCGTCGAGCATCGCCGCGCCGCGCTCGGCCACCCGCGCCGCCAGACGCCGCGTCACGTCGGGCGAGATGCTGCTCATGTCGATCACGACGCTGCCTTCGCGCAGGCCGTCCAGCACGCCATCGGGGCCTTCGATGACGCGCTCGACGTCGGGCGTATCGGGCAACATCGTGATCACGATCGTCGCCGCCGCCGCGACGTCGCGTGGCATCGCCGCGGCGCGCGCGCCGGCGTCGACCAGGGCATCGACAGGCCCGCGGCTCCGCGAGTGGACGATCAGCGGCACACCGGCTTTGCGAAGATTCAGTGCCATGGGCCGGCCCATCACGCCCAGCCCGATGAAGCCCACGGTTTCGGTCATAAGAAGTTGGCGTGGACCTCGGTCACACCGGCGGTCCCGCGGGTCCGACCACCGCATAGCCTGGCACCGGCGACGGATACCCGGCTTCGCCGAACGTCTCTCGGATCAGCCGGTTGGTGTCGAAGTAGACCTGCCAGTAATGATCGTTGCTGCAGTACGGCCTGACGCAGAGCTGCGGGCCAGCCGGCGTGAACTGGAGCAGATCGACATCGGGCGCGGGCGACGCCAGCACGTTCGGGATGCGCGCCAGCCGGTCCTTCAAGAGCGCGATTGCCTGACGATGATCAACGTTGTTGTGAATCGTCGCCGTCAGATCGACGCGGCGATAGGGATTTGCCGAGAAGTTCTGGATAGTGTCGGAGAAGACCTTGTTGTTGCCGACGATGGTGAGCACGTTGTCGGGCGTGCTGATCGTCGTTCCGAAGAGACCAATCGCGTCCACGGTGCCGGTGACGCCGCCGGCAGAGACGAAATCACCGACCTTGAACGGCCGCAGGAAGACCAGGAACGCGCCGGCCGCGAAGTTCGCGAGCAGACCGCCCCAGGCGACGCCGATGGCGACGCCGCCGGCCGCGAGCAGCGCCGCGAACGTCGTCGTCTCGACGCCGAAGTAGCCAAGGATGGCGACGATGAGCGCGATGTTCAGCACCAGCATCAGGCCGGTCTGCAGGTAGCGCTCAAGGTCGGATCGAACTTCTGCGCCGCCAGCGTGCGCCGCAGCAGGCCGACGCCAGTCCCGATCAGCAAGCGGCCGACCAGCCAGAGAACCAGCGCGCCGGCGACTTTCCAGGCCACCGCGAGCAGGGTGACCTTCGTGCTCTCGATGAGCGTGCTCGTGTCCATCCCGTTCCTCCGATTCTGGCGGCGGCCGCGGCATGCCGGGGTGCCGCGCGATTCCGGCCTCGGTGTGGTGCCGCGCAGCATACTCCGGTTGCCGGGCGGCCGCATCGGCTACGATGGATTTGTCGGCTCGTTGCGGCGGCGGCGAACGCCACGCTGGTCGGTCACAGGCCGCTTCATCACCCGATGCAACGGACTCTCGAGTTCCTCGCCGGCGGCGGGCAGGTCGGCGCGCTGATGCGCGCGCACGACTGGTCGGACTCTCCGCTCGGTCCCCCGGACACCTGGCCGCAATCGCTCCGATCCGTCGTCGGCCTGCTGCTGCAGTCGCGGTTCCCGATGTTCGTCGCCTGGGGCGAGTCACTGGGCTTTCTTTACAACGATCCGTACGCCGAGATCCTCGGCTCCAAGCACCCGCGGGCGCTCGGCCGTCGCTTCTACGACATCTGGTCCGAGATCTGGCCGGACATCAGCCCGCTGATCGACGCGGCGATGGCCGGCG
>DASTCC010000272.1:0-4109 GCA_035711465.1 Vicinamibacterales bacterium
ATGGAGGCGCGCGCCAGCGCGCTGGTGGGCGCGCACTTCGCGGGGACGGCGCTCGGGCAGGTCGCGATGGGCCTGCATCACAAGCTGTGTCACGTGCTCGGCGGCTCGTTCGGCCTGCCGCACGCGCTGACGCACGCGATCGTCCTGCCGCACGTGGTGCGCTTCAACACCGATGCGGCGCCTGATGCGATGCGCGTCGTCGCCTCGGCACTGGGTGCGCCGAACGCGGCAGACGGATTGCTGGCGCTCAATCGACGACTCGGCTTGCCGCGTTCGCTTGGGGCGATTGGTGTTCGTCGCGAGGACATCGACCGCGCGGCCGACCTCGTCGCTGGCGCGGGGACGTACACGAATCCGCGGCCTGTGACCAGCGCCGATGCGCAGCGGATTCTGGTCGAGGCTTTCGCAGTTTGATTTGAAAGATCAAGAGTTCTTCAACGTTCAAACCTCTTGTGGCCAGCGTGACCGAAGACTTACCGCCTCCTGCATGTGCTGCATGTGCTGCAGGGTGAAAAGATCCAGAAGCTCTTTTGACTCACCGCCGCGTCATCAACGGCCGATCCGCGCGATGCCAGGGAAGACGGCCCTGGGCCGTATTCGCGAGCACGCGCGAGGGATTGAAGAGCATGCGGATGCTCGCGCGGAAGACGCGATTGCCGACGCGGTCTTCGATCCACCTGATCAAGTAGCGATCGATCGCGTCTTCGGCCACCATCAGGCCAGTGCCGACGGCGGGGGTGACGGCGTGGTCGACCCAGCCGCGGGTATCCGGCGTCATGCCGACGTTGCCGATCGAGGCTTCGCTGATCGGGCCGAACTCGAACTGCAGGCTGTAGCCGGCAATCCACGCGCCCGACTTGCCGATCGACGCCCAGTAGCGTTTGCTGAGGCCGAACTGCGTGCTGCCGCGGACGCCGGTCGCGTCGCGCCACAGGTAGCCCGCCGCGGCGCCATGGATCGGGTGGCCGACGTAGTTGACGAACCAGCTGTCGCCGTCGTCCCAATCGTCCGGAACGTGCACCGAGCGGAGGTAGTCGCCGACGAAGGCGCCCTCGAGCTCGCGGCGCGTCTTTTCCTGGAAGGCGAGGCGCAGGCCGTGCTCGAGTGCGAGCAGGCGCAGGGAGTCGGCCATCGCGGTCGGCCACGCGCGTTCGGGCGCCGCGCCGACCACCGGCGGCGGCAGGCTCGGCCGCCCGACGGTCACCGGATCTTGCGCGGCGGCCGGTCGCGCCAGCGTGCAGACGGCGAAAACGAGCGGCATCGTCGTCCGCAGGTGGGCACGCGTCACCTGCCTAGTCTATGGCGACGCCGCGCGATCGGCCCGTCGCGATAGAATGCCCGCGTCTTTTCTCGAGGTGTCCATGCTCCGTTTCCGATTGCTCCGTCGCGCGCTCATCGGCTGCGTGCTCGCCGCCATGCCCGCGCTCGTGCTCGCCGATCAGTCGCGGTCCTCCGCGCCGCCGGCGTCCACCAGCGATCCGGCCTCGGCCAAGCCCGGCCGCGATCCGAATCAGCCGATCGACGAGGCTTACACGGCCAAGATCAAGGAATACACGACGGAGACGTTCTTCCTCTCGCCGCTCGTCGATTACCTTCCGGCCTCGAAGAACGTGCCGACGCCGAAAGCCGTGCTCGGCGACATCGCCGGCGCGCCCGGCAAGCTGCCATATACGAAGGAAGTCCACGAGTACATGCGGATGCTCGAGAAGGCGTCGCCGCGTGTGAAGGTGGTCTCGATCGGCCAGAGCGAGGAGGGCCGCGAGATGATCGCGGTCGCCGTCGCGTCCGAGGCGCTGATCAAGCGCATCGACGCCAACCGCGCCGATCTCGAGAAGCTCGCCGATCCGCGGCTGCTGAATCTCGATGACGCCGCCGCCGACGCCATCGCCCGCCGCGTCGCGCCGGTGTACTACATCACCGGCACGATTCACTCGGGCGAGGCGGGGGCGCCGACGGCGCTGATGGAGCTGGCCTACCGGCTCGCCGTCGACGACTCGGCCTACGTCCGCCACATCCGCGACAATCTGATCACCCTGATCACGCCGGTCGTCGAAGTCGACGGCCGCGATCGGATGGTCGATCTCTACGAGTACAAGAAAGCCAACCCCGGCCGGACGGTGCCGAATCTCATTTATTGGGGCAAGTACGTCGCGCACGACAACAACCGCGACGCCATGGGCGTGACGCTCAAGCTCACCGAGAACGTGCTCAACACCTACGTCGGCTGGAAGGCGCAGGTGCTCCACGATCTCCACGAGTCGGTGCCGTACCTCTACGACAACACCATCGGCGACGGCCCGTACAACGCGTGGATCGATCCGCTGCTCGCCAACGAGTGGCAGCTGATCGGCTGGCACAACGTGCAGGAAATGACCCGTTTGGGCATGCCCGGCGTCTTCGCGTTCGGCACGTTCGACACCTGGTCGCCCGGCTATCTGATGTTCATCGCCGCGATGCACAACGGCATCAGCCGGCTCTACGAGACGTTCGGCAACGGCGGCAGCGCCGACACCGAGGAGCGCACGCTCTCGCCGAATCAGACCTCGCGCACCTGGTACCGGCAGAATCCGCCGCTGCCGCGCGTGCGCTGGTCGCTCCGCAACAACAACAACTACGAGCAGACCGGGCTGCTGGTCTCCCTGAATCACTTCGCGACGAACAAACTGCTCTTCATGCGCAACTTCTACGAGAAGAGCAAGCGCTCGATCGTGAAGGCGCATACCGAGGGCCCGGCGGCCTACGTGTTGCCGGCGAGCGATCCGCGCTACGGCTCGCAGGCCGAGCTCCTGCGCATCCTGCAGAAGCAGCACGTCGAGGTCTCGCGCGCCACGGCCGCCTTCAAGATCCAGGTCCCGGTGCGGCGAAGCGCGTCGGCTGGGCGCGGCGGTGATGCCGGCGGCGGTCGCGGCGGCGCGGGACGCGGCGGGGCAGGCGGCGGCCGCGGCGGCGGCGCCGGCGGCGAACAGGACCAGCCGGAAGCGCCGGCGCGCCCGCAGACGGAGACGCGCGAGTTCCCGGCCGGCTCCTACATCATCCGGATGGATCAGCCGTACTCCCGCATCGCCGACGCGCTGCTCGACTATCAGTACTGGGCGCCCAACGATCCGCAGTCCAACCCGTACGACGACACCGGCTGGACCTTCCCCGAAGGCTTCGGCGTCCAGGCCGTGCGGACGATGGACACGCAGGTGCTCGAGGTGCCGGTGGAGAAGATCACCACGGCCGTCCGCGCCGAAGGCGGCATCGTCGGCCGTGCGGCTGCCGGCGGCGGCGGCGCCGCGGCGGCCGGGCCGGATCCGGCGCTCGTCGCGATCAACCACAACGCCGACAGCGCGCTGCTGACGCTGCGCTACCGGCTGAAGGACGCGGACATTCAGGTGGCGGAGGAGCCATTCGAATCGGGCGGCGTCAGCTTCGCGCGCGGTTCGTTCCTGGTCTCGAAGGTGCCGGCCGCGGAACTGCACAAGGTGACCTCGGAGCTCGGCATCAAGGCGCATCCGATCGCGAGCGCGCCATCGGTGAAGACCCACCCGGCGCGCGCCGCGCGCGTGGCGCTGATGCACACCTGGCAGAGCACGCAGACCGAAGGCTGGTGGCGGCTCGCCTTCGATCAGGCCGGCCTGCCATTCGACTACATCAGCACGCAGGACGTGTCGAAGGACAGCAATCTGCGCGCGAAGTATGACGTCATCATCTTTGCGCCCGGCGGCGGCAACGGCCTGGCCGTGATCGAGGGCCGGCCGATGTTCCGCGATCCGATCCCCTGGAAGACGACGCCGCTGACGCCGAACATCGGCAGGATCGACGAGACCGACGACATGCGGCCCGGCCTCGGCTGGAACGGTCTGCAGCATCTCGACCAGTTCATTCGCCAGGGCGGCGTGTTCATCACCGCCGGCAGCGCGTCGGACTTCGCGATCGACTTCGGCCTCACGCACGGCGTCTCCGCCCAGGCGGCCGGCACCGGCAATCGCGTCGTCGGCTCGCTGCTCAAGTCGCGCGTCGTCGACACGACGAGCCCGCTGACGTACGGCATTCAGGACGGCCTGGCGGTGTACTCGGATGACGGATCGAGCTTCTCGGTGAGCTCGGGCGCCGCCGGCGGCGGC
>DASTCC010000273.1:0-9600 GCA_035711465.1 Vicinamibacterales bacterium
GGCCATCATCCGCTTCAACATTCCGGTCGCCGCGGCAAGCGCGCGATCGCCCGACGGCGTCAGCCGGTAGCATTTGCGGGCCCGGCCGCCGCGCACCGGTTGCGGCGCGCCGACGCGCGCGGAGACCAGCCGCTGTTCCTCGAGCCGGGCCAGCGTCGCATAGACCGCGCCGATCGCCACGCCGCGCCCGGTGCGCGCCTCGATCTGCTGCCGCACCCGCATGCCGTAAGCCTCGTCGCCCAGCTGCGCCACCGCCAGGAGCACGCAGAGTTCGAACTCGCCGAGCCAGTCGCCCTTCGCCATGCCGACAGTCTATATCTTCTACAAACTGGTACTTTTGACGGCGGCGGCGACGGTTGGTTAGGCCGCCCCGGCCCGCGGCGGCCGCGCGAACCGACTACAATGGCGCCACATCCGTGACCCTCCCCGCCGGATCGCCAGCGTCGCGCCGTTCCCAGCAATGAACGTCGGAACCAGACTGGGGCCCTATGAAGTCGTCGCCAAGCTGGGCGAGGGCGGGATGGGCGAGGTCTACGCGGCCCGCGATACCCGCCTCGAGCGAACCGTCGCGCTCAAGACGCTGCTGAAGTCGGTCGCCGACGATCCAGACCGTCTGAGCCGCTTCGAGCGCGAGGCGAAGCTGCTCGCGTCGCTCAACCACCCGCACATCGCGCAGATCTACGGACTCGAGGAGAGCGGCGCCTCGCGCGCGCTGGTGATGGAGCTGGTCGAAGGGCCGACCCTTGCGGATCGGATCGCGCAGGGCGCGCTGCCGGCCGACGAGGCGCTGGCGATTGCGACGCAGATCGCCGCCGCGCTCGAGGCCGCCCACGAGCAGGGCATCGTCCATCGCGATCTGAAGCCGGCCAACATCAAGGTGCGCGCCGACGGCTCGGTCAAAGTCCTCGATTTCGGCCTCGCCAAGCTCGCGGACTCCGCGCTCGGATCGAGCGAGTCGTCGGCGCTGACGTCGCCCGGCATGACGCGGGCCGGGATCGTCCTCGGCACGCCCGCGTACATGAGTCCGGAGCAGGCGCGCGGACAGACCGTCGACTCGCGTGCCGATCTCTGGGCGTTCGGGTGCGTGTGCTACGAGATGCTCACCGGCCGGCGCGCCTTCGCCGGCGCGACCGCCTCGGACGCGATCGCGTCGGTGCTGACGCGCGACCCCGACTGGAACGCGCTGCCCGATAACACCCCGGCGCCGGTACGCCGACTGCTGCGGCGCTGTCTCGCGCGCGACGTCGTGCGGCGGCTGCGGCATGCCGGCGATGCGCGGATCGAGCTGGAAGAGCTTGCCGCCACGTCGTCGTCGGGCGATGCCGACGTCTCTGCGACGTCCGCGCCGTCACGCGCGACCGCGGTCTCGTATCTGCCGTGGGCGATCGCCGCGGTCGCCCTGGCCGCTGCGATCGGCTTGGGCTGGCGATTGTGGCGCGATGGTGGCGCCGCCGCGACGGACGCGGCGCGGACGACGCGGCTCGAGTTGATGCTGCCTGGCGGCCTGGAGCTGTTTCCGTCCAACGCGACCACTGTGATCGCGTCGCCCGACGGCCGGTCGATTGCGTTCATCGGCACGTCCGGAGGCAGCCGGCAGCTCTATCTCCGCAGACTCGATGAGTTCGAGGCTGCGCCGGTGCGCGGATCGCTCGGTGCGACGACCGCGGCGTTTTCGCCCGACGGGCGGGCGGTGGTATTCGTGACCTCCGGCGGCGAGCTGCGAACCGCATCGCTCACGGATGGGCTGATCACGCAGGTCGCCCGCGACGCCAGCCTGCTGTACGGCCTCACCTGGGCCGCCGACGGCCGCATCGTCTACACCCGCGCCGGCAGTCTGTGGTCGGTGCGCGGCACCGCCGAGCCACAGCAGTTAACGAAGCGCGCCGATGGCGAGCAGTACCACGCGTGGCCGGCGGTGATGCCGGACGGGCGAACGGTGCTGTTCACGGTCGAGGCCAGCGGCGGGTCGCGCGTCGAGGCGTTGGTCCTCGAGACGCTCGAACGCCGGGTCGTGCTCGATCAGGCCTCGCGCGGCAAGATCGGACCGGAAGGCCGTCTCTTCTTCTATCGGGACGATCGCATGCTCGCCACGGCGTTCGACGCGGCGGCGCTGCGTCCGATCGGATCGCCGGCGCTGGTGATGGACAACGTGCCCGACCTCGGCGGCGGCATCCCGGTTGGCGATGTCTCGCCGGCAGGTCTGATGGTGTTTCCGCCGGACGCGCCTCAACGCCGCCTCGTCTGGGTGTCGCGAGACGGCGTCGAAGAACCGGTGAGCGAACCGGCGCGAAGCTACATGAACCCGCGCATCTCTCCCGATGGCACGCGCGTCGTCGTCCAGGCGGGCGCGATCTGGGTTCACGATCTCCGGCGCGACGCGATCGAGCGCGTGCCGACGCTTGCGGCGACCGCCAACGCTTTTCCGATGTGGCTGCCTGATGGCCGGACGGTGATGCACCGCAGCGGCGTTGGCCTCCGGCTGCAGGACACCGACAGCGGCGGGGAGGGCCGGACGCTGACGGGGACGACGGAGTTCGACTATCCGGGCTCGGTGACGGCGGACGGGCAGACGGCGGTGTTCAACCGGAGCACGCCGGACAGCAGCTTCGATCTGATGATGGCGCCGCTGGCCGACATGGGGAAGGCGACGCCGATCGTGCATACGCCGGCGTACGAAGCGGGCGCGCGGCTGTCGCCGGACGGCAGATGGCTCGTCTATGTCTCGAATCAGTCGCAACGAAACGAGGTCTACCTGCGGCCGTTCCCCGGACCGGAGCGGCGTCTGCAGGTCTCGAGCGACGGCGGATCGCAGGCGGCCTGGAATCCGAACGGCAGCGAGATCTTCTACCGCATCGGCGATCGCATGATGGCCGTCGGTCTCACTTTTACCGGCAGCGACGTTCGCCTCTCGGCGCCGCGGCAGCTGTTCTCCCGGCCCTACGCCTACGGCGCCGGCATCACCATGGCGAACTACGACGTCACGAAGGACGGCCAGCGATTCCTGATGGTGCGCGACGACACGGTCGTCGGGCGTCTGCGGGTGATCTTGAACTGGCGCGCGGAGACGCAGCCCAAGTAGAGCGGCTCACCGGCCGCCGCGGGATCCATCGACATCCTCCAGCCGCTTGCGCCACGCTGCGGTCTCCGACGGCCGGCCGGCGGCATCGTAGAAGGCAATCAACCGCTCGATCGCGATCCGCACTCGCGCCGGCGGCGTCGCGCGCTGGCCGCGTAGACTTTCGTAACCCGCGAGCAGCAGTTTCTCGGCTTCCGCAGGCTGTCCTTGCGCCGCCAGCACGCCGCCAAGCGTGCTCTCCGCCTCGCCCTTCATCCATGCAAACCGGATCGGCACCGGCACCGGGCCCGCGAACGTGGACAGCGCCTCGCGAAGATGCGGCGCGGCTTCGTCGAGACGACCGCCGGCGATCAACGCGTGACTGAGCGCGACGAGCGCGGTGACCACGGCGCGATCGGTCGGGACCTTGCGGAAGCGGCCGAGCGCGTCGTTGGCTGTCGCTTCGGCCGCCGCCGTGTCGCCGCGGCTGTTCAACGCGTGCGCGAGATGCGAGGTCGCGATCCGCATGTTGCGGTGCGTCGGCCCGTAGGTCCTGGCGATGCTCTCGACCGCGAGTCGCAGCATCGGCTCGGCCTCGGCGTACTTGCCGGACTTCCACAGCACCCAGCCGAGATTGCCGTTGAGGCGCGCCTGATCGTTCTGGACGCCGGCGGCGACTGCGATCGCGAGCGCTTCGCGCAGGATGCGCTCCGCTTCCGCGTGGTTGCCGCGATCCTCGAAGGTGCCGGCGAGCGTGTCCAGCGTGTTGGCGAGCTGTGGATGTTCGTCGCCGAGGATGCGGCGCTGGATCGCGATCGCTTCGCGGACGAGCGGCTCGGCTTCCTCCGGCTTGTTCTGATCACGCAGCGTCACCGCGATGTTGGTGAGGCGAATCGCGATCTCGGGGTTGTCCTCGCTCCTGCGCCGATCGATCGCCAGCGCCTCGCGGAACATCGTCTCCGCTTCCTTCGCGTTGCCTTTCCGCCAGGTCAGGAAGGCGAGGTTGTTGAGCGCGACGGCGATCTTCGGATCGTCGGCCGGCAGGATCGACTTCTTGAGCGCGAGAGCCTCGCGCATCAGCGGCTCGGCCCGATCGGCGTCGCCCTGCGCCATGATCACCGCGCCGAGGTCGTCGAGGCTCGAGGCGACGTCCCGATTGGACGGACCGAAGGCTTCGCGGCGGAGCTTCAAGGCCTCCTCCGCGGCCATCTCGGCCTCCTTGAACTTGCCCGACTCGTAGAGCACGTTGACCAGACGCGCGTAGGAGTCGCCGCGAAGTCCGGGCTTGGCGTTCGATCGCGCGCCGGCGGCGATGGCGGCGCGAAGCTGCCGTTCGGCAGGTTCGAGCAGGCCGAGGCCGGCGTAGGTGAGGCCGATCACATTGCGAACCGCGATCTCGACCTCGGGCTGCGCCGTCATCGTGCCCGCGTCGATCCGCGCCGTGGCCGCGTCGAGCGCGTCGCGCATGGTGACGTCGCGGCCCTTCGCCTGCGACGGATCCACCGACTCGAGCATCTCTGTCAGAAAGCCCGTGACCGCCTCGGCCTTGGCCTTCTCGAGCTCCGCGTCGCGGGCGCGGGCACGCGCCACCCCGGCCTGCCACAGCGTCGCGGCGACCCCGATGATCAGCACCACGACGCAGGCGGCGACGCCGGCGACGATTGCCTTGTGCCGGCGCGCGAACTTGCGCACCTGGTAGGCGGCGCTCGGGGGGCGCGCCGCGATCGGCTCGTCGCGCAGGAAGCGGCGGATGTCGTCGGCGAAGTCTGCGGCCGAGCTGTAGCGCCGCTCCTTCTCCTTCGCCAGCGCCTTGGCGACGATGGTCTCGACGTCGGCGGGAACGTCGCGCGACACCGTGCGGAGCCGCGTCGGCTCGACCTCGTGAATGACGCGCGCGGCCTCGGCGAGCGACTTGCGATCCAGCTCGTAGGGCGGCCGGCCCGCGATTACCTCATAAAGAATGACGCCGAGCGCATAGACGTCCGAGCGGGTGTCGAGCCCCGACATGTCGCCGGCGATTTGCTCCGGGCTCATGTAGCTGACCGTGCCCAGCACCTCGCCGGCAACGGTCTGCACCGTGGCCACCAGGTGGCCGTGCGCGGCGCGGGCGATGCCGAAGTCCAGAATCTTGGGCTCGCCGGACTCGGTGACGAGGATGTTGGCGGGCTTGAGATCGCGGTGGATGATGCCGCGATGGTGCGCATGCTGCACCGCGTCGGCCAGATCCGCGACGAGCAGCAGCTTCTCGCGGAGGCTCTTCGCGTGGGAGCGGACGTACTCGTCCAGCCGCTTGCCCCGAACGAGCTCCATCG
Source organism: Vicinamibacterales bacterium (assembly GCA_035711465.1). Lineage (GTDB taxonomy): Bacteria > Acidobacteriota > Vicinamibacteria > Vicinamibacterales > SCN-69-37 > DASTCC01. The sequence continues at coordinate 5,368 of DASTCC010000273.1, forward strand.
CGAAGTAGGGCTGCCGTCCGTACTCGGTCTCCTCGACGCCGGCCTGATAGATCTGCGCGATGCCCGGATGCTGGAGCCGTCCGAGGAACTCACCTTCGAGCTCGAACCGGCGGAGCACGTCGGCCGGCACGATGCCCGGTCGAACGATCTTCAGCGCGACGAGGCGATGAGGCCGATCCTGCTCGGCCTCGTAGACGATGCCCATGCCGCCTTCGCCGATGCGGCGGAGGATTCGGAAGGGACCGATGTGCGACGGGTGTCCGTACGGACCGGCGTCATGCGAGGTCGGCGCGTCGCCCGGCGTCGGCGAGCGCCGCGCTTCCGCGCCGCTGCCGTCGGCGTCGGACGGCTGCGTCTGGTCGTTTCCGGTCATCTCGCGCTATCACGAGTATCCGGATAGCGAGGGGCTGTCAAGGTCCACCGCGCCACGCCGGCCGTCGATCGTCGATGGCCGCGGCGACGGCTTCCCGCGCGAGCAGCCGCGTCGAGTCGAGCGTCGGCAGCGGCGAGATCTCGGGCGTCACGAGCAGCGGCAGTTCGGTGCAGCTCAGCGCGACCGCATCGCAACCCTCTTGCTTCAGCGCGTCGATGATGCGGACGTACTCCGACCTCGACCGCTCGCTCACCACGCCCTGGCACAGCTCGTCGAAGATCACGTCGTCGACGATCCGGCGATCCTCGGGAGACGGCGTGCGCATCGTGAGGCCCCGCTTCGCGAACGCCGCGGGATAGACGGGTCCCTCCATCGTCCACTTCGTGCCGAGCAGCGCGACCGATCGGCGTCCGTCCGCCTTCGCTCGGGCGGCGACGATCGCCGCGATGTGCAGACCCGGAAGCGGCAGCGGCTCGCCCGCCAGCTCGAGCGCGATGTGGGCGGTGTTATCGGGGCAGACGAAGAAGTCGCATCCTGCGGCCGCGAGGCGACCGGCGGTTCGCGCCAGATGCGCGCGGACGGCGCCGAGATCGTGCCGCGCGTAGTGCGCGAGCGTCGGGCCCATCGGCAGGATCGACAACGTGACTTCCGGGTGTTCGTGGGCGCCCAGCCTGGCCGAAGCGGCGCGGATCATCTCGAGAAAGCACAGCGCGGCGCCGTCGGCGCTGTGCGCGAGGATGCCGATGTGCAGCATGCCCGAATAGTACGGCCTCGCGGGCCTGCAGGGGCCTCTCAGCCGATCACTGCTGCCGCAGCACCACGGCCGGATCGACCGCGGCCGCCCGCCGCGCCGGCAGATACGCGGCGATCGCGGCAGCGCCAGTCAGTGCGGCGATGACGACGATGTACGTCGTCGCGTCGAGCGGCGAGGTTTCGAACAGGAACTGGCGCAGATAGCGCGCCGAAAGCGCGGCGAGGACGACACCTATCCCGGCGCCGATCGCGATGACCGCGCCGGCCTGTCCCATCAGCAGGCCGACCGCCGACGTCGGCGTCGCGCCGAGCGCCATCCGAATCCCGACTTCGCGGCGGCGGCGCGCGACCAGCATCGCGGTGACGCCGTAGAGGCCGGCGAGCGCAAGCGTCATCGCGATCGCCGCGAACATGCCCATCGCCGCGGCGACGAACCGGCGCCGCGACGTCGTGCCGGCGAGGCGATCGGCCATGGTCCGGACGTCGCTCAACGGCACGGCGGCGTCGACGCTGCCGACCGCCGCGCGAATCGCTGGCAGCAGCTGCGCCGGCGGCGCCGCGCTGGTGCGGACGACGATGAAGAGCGATCGCAGGAAGGCGAGCCGGTACATCTCCGGCGCCGGCGGTTGCTCGAGCGTGCCGTGCCTGACGTCGCCGACAATGCCGACGATCCGGCTGCGCATCGCGTTGACGGTGACGACCTCGCCGATCGGATCGCGGCCCGGCCACTGCGTGCGCGCCAGCGCTTCGTTGACCACGACCGGCGGCAGGTCGCCGTCGTTCACGAGACCACGCCCGCGCACGAGCCGAATGCCCATCGCATCGAAGTACTCCGGCGAGACGCGATGGATGATCGCCATCGCGCTTTCGCCGTCGGCGCGGGTGTAGCTCGTCGATCCGACGGTGCCGCTCATCGGCAGCTGCCAGGTGTAGGCCGCCTGATCCACTCCCGGAACCGCGCGCACGGCATCGATCAACCTGTCGTAGCCGCGCCGCACATCCTCGCCCGTGGGATAGCGCTCCGCTGGCAGCGACACCTGGAACGTCAGGACCCGGCTCGCGTCGAACCCCGGCGCCGTCAGCAGCACGCGCCACAGCGAACGGACGAGGAGCCCCGCCGACAGCAGCAGTACGACGCTCAGTGCGACCTCCGCGCCAATCAGCCATCGGCTCGACCGCGCCGCCGTCGTCGACGTCCGTCCGGAGTCGCGGAGCGAGACGTGCGCGGAACGGCCGCGGATCGACGCCGCGGCGATCGCGGCGACGAACAGCGCGCACGCGATTGTGACCGCCAGCAGCGAAGCCAGCGTGCCGCCGCCGAAGACGACGGCGTCGAGCCGGGGCAGATCGGGCGGCGCGAACCGGCGCAGGGCATTCAGGAGAAGCAACGCCCCGACGACGCCGGCAAGGCATCCAATCGTGCCGAGCATCAGCGCCTCGATCAGCACCTGACGAAGCAGCGAGGCACGGCTCGCGCCGAGCGACCGCCGGACCGCGAGCTCGTGACGCCGTCCGTGCAGGCGCACGATCAGCAAGTGCGCGACGTTGAGGCACGCGATCGCCAGGACGACCACGGCCGCGGCGGCGACGAGCCAGACCGTGGTCCGCACGCCGCCAATGGCCTGCTCCTGGAATGGCACGAGCGCGAAAACGTCGCCGCCGGACGCAGCAGGCGAGCGTGCCCCTGACGCCGTCGCGATCGACGAGACTTCCCGGGCAGCGGCGTCGAGCGTTGCGTCGCGCTGAAGCCTCGCCACCGACACCAGATAGCGGTTGCCACGCACCGGCGGCCCGGCGGCGCCGGTGCGCCACGGAACGTAGATCGAGATCTCCGCCGCGAAGCCGTAGTTCGCCGAAATCTCCTCGATGCGCGGGAACTCGAAGCCCGCCGGCATGACGCCGACGACGCGGTGCGCCCGGCCGTCGAGCGTGATGGTGCGGCCGACGACCGACGGGTCACCGGAAAAGCGGCGTTGCCAGAGCGCGTGACCGAGCACGACCGGCCGCGATCCGTCGCTGGCGTCGCCGGCGCCGAGCGTGCGGCCGTAGAGCGCGCGAACGCCCAGCGCGTCGAAGAGATCGCCGGCGACCGCCGAGGCCGCGAGCCGTTCCGGCTCGCCGCTGCCGGTCAGCGTGACGTCTTCCGGCACGGCGCCGCCGACCGACGCGAGCCGGGTGGCGCCGCGCCGCCAATCGTCCAGATCCGGCTCCGACGTCGGCAGGTTGACATAGCCGGCGCGGACATTCGGATTGCGGCCCCAGATGTAGACGAGGCGATCGGCGTCGGGGTACGGCGGCGGCGTCAGCAACAGGCCATGGATGACGGCCAGGACGATGGCGATGGCGCCCAGGCCGAGCGCGAACACCGCCGTCGTCGACAGCGTGAACAACGGCGCGCGCAGGAAGACGCGCGCGGTGTAATGGACGTCGCGCGCGGCGGCGGCGGCGCCGATCGAGAGCGCGGACCGGAGACGGGTTCGCCAGGGCGGACGCGCGATCGCGTCGCGGACCAGACGATCCTGCCAGCGGTCGCGATCGCCGAACCGTCGCGCCGCTTCGCGCTCGGCCTCCTCGGCCGACAGGCCCTGACGGCGCAGCTCGGCGATCGTCTGCGCGTGGTGGAAGCGCAGCTCGGCGTCGATCTGCCGGGCGCGGTCGTCGCGATCGTCGCCGGGAGTCACGCGCGCCCCCGGCGTGGCTGCAGAATGCGCGCCGCCATGTCGGCGTAGCGCGTCCAGAGGCGGGTTTCGCGCTGCAGTTCGCGGCGGCCGATCGCCGTCAGCCGGTAGAAGCGCGCCTGGCGGTTGTTCTCCGACGGACCCAGCTCGGCGGCAAGCCAGCCGCGCCGCTCCATCCGGTGCAAGGCATGGTAGAGCGCGCCTTCCTCGACGTCGAGCTCGCCGCCGGAGATGTCGCGCAGCCAGGCGATGACCGCGTAGCCATGCCGCGGGCCGTCCGCGAGCGCGCGGAGAACGAAGAGGTCGAGCGTCCCGTGCCGCAGGTCCATGCCTCACTCCCCTGAAGAGTTCATGGGAACTGGCAGTTAGACGCAGCGGCGGCGGTTCTGGTTCGCCGGGCGGTTGAAAGGGCGGCGCTCCTGCTCGGTC